>CALDLG010000021.1 GCA_937910785.1 uncultured Lachnospiraceae bacterium | reverse complement strand
GCATCTGCCTTACAAGCAGAGGGTCATAGGTTCGAGCCCTATAGGTCCCATTTATTTTTGGATACATTTCCCGTCGTATCCTTCCGGAGTTTTCGGAAAGATCTTCGGGATGATGTCATATATGTCATGCTGGTGTGGCGGAATAGGCAGACGCAAAGGACTTAAAATCCTTCGGGAGCAATCCCGTGCCGGTTCAAGTCCGGCCACCAGCATTGATTATGAGAGGAATCCACATTTCAGTTGATCGCTGCGGTGGATTCTTTTTCTTTGCTCAATTTATGAGTTTTTATTTTCCTGAGATTTTCCTGAGTTTTCCAAAAATCTTCTTGCATCCCCATAGCATCTATGTTAAAATTAGGCCGAAAATGGCGTATCGTTTGCAGAGCGTGCGTATTATCGCAATTATATGCGCAGTTTGGCGAGGATACCATGAGTGATGGAAGCGTGTATGAAAACGAAATAATGCGGGAACGGGAGAATAATCGGTCAGCCACAGCAACACACGGAAGATGGGAAATCACCGGGAAATAGATTCCCTTAATCATTGGTAACGTAGTGATTGCGGTGGCGCTTTTGTTGGGTGTGGCCAATGTAAGAAATAAGACAGAGACGGGAGAGTGAGCATGGTAAATTTTGTTATTGCTTTAGAGGGGTTTGGCTTGTGTCTGACTTTTGTGGCCCTGCTTCTGCTGCATAATGGGGATGGGGCGCGGGAACAGAAACTTCTGATTTTCATCCTGTGCAGCTCTCTTGCGCAGAATGTGGGCTATATGCTGGAGCTGACTGCCCCCACTGTGGAAGCTGCCATAACGGCGATAACCATGGAAAATGTGGGGTCTTTCTTCGCGCCGTTGTGTTACTGCTGGTTTACCTATATTTACTGCTATGCGCGTCCGCCCAAAAAGCTGCTGATTGCGCTTGGCGCCATCAGTTTTCTGATCCTGCCTGCGGCGTTCTTTAACTGGCACGGTATTTTCTATCAGGAATTCCGGTGGCTGACTACGGCAGACGGTTTTCACTATGTCAGCATCACCTACGGCCCTTTGTATGTTCTGTCCATGTTTACCCGAGTCGTTATTCCCTATATTTTGTCTATTTTCACCCTGGCGCGCGCCGTTCGTCTGCGTTCGGACCAGAAGGTGAGCCGCCAGTACCAGACCATTTTAGCCATTACGACCTTGCCCGTTATCATTCTGATCACCTACATATTTAAACTGATACCGGTTTTCGATTTCACTCCGGTGACGTTCACTATCTCCATGTCCATGGTAGTGATCGTGGTGTGGAGCCGGCGTAATTACGATTTCCGCCATCTGGCGGCGGAAAAGGTGTTAGAGAATCTGGGCGATGGTGTGGTTGCTCTGGACGACCACGACAGGCTGGTCAGTTACAACCGGGCAGCTGCCCGCATCTTTACCAGCCTGCCAACCCACAAGCTTGGAGAAAACATTCGGGTGGTGGAAGACTTCCGGGAGGAGATGCTTAATGAGAATATTCCATGGAGCTTTTCCATTAACGGGCAGCACTACGAGTGCCATAGTAAACAGATTCTGGATGATAACGGTCGGAAGCAGGGCTGTGTCATTTTGGTTCTGGATATGACCGATATTAAAGCCTATATCAATGAGATTAAGCGAGTGCGGCAGCAGGCTGAGGCGGCAAACACCGCCAAAAGTGAGTTTCTGGCCAATATGTCTCATGAGATTCGCACCCCGATGAATGCGATTATCGGGATGAACGATATTATTATGGAAGAGACTAAAAACTCCGCTATCCGCGGCTATGCCAAGGACGTGCAGTCAGCGGCCAAAAATCTGCTGGCGATCATCAACGACATTCTGGACCTGTCCAAAGTGGAGTCGGGTAAGATGGAGCTGGTGTATACAAACTATTACCTGAAGACCCTGGTGAGTGGGGTAGTGGGTATGATGGATATGGCAGCCTCCAAGCGTGGGCTTATCCTGAAGTATGAGTGCGATGAATCTATTCCCTGCTGTTACAACGGTGATGAGGGACGGATCAAGCAGATTTTAATCAATATCCTGAACAACGCCATTAAGTTTACTAAGGAGGGCTATGTGAGGGCCAGTGTCACCGGCGAGCCCGGAGAGAACGAGGATGAAGAGATCATCACCTTCCGGGTAGAGGATACCGGCTGCGGCATCCGGCCGGAAGATATGCGCCAGATTTTTGAGAATTTCCGTCAGGTGGATGCGAGGAAAAACCGGAGCGTGGAGGGTACAGGGCTTGGATTGGCCATCGTCAAGCATTTGGTGGAGATGATGGGCGGTACCATTAAAGTGGACAGCGTCTATGGAGAGGGGACAGTGGTCACCATTACCATTCCACAGAAGATCGTGGACCGGCGCTCAATCGAGGAGATGCCCGAGATAACGCAGGAGGAGTTGGAACAGAGTGAGGCATTTACCGCTCCTGATGTGAAGGTGCTTGTGGTGGATGACAACGTGGTCAACCGCAAGGTAGCCAGAGGGATTTTGAAAAATTATAAATTCAATTTAGACGAGGCAGGAAGTGGACCGGATGCTATTGAAATGGTGCGGCAGACCCGGTATGACATTATTTTCATGGATCATATGATGCCTATGATGGACGGCATTGAGGCGGCGGAGATCATCCGCAGAGACTGCGGTGAAAATGGAACGGCGCCCGCCATAATTGCGCTGACTGCTAACGCCATGGAGGGAATGCGTCAGCAGTTTCTGGACAATGGTTTTCAGGATTTTATCGCTAAACCGCTGGATCGGAAAGATCTTGATCAGCTTCTGAAACGCTGGGTTCCGGAGGATCGGCGGCAGGCCCGCGATAGCGGAGAGACGTGTAAGCCTCTGAATTCTGACTCATTTCAGATTGAAGGGATTGACATGGACGCTGCGATGCGTTACTATTCGGGTGATGAGGATGGATTTGCCGAGCTTCTGGAGTTGTATTATATGGATGGCCAGTGCAAGCTGGAGGTTTTACAGGAGCTTGCCGACCGTGATCTCTCCGGATATCGAACGGAAGTACACGCGATCAAAAGCGCTTCGGCCAATATCGGAGCTATAGCAGTCTCGGAAATGGCCCGCGCACAGGAAAATGCTGCTGCACAGGGGGATCGGGCATTCATCGGCCAGAAGCTCCCTCAGTTGCTGGAGGCATATGGGGCGCTGCTTGGACAGATAGAAGCAGCGCTGGCTCAGCGGCATCAGGATGAACCGCAGGCGGAGAAGCTTCCTGCCCTGCCCTTATCCGAACTGGTAGAGCGGGTCAGCAAGGCTTTAGAGGAATTGGAAGATTTTAGAGCATCGGAGTGTGCCGGTATTGTGGCGGCAGTTCTGCAACATGAACTGCCGAAAGATGTGGAGGAAAGTCTCAAAGAGATTCAAGGGCAGCTTAAGCTATATGAAGACGATAATGCGGAGCTGTTGCTGAGCCAGCTTTTGAATCGTCTTAATTAACCGGAGGGAGCTGAAAGAATGGACGAAAACAAGCAGAACGATAAAAAGTGTATTTTAGCAATAGATGATACTGCGTTCGTTTTACGCAGAATTACAGATGACCTGGGGGCATATTATGATGTAGTTACGGCAAATTCCGGAATGCGTGCCCTGAAATACTTAGAGAAGAACAAACCTGACCTGATCCTTCTGGACATTCAGATGCCCAATTTGGATGGGTTTCAGGTTCTGCAGCTGATTCATGCCATGGAAGGACGGGCAGATATTCCGGTGATCATGTTGACCGGATCGGAGAACAGCGAGTCTGTCATGAAAAGTGTCGAAATGGGTATTCGCGATTATGTCTTAAAGCCTTTTTCGACAAGCGATCTGCTTGAACGCATCAAGCGTGCTTTAGAACCCAGGGAATCCGCTTCTGAATCGTGATAATAAGGAGGGCTTATGAACACTGCAGTAACAAAAGAGAGGCTGGAACAGATACTGGATCAGGCGCTCCAGGATGTGACGGAGCAAACCGCCGGTGTGCGTCTGAATCAGGATAATCAGTCGCTGGGGGAAGACATCTGCACTGTCCATATTACGTTCGACAAGGGGTTTAGCACCAGTCTTACTCTTTGCGCCGATACCAGCTTGCTGTATCGTATGGCTTGTAATTCTTTCCATGAAGACGAGGTGTCCCCTGAGGATCTGGAAGAATTTTCGAAAGAATATTTTAATGTGCTCTGCGGTAAAATTGCGGGTGCAATGTTCCAGGCGACCCAGGTCGCGGCTCATTTTGGCCAGCCCATGTTTTGTCATGGGCGCTATGAGCCTGAGGGGCAGGAGGTGCAATTTGTTCTTACCTATTCTGATGAGCACAGTGAGAATGCTCAGCTGATTCATCATGTTCCCTGTTCCCATACGGACGGAACTGTTTCAGAGCGATCCTGACAGAAAGGAGATATAATCAAATGAGTAAGCGAGTTATGGTGGTGGATGATTCTCGGTTGGTAAGGGTTCAGTTAGAAGATGTCCTGGCGGGTACTGATTATCAGATCGTTGCACACTGCCGCAGCGGCGAGGAGGCCATCAGGCAATACGCCGAGGTAAAGCCTGATCTGGTGACGATGGACATTATTATGCAGGGGATGGACGGGCTGGACGCTGCAGAGATCATTCTGAAAAACAACCCGGATGCGAGGATTGTTATCATTTCATCTTTGGCCTATGGCGATACCTTCGATCGGGCCAAAGCAATCGGTGCCAGGGGATTTGTTGATAAGCCCTTTCATCAGGAACAACTGTTAAAAGTATTTGGACAGGCATTATTGTAATCTTTTTTGCATAACTTGATCAGAAAGAATTATACTGGCACCAGTGGCGGTTTCCACTGGTGCCGATATTTTATGTAATAGGAAATTTCGACACAGTGTGGAAGAACCGGAGGTTCTTCCGAACATAATGCCGAAGGCATTTTATTCTGTAACAGGAAATCATATATATGCCAATTAGGATGCTTGTTTTTGCTCCAGCTTCAGAAGCCGCATTTTCCGGTCAAGGCCGCCCGCATAGCCTGTCAGGCTTCCGTTCGCGCCGACAACCCGGTGGCAGGGAATGATTATGGAGATGGGATTGTGGCCCACTGCCCCGCCGACAGCCTGTGCCGACATATGCGGCAGTCCGGACTCCCCAGCGAGCCGGGCCGCGATTTCTCCATAAGTTATGGTCTGCCCGAAAGGAATGGTCAGCAGAATTTCCCAGACGGATTTGCGGAAAGGAGTCGATTTCATGGACAGGGGCGGAAGAAAACCGGGGTCTTTTCCGCCGAAATAAATTTCCAGCCACCGGGCCGTCCGGTCAAAGACCGATAGATGCTTTCTGACAGGAGTTCCTGACAGGGAGCTGCCAAAGTATTTCTGGCCGTCGAACCACAGCCCGGTCAGGGATTCTCCGTCGCTGGCAAGTGTTATGGGTCCCAAAGGGGAATCACAGGAATGAATAAAGCACATCTTTTTTTCCTTTCTGCCGCAGGGCGGCGATGCCTGGTGGGAGGCGCCCACTCGTTTTCAGAAAGTGCACCGGGATGTAATATCCGCCCACGCCTCCTCATCGATTTCTTCATTTCGAAACAGTTTCTTTTTGTCATCATCTGTAATTGTTTTAATTACTTTACATGGATTGCCTGCGGCGATACACCAGTCCGGAATATCTTTTGTCACAACGCTGCCCGCGCCAATGACAACATTGCTTCCGATGTGTACGCCGGGACAGATTACGGTATTGCCGCCAAGCCATACGTTGTCACCGATGATTACTTCTTTGCCGTATTCGTAAGCGGAATTACGGGTGACGGGATGGATGGGATGTCCGGCGGTGTAGACTGCCACGTTCGGGGCCATCTGGCAGTTGTCACCGATTTTGATTCTTGCGACATCTAACAGCGTGCAGTTGTAGTTGGCGAAAAAGTTCTTTCCGACCTCGATATGTTTTCCGTAATCGCAGTAAAAGGGCGGATTGATAAAAGCGCCCTCTGATTTTCCAAGAAGCTCCTTAACGACTTCCCCGATGCCTTTAAAATCGGAGCGGTCCATAAAATTCAGTTTTTGCAGAAGCTTTCTGCAGACGAGCTGCTCTTCAAAAATGCTGTCGTCCGAAATATAAGCCAGTTCCGCGTCTCTTCGCTCTTTGTTTGTCATTTTCATGGTATGATTCCTTTCTGACTCCGTTATATTTTTCAATGCTACGGTAACGCCGTCTGAGGGAACTGTCGTGTGCTGCCCTGACAGTCCTGTTCTGATTTTAACAATAACATTTCCATCTTTAAAATTCTTTCAAAATAATTTATAATTATATAACAATCTTCTTGCCGGAGGGAGCATATGAACAGTGACAGGAAATATTGCTCAGCGTTTAACGTAGATTCTTCCGAGACGGTGGCTTACAATAATCCGTTGTTTCCGGTTTATGTCCGGTATGAAATTCTTTCCCGTTATCCGGATTATTCCGCGGTCAGCCACTGGCATGAGGATCTGGAGTTTATACTTATCAAAAAAGGAAAAATGACTTACAATGTAAACGGGGAGCTGATCGAACTGTCTGAAAGCAACGGGATTATGGTAAACAGCAGACAGCTGCATTACGGGTTTTCAGGAGAGCATAGCGAGTGCGAGTTTCTCTGTATCCTGCTTTCACCGGAGCTGCTTCAGGGAAATCGGTGGTTTTATCAGACATACATAGAGCATATTACCCGCAATGCCCGGTATCCCTTTTTATATTTGGAGAACAGCGGCTGGCAGAAGGAGATTCTGGGGAAGTTAAATGAGATATATCATTTTTATGGAAAGGACGAAGCGGAGGCGCAGGATTATTTCCGGGTGATGGAAACGTTTCTTTCCATGATGGAGATATTATCCGGGAAATTTTCTGCAAAATGGCAGCTTCCCGGAAAAGAGAATGCGGAGCTGACGTCTCTTCGGAATATGATGGCATATATTGAAGAGCATTTTGCGCAGACCGTCACGCTTGCGGATATCGCACAGGCCGGCGCCTGCTGTAAAAGCCGGTGCTCCCTGCTTTTTCGAAAATATCTTCGTGACACGCCGGTTGCCTATATGACAAAGCTGCGTCTGCAAAAGAGTCTTTCCGCCCTGCTGAACTCGGATGCCTGTATCACAGATATCGCATACGAGTATGGATTCTGCGGCGGAAGTTATTATTGTGAGACATTTCGAAAATATTATGGAGTGCCGCCGCTGCAGTTTCGGAAGAGGTGGATGGAGCGGGAATAGCGGAATGGCAGGCAAGGCCTGAAGAAGCAGCCCGGCAGGAAAGGCTTGAAGGAAGCAGCCCGGCAGGCGATATTTCCTTTGGAGGCACGCTCCCGCTCCGTGAAAAGCAGCAGCGGTACTAGGTTCAAAAGCCGCAGAGCAGCTTTCTCACTAAGTACCGGCGCTTTTCAAGGGCCTCCGCAGGAAATATCGCCTGCCGGGCTGCTTTCTCCGGGACGGGCCCCTTCCGGTGGGACACTTGGGGGGACGTATGGAAGCGGATAACCGTACGATGGTACGAATCATATAAATCCCCACAATAAGCTATGGACAATCCGCGCTTGCAGGAAGTAGAATAGAAAGATAAGAAAACAGGAAAATCAACGGAAATCTGAAAAAGGAAGGCAGGATAATGAAGATGAATCGTGATGCGGTAACAGGGTATCGGTTTCTGGATAACAGGGGAACTTTCCGGTTGGAGCAGCCGGAGAATACAGGGTATTTATATTTTCCGGTGGCAGGAGAACATGGGTTGAAGGGCGCATTGACGCCGACATTGGGCGGGGATTTAAAGCGCGGCCAGAATGAGTTTGTATTGCAGCCGGTCAGTGCGGAAGAGCTTCATAACAACAGATCTTCAAGGAACTTCTGGTGCCGGTTTGGAGAAGACGCCTGCTATTCGCTGACAGGCGCTTCGGCGCAGGCACAGGCGGCGAAATTTACGGATAAACAGGACAAGAGCGTTCTGACCGCGGGCCCTATGTGGCAGCAGATCGAACGGGAATCGAAGGAATACTCGCTGTCGTCGCGCATACTTTCTTTTGTTCCGGTCGGGGAATATGACGTGGAGATCATGTATGTGGAGATCGAAAACAAAGGAGATGAGCCATGCTCTTTCGTTCCGACGGCGGCGGTTCCGCTTTACGGACGGAGCGCGGATAATTTAAGAGATCACCGGCATGTGACCTCGCTTCTGCACAGAGCGGTAACGATTCCGGAGGGCGTTCTGGTGACGCCGACGCTTTCTTTTGACGAAAGAGGGCATCAGAAGAACGAAGTGACCTATTATGTATGCGGCATGGAAGGCGATGGGACGAAGCCGGCCGGATTCCTGCCGGTTGTGGAGGATTATATCGGGGAGGGCGGCAGCTTCGAACGGCCCGAAAGTGTTATCAGAAATCTGCCTTATGATGCTCACGGCAGGCATTATGACGGTTATGAAATCGTGGGCGCGCTCCGGTTTCAAACGGCGGATCTGAAGCCGGGAGAAAAGAAGCGCTATCTTCTTTTTATCGGTGCGGAGAAAGAGCAAAAAAAGATAGAGGATATGCTTGTACGGTACCGGAATGCGGATGAGGTGCTCGGTGCGTTCGAAAAGACGAAACAATACTGGCTTGATAAAATCAATGTTTCCTATGAGACGGCGGATACTGTTTTTGATAATTTTATGTACTGGGTGAATTTTCAGCCGATGCTTCGGCGGATTTACGGATGTTCCTTTCTGCCGCATCACGATTACGGAAAAGGAGGAAGAGGCTGGCGGGATCTCTGGCAGGACTGTCTGGCGCTTCTGATTATGAATCCGGACGGTGTGAGGCAGATGCTGATCGATAATTATGGAGGCGTCAGAATCGACGGCAGCAATGCTACAATTATCGGAAACGGGCAGGGAGAATTTATTGCGGATCGGAATAACATTACGAGAGTCTGGATGGATCATGGACTCTGGCCGCTTATGACGACGAAGTTTTATATCGACCAGACCGGCGATCTGGCCATTTTACTGAAGGAAAATACTTATTTTAAGGATAAACAGGAAGAGCGCGGAACCCGGATCGATGAGAACTGGGAGGCCGGCAGTGCACCGGTTTTAAAGAGTGAAGACGGTACGGTTTATTATGGAACCCTTCTGGAGCATATTCTGGTGCAGAACCTGACCGTTTTCTATGAGGTAGGCGAACACAATCATATGCGGCTGCGCGGCGCGGATTGGAACGATGCGCTTGATATGGCCCCGGAGCGGGGAGAAAGCGTGGCATTTACGGCGGCTTATTCGGATAATCTGGAGACGCTCGCTTCTCTGATCGGATTGCTGGAGGAAAAGGAGGGGCTGCGTTTTGTCGAACTGCTTTCGGAAATCGAACCGCTTCTGCGGACGGGGACAGATTTATATGAGGACATTGCAGGGAAGAAGGAGAGGCTTTCGGAATACTGCAGGAGCTGTTTTGGCCATATATCCGGCCAAAAGCGTACATTTGACTGTAAGATGATAAGGGAAAGCCTGTTGGAAAAAGCACAGTGGCTGAGAGAACACATCCGGCGGACCGAATGGATTGAAGACGGGGAGGACCGGGGATGGTTCAACAGCTATTACGATAACAGCGGAAGACCCTGTGAAGGCATTACGGAGCAGGGCATCAGGATGATGCTGACGGGGCAGGTATTTTCCGTGATGTCCGGTACGGCGACGAAGGAACAGACTGAGAAGATCGTAAAAGCGGCGGATGCGTATTTGTATCGGAAGGAAGTTGGCGGATATCGTCTGAATACGGATTTCGGGGAACTGAAAACGGACCTTGGCAGAATGTTTGGTTTTGCGTATGGACATAAGGAAAACGGCGCGGTCTTTTCTCATATGACGACGATGTTTGCTAATGCGCTTTACAAACAGGGGTTTGCGAAGGAGGGCTGGCGTGCGCTGCGGACTTTATATGAACAGGCGGCAGATTTTGCGGTGAGCAGGATTTATCCGGGAATCCCGGAATATTTTAACGACCGGGGCAGGGGTATGTATCATTATCTGACCGGGGCGGCAAGCTGGATGATGCTGACAGTCATTACGGAGATGTTCGGCGTGAAGGGAAGCTGTGGTGCGCTTGTTTTGGAACCGCGTCTGCAGAAGGAGCAGTTCAGGGACGGAAAAGCAGGCATTTACCTGAACTTCGGCGGGAAAAGATGGCATATCGTTTATGAGAATGCCGAAGGAAAAGAATACGGAGCATATCGGACAGACAGCATCTCTCTGGATGGAAAGCAGGTTGCCCTGAGCGGAGAAAAGGCATTGATTTCCTTGGAGGAAATCTGCCGGCTCGATGAAAATAAAACACATGAGCTGCTTGTAAAGCTTGTGTAATGATATTAATAGAAGACATACCGGAGTGAAAAGAGAACATGAAGATTGTAGTCTGTGACGATTATACGCGTGATCTGGTAACGGTGGAACGCTTACTGGAAAGGTATGAGAAATCTGCCAATGTGACGTTTGACGTAGAGAAGTTTTCGGACGCTTCGCAGGTATATCAGAAAATATTACGGAAAGAACTGGCGGATATCTATATTCTCGACATGATTATGCCTGAGAAAACGGGAATCGATATCGGCGGTCTTCTGGAAAAAACAGGGAAAAGCGTTGTGATCTACATTTCGTCTTCCAATGAGTATGCAATGGAGGCATATGGCGTACATGCGGTGCGGTATCTGTTAAAGCCGGTGAGCGATGAGATTTTCGGCGAAGCGATGGATTATGCCGTATCGCATGTAAAGCTGAATCAGGATCTGCTGTATAAGGATATCCGTTATCCTGTCAAAACGCGGAATGGTATTGTTTCGGTTTCCTGTTCTGACATCGTTTATATCGAAAATGCGGCGAGGATACTGGAAGTTCATTTGACGGATGGCCGCAGTGTCAGAAGTATTTTTATCAGGAAGTCTTTTGATGAGGAGATCAAAGAAATTGCGGAGGACAGAGCCTTTGTCCGGGTTCATAAATCCTTTCTGGTTAATATGAATTATATCAAGAGTCTGGGTCAGGGATTCTGTTATATGGAAAACGGTCGGAGCGTTCCTGTCAGCAAGACGAGAGCGGCGGCCGTGAAAAGGGAGTATCTGAATTTTGTTACAGAGCAGTACAGGTAGGGAGCTTTGATGGAATTTTATAAAAATATATCCTATTTTATGACGCATATTTTTCTGATGCTGTTCATGTATCTGTTTATCGTGCACCGATATTCCAAACGGAAAACGGCAGGGATCTGTATTGTGTCTATTCTGCTGCTGAGCGTAACGGATTATCTGAAACTGGACCTGCCTCCCGATGATACCGTCATTTTTCTGACAGTGACGATCTTTCAGATAATTTTGACACAGGCGACGGGCCTTTTAATTGCGGAAAAGAGAAACAGCAAGATTCTGTTTATCGGACTGACAGCATCGAATTATGTGCTCGCAGGGGCGATCATGTCTTCCGTCTTATATATTTATACCCGGAATGTGCTTCTTTCCCTGATGGGAAGCGTATTGGTCCATACTGTCACTTTATTATTTCTTGTCATAAAGATACGGAATATATGGCTGAACGATCAGGTGATGGGTTCCATACAGAACTGGTGGCTGCTATGCCTGATACCGGCTCTTTTTTATTGTGGTTTTGCGTTTCTTACCATGTTTCCATGCAGGCTGGAGGATAATCTGAAGAACATTCCGGGCATTCTGATTTTTATCATTACGATGTTCATATCCTATGTCATCGTATTCCGGTATGTGGAGAGTGAATCCCGAAGAAAGAGCATTTACTGGAAAAACGTACTTTTTAAATCTTATATTAAGGGTCTGGAGAATCAGTATTATCTGGTGGAGCAGGCGGAAAAAAATCTGAGAATTCTAAGACATGATATGCGGCATTATTCCGGCATGATTGATCTGCTGCTGGAGCAGGGGGAGTATGACGAGATACGGAAGGTGACGAAATATATTCATGAGGTAGCGGATGAAAACAGGATCGTGAAATACTGCGATAATCTCATTGTGAATACGGTTCTTAAAAATATGATGGAAAAAGCGGAAGCATCCGGGATCGAGGTGCGACGGGAGCTTTTCGTGCCGAAGGAGATGCCGGTCAATGATTATGAACTGGCGTCGGTGATTGCGAATCTTTTTGAAAACGCGTTGTCCTGCGTGAAAGAGCTGGAACAGGAAAGACGATATGTGGATATAAAGATTCATTTTCCGGAAGACCATCTGCTGATTCATATGCAGAATCCGTATGAACAGGAGATTCTGTTCGATGAATATACCGGGCTGCCACGAAGCAGGGCGGGCGGAGAGCATGGCCTTGGAATGCAGAGTGTACTTGCCTTTTCGGATAAGATAGGCGGGAATATCGGAGCCTATTGCGAGGAAGGTATTTTTCATATCGTACTCTTTGCGAAATTTCAGGGAAATATGCGAAAAAAAGGAGGATTTTCTGACATCAAAAAATGATATACTGAAAAGGATATCAGGGATGAGATAAGAGGATGCTTTGATGCAGAAAATTTTTATTAAATACACGATTGCCATCATGACGGCGGCAAGCTTTCTGATTCTTTTAATTAACTTTCTGTTTTACTGGCATATGCTGGAGGTGCGGCAGTTCGCCACTTTCCATACCAAGATCGAACAGGTGATACATACGCTGGAAAGCAACAGACAGGAGCTTGCTCTGATGAATGAAAGCCTCGATGAAGATTATCTGACGAGGGCAAGAGCGGCGGCATATGTTCTGGACCGGGAGGACGTATTGTCATTAAGTGTGGTGGAAATGCAGTATCTGGCGGATCTTCTGAATGTGGATGAGCTTCATGTGATCGATGAGAGCGGTTTTATCGTAGCCGGTTCCGTTTCTGAGTATGTCGGTTTCGATATGAGGGAACATCAGCAGACGAGTGCTTTTCTTGCGCTTCTGGAAAGTGACGGGGAAGGCGCTTATCTGATTCAGGGGCCGCAGCCTAATGCGGCGGAAGGCAAGCTCATGCAGTGTGTGGGCGTGGCAAGACAGGGGCGGAAAGGTGTCGTGCAGGTCGGTTTTGAGCCGAAACGGCAGATGGAAGCGCAGTCAAGAAATACTTATGATTATATTTTTTCCAGATTTCCGACCGATGTGGAAGAGGAGCTTTATGTGATTGACAGCGCTTCCGGTCTCATGCTCGGTCATTCCGGCGCTCTTATGCAGGAATATACGGGAAACTGCTATCAGCTGGACCGGTTGTCGGACTGTGCGGAGGGCGCTTATCGAAAAGGACAGGATGGCAGACTGATGTATGTGGTCAGTGAGCGATATGATGATGTGCTGCTCTGTGCGGCGCTGCCGGCGGATATCATGTTTCGTGAGCTTTCGAGAAATACGCTGCGGACGTTTCTTTATCTGCTGTTCATTGCGATAGCGGTTATTTTGTTGCTGAACTATCTTGTCAGGCGGAAGGTGATTGATGGAATACATCTTATTATTAAAAAACTGACATTTATTACAAACGGCAATCTGGATACCACGGTAGATATAGGCGGAAACAGAGAGTTTCAGGAGTTGAGCAGCGGAATCAATACGATGGTGAAAAGTATTGTCAGTCTTTCCGATCGTATTTCCGCGATTATTGAAATCAGCGGGGTGCCGCTGGCGGCTTTTGAATATGAGAACGGAGCCTCCCATGTGTTCGTTACATCAGGGCTTGGCGGGCTTCTTCATATTTCCGATCAGAAAGTCGCTGACCTGTGCGGGGATGTGTCTTCCTTTGACAATTATATCAAACAGCTTACGAAAGAGGCCGTTGAAGGGGAGGAAGACGTTTACCAAATCGATGATGACAGATATATTCGTATTCATATGTCCGAGTCGGAAGAGGGGAAGCTGGGGGTCATAACCGATGTGACGGGCGATATGACGGAAAAGCGAAAAATGCGCTATGAAAATATTCATGACCCGCTTACCGGACTTTACAAATATCAATATTTTAAAAAGATGACAGAAGAAATTCTTCATAACATACCGGAAGGAAAAGGCTGCGCGGCAGTTATGCTGGATCTGGATTACTTTAAAGACATCAACGATACCTATGGCCACGATGTGGGCGACCGGTATCTGCAAAGCTTTTCCGCTGTCATGGCATCCATGCCGGAAGAACATTTTCTGACGGCAAGGCGTTCCGGTGATGAATTTTGTATGTTCATCTTTGACTGTCGAAGCAGCGACGACATCGCAAGTTATATGGACGGCTTTTATGAGCAGCTCGGCAGGAATCAGGTCGCGTTGTCCAGGACGCAGACCGGGACCATAAGCGCCTCATCAGGGTTCGCATGGACTGACAACAAGAATACGGATATCTCTGAACTTCTGAACCGTGCGGACGAGGCGCTTTATGAGGTGAAGCGGGAGACGAAAGGAACGTACAGAGGGTTTTGACCGTGCATTATGCACCCCTGGATATGCGTTATACGCGTATCTTAGGGTGTTTTTTTTATGCCTGTCAGGAAACAGAATCCGGACAACGGAGAAGCAGCTGTACGGAAATCCCTTTGAAGAATTTCGGAAACTGTGTTACCATGAAGAAAATGCGGAAACAGTGCGGAAAGGAATCGGTGGTACAGGACATGAAGACTGTTTTGCAGGAAGAGTTGATTTATGAAATTCTTTCCGTAGTAGGAGAAATACCGGAAGGCAGTGTGGCGACCTATGGACAGATCGCGAAGCTGATCGGCAGGGATAAAAATGCCAGGCTTGTCGGAAAAGTGCTGGGCATGGCGCAGTATTACGGCGATTATCCCTGCCACCGGGTTGTGAATCATGCAGGCCGTCTTGCGCCGGGATGGCGCGAGCAGGGAGAACTGCTGCGAAAGGAAGGGGTTTCGTTTAAGGATGAAGGGCATGTGGATCTGGGAAAGTGCCGGTGGAAGGTATGAAAGAAGGAGCAGAGAGAGTAAGAGAGATTTGTGAATATCCCGGTGACCGGACAGGCGGAAAAGGTGGAAAGGATGGAGGTCAGGAAAATAAATGCTGACGCGGAAAACACAAAATAACCCAAAGAAAGATACGGAACTGGCCGGAGTGACCATTCTCCTGCCGGCTGCCCTGCTGGTCGTTCTTTTATTTTTCGTACTTGAAAAATTTTTCATGCAGGTAAATGACGGGGAGGACTTTACACATATTACATTGTGCCAGGGGGACATCAGGATTTCCGGAGCGGGCGCGGAGGCGGACGGCGATACGGTGCTTATCGGACAGGGAGGGCATTACCGGATAGAAGGGACGCTGGAGAACGGACAGATTTATGTGGACAGCGATGACGATGAAATCGTCCTGCTGGAGTTTTGCGGCGCCAGTATCAGCAACCCGTCGGAAGCGGCTGTTTTTATAGAACATGCCGAACATGCGGCCATATTGCTGACGGAAGGGACGGAGAATCAACTGGAAAGCGGCAGGAAGGATGATAAGAAGGGAGACAGAGCGGTCATCTATGCGGAAGGGGATCTGGAGATTACGGGGAAAGGACTGCTTCGGGTCATTGGAAACCTGAATCATGGAATTCAGTCCAAAGCAGACCTTTGGATTGAGAGCGGATATATCGAAGTCAAGGCTGTTGGCAATGCCCTCAAAGGAAAAGATTCGGTGACGATAGAGGGGGGAAGTTTCCGAATTGATGCCGGTGGAAAAGGGATTCAGGCGAAGCATGAGCTGTTAATCTCCGGAGGAAACCTTCGGATTACGAAAGCAGAGGAAGGACTGGAGGCGAATCAGGTTTTCATAGAAGGCGGTACAATAGAGATTGCGGCAGAGGATGACGGCATCAACGCCAATGGCGGGGAGGATAAAAAGAAAAAGAACTCCTCCGGGGATATCGTGGAGACGATGCCGAATCTGATCATCCGTGGCGGCCGGCTGTATATTGACGCGGAGGGAGACGGGCTGGATTCCAATGGAAATCTTTTGATTGAAGGAGGAGAGATCGTGATCGACGGACCCACGAAAGACGATGACGGACCGCTCGATTATGGGAAGGAAAATGACGGAATCTGCCGGATTAAAGGCGGAATGGTTCTGGCAATCGGCAGTTCCGGCATGGCGGAGACCTTTGATGAGAGCTCGGAGCAATGCTCTTTTCGCTGGCTTCTGGATCAACCGTATGAAGCGGGAAGCGAAATTGTGATTACGGATGCCGGGGGAAGCGAACTGTATCGCCATACGGCGGCTAAGACGGGGGCTTCCGTTGTGTTCAGCTGTCCGCAGCTGAAACAGGGGGAGACCTATACACTGTTCGTGGGTGAAGAAAGCGTGGAAATCAGACAGGATCGTATTTCGGCAGGTAAATAAAAGGAAAAACAGGAGGGACTCCGCCAGGCGCCGCTAAAGCCCGGCGGAAAGCGCTCCTGTTTTTATGCCCGGTTCACTGCATGCCGCCGCAATTTTCATTTCGCCATTGTCTGGGAGAAATGCCGTAGGTGTTTTTGAAAGCTCTGGAAAAGTGAAGCTGGTTCGGATAACCTACCGCGTTTCCGACGTCCCCGATGGAAAGGCGGGTCAGTTTTAGCAGCTCTGTCGCTTTGGTCATGCGGTAAGAGATCAGGAAGTCCTGTGGGGACTTCCCTGTATTTTCCCGGAAAATTTTTCCGAAATAGCTGCGGTTGAGACCGCAGAAGGATGCGATTTCCTCAATGGAAATATCATTTTGAAAGTTTTGCTCGATAAAGGAGAAAGCTTCCTTAATATAGAAGTCGCGCAGGCTGTTTCCCTTGTTGATCTGCCCGGAGGTTGCGGAACGGACGAAGCTGTCGATAAAAAGATAAAGATGGCCGATCAGGTGAAAAGGGGATTCGTCCCTGTGATTGACAATATACAGCATTTCCTGCTTCATGGATTCCAGGATATCCTTATAGCGCGCCCTGTAGACCGGCTGATCAACAGAAAGGCCGGTCAGTTCCACGGTCTCTTTGGCCCGGAGTCCGTCAAATTCGATCCAGACATATTCCCAGGGAATTTCGTGATCCGCGATATAGGTACATACCTGATGCGGAAAGATCATGAATCCCTGCCCGCTTTTGATTTGCCAGATATCGGTGGTGCCTTTGGAATTATTTGCATACAGCGTTCCGGTTCCGGACAGGCAGAAATGGAAAAGATAATGATTTCTTGCCGCCGGTCCGAAGGAATGAGACGGATCGCACTGCTCCCATCCAAACTGATACAATCCCAGATCGACAAAATTTTCGCTTGGAAAAACAGAAAAAATCACTTCGCTCATAAAAATTCCTTTTCCTTTTCCATAATGTCAGGATACCTGTTCCTGCATGTTTAGATTGTACAGGAAGAAGGCCGGCATTTCAAGGCGAACCTTTTTTCGGAAAGGTACAATCTTCTTTTCGGAAGGATACCCCATTTTCTTTTGCATATATACCAAAATGCTACATCAATTCCAATAAATAGCATAAACATAGCATAAAGGCATAAAATGTACAAAATAGTGTTATTTACACGTCGCATAAAGGTATGTTAAAATTTTTTTACTAAAACAGGGAAGGAGAAAAGCTATGAAAAGGAAAGGAATAAGATGCCTGAAACTGACATTATGCTGTGCGGCAGCAGCGTTTGCGGTTCAGGGTTGCGGAGCTTCTTCAGACGATGGAAAGATCGAAATCGAAATTGTGCAGTACAAACCGGAAGCGGCCAATTACTTCAAAGTGGTCGAGGAAGAGTTCAATGCGACGCACGACGATATTCATCTGACAATCAGCTCCCCCAATGATGCAATGACGATTTTGAAAACGAGGTTTATCAGAGAGGATTATCCGGATATTATCGGAATCGGAGGGGATATCAATTATTCCTATTTCGTGGATGCGGAAATTCTGTCAGACGTTTCGGGCTATGAAGGAATGCAGTATATTAATCAGGGGTATCTGGATATAGCCGAATCGCTGGAACTGGTTCCGACGGACGGAACCTATATTGTACCGTATGTGGCGAATGCGGCGGGCGTTCTTTACAACAGGGATATGTTTGAAGAGCATGGCTGGCAGATTCCCACGACATGGGATGAACTTGTGGCGCTGTGTGACGAGATTCAGGCCGAAGGAATTCTTCCGTTCTATTTTGGCTTTAAGGACACATGGACCTGTCTTGCGCCCTGGAACGCGATGGCCGTAGAGCTTTCGCCTTCGGATACAACCAAACAGGTGAACAGAGGGCAGACAAACTTTACGACGGAATACAGAGAGCTGGCGGAGAAATACTTGCAGCTTCTGCCTTACGGACCGGAAGGACCGTTTGCATACAGCTATAATGATGCCTGCACGGCTTTTGCGAGAGGCGAATCGGCGATGTACACCATCGGAAGCTATGCCACACCGCAGATTCTGTCCGTAAATCCCGATCTGAACATCGACTCCTTTGTTATGCCGGCAGGAGATTCGGCGGACGATCGGACGCTGAACTCCGGCATCGATCTTGGTTTCTGCGTGATGGCCAACTGCGAAAACAAGGAGGCGGCCTATGAGGTATTGAATTTCCTCTACGCGGACGAAAATCTGCAGAAGTATATAGATGACCAGAACGCGGTTCCCTGCAAAACAGGAGATTTTCAGCTTTCTTCCATGCTGGACGGTATGCTTGCGTTCATTGAGTCCGGAAACATGACGGACTATCAGGATCACTATTATCCTTCGGAAATGTCGGTGGATGCGTTATTACAGACTTATCTGATCGAGCAGAATACGGATAACTTCCTGGCGAACTTCGATGCGAACTGGCAGCGGTATAACAGAGATATCATCCGTATGGTGCAGGACTATGAAGCCGCAAACGGCGGAAAGGAGTAGAACAGAAATTATGAAAAATGATAGACAGAGAACATTTTTACTGATTACGATTCCGATTCTGGGACTGTTTGTCTGCTTTAATACAATTCCTCTGATTCGGGGTGTAATCTACAGTTTTACGAATTTCAGAGGATTCGGAAGTTATGACTGGGTAGGAATCCGAAACTATGTAGACCTGTTTTCGGATGCCCGCGTCGGCAAATCTTACTTATTTACAATTAAACTGGCTGTTGTGACAACGATCGTAGTCAATATTATCAGCCTGATTCTGGCGCTCGGATTGAACAGCAAGATCCGCGCAAAGGGATTTTTCCGCGGAGCGTATTTTCTGCCGAACATTTTAGGCTCCCTCGTTGTCGGTTATATTTTCAATTATTTCTTTACCTACATTCTGCCAGCGCTGGCGGATATGGTCGGAATAGAGAGCATGAGCACGAGTATTCTTTCGAGCCCGAATAAGGCATGGATCGGTATTATGATCGTTTGCGCATGGCAGGCGATTGCCATGAATACCATCATTTATATTTCCGGTCTTCAGACGGTGCCGGAGGACGTATACGAGGCGGGCGGCCTGGACGGGGCTACCGGATGGAAGCAGTTCCGTCATCTGACGTTCCCGCTGATCATTCCGTTTTTCTCCATCAATATGGTGCTCAGCGTGAAGAACTTCCTGATGGTATTCGATCAGATCATGGCATTGACCAAGGGTGGTCCGGCCCAGAGCACCGAGTCCATTTCCTACCTGATCTATAACAATGGTATGTCGGGCGGGCAGTTTGGATTCCAGAGTGCGAACGCGGTTGTATTCTTTATTGTAATTGTCGCTATTTCTGTTGCGCAGATGAAATTTTCCGGATCAAAGGAGGAGCAGTTATGAAAAACACAACAAGTGCGGTGAAAGCCAATAAAACTGTCATGGTGCTGTTGATACTCGGCCTTTCGACGATTATTTTTCCGCTGTATATGACGATTATCATCGCCTTCAAGCAGCCTTCGGAAATGACAAACAGCATCAGTGGACTTTTGTCCCTGCCGAAAACCTGGAGTTTCGATAATTTCAGAGAGGCAATGGAAGTAACGGATTTCTGGAATTCTTTGCGGAACAGCCTTCTGATCTCCGTATTGACCGTTGTATTATCGATTATTATTCACTCCTTAATGGGATATACTTTAGGAAGAAATAAAAAAAGCAAGTTCTATAATTTTGTTTATCTTTTTATCGTCAGCGGTATGTTTGTACCCTTCGCAATTCTGATGATGCCTCTGGCAAAGCAGACCGCGGAGCTTGGACTGGCGAACTGGGCGGGCGTTGTTATTTTGTATGTCGTGTTCTATATGCCGATGAATGTCATGCTGTATTCGGGGTATCTTGTAAATATTCCGCTGGCGCTTGAAGAAGCGGCCAGGGTAGACGGTGCGTCCACCTGGCGGACCTACTGGAAGATTATTTTTCCGATTATGAAACCGATGCATGCGACGGTTGCGGTCATTACGGCGCTGGCAGTATGGAATGACGTTATGACGCCGCTCGTTATTATGGCAGGTTCTTCTCAGAATACGCTGCCGCTTGCACAGCTGAATTTCCAGTCGCAGTTCGGAACAAACTATAATCTGGCATTTGCCTCTTATCTGTTGTCGCTGATTCCGATTCTGATCTTCTATCTGATCTGTCAGAAGCAGATTCTGAACGGAGTTGTGAATGGGGCTGTCAAATAAGAAAAAGGACGGGAGTTATTATGGCGATTCATTATCAACGTGAGAAGCGGATATTTACACTGCAAACGGAACATACCACTTATCAGATGAAAGTAGATGATTTCGGCTTCTTGCTGCACCTGTATTATGGGAGTAGTATTTCCGGCGATATGGATTACCTGTTGACATATTACGACAGAGGTTTTTCCGGCAATCCTGCGGATGTGGGAGATGACAGAACCTATTCGCTGGATGTGCTGCCGCAGGAATACCCGGTGCTGGGTGTGGGGGATTATCGGAACAGTGCGCTTGTCATTCATAATGCGGATGGTTCGGATTGCTGTGATCTGCGTTATGTCCGTCATGAAATAAAAGAAGGAAAGTATGGACTGCCGGGGCTTCCGGCGGTCCATGCGAAAGAAGAAGAAGCACAGACGTTGGAAATCATTCTGGAGGATGCCGTAAGCGGCGTGCAGGTATGCCTTTTATACGGGGTACTTGCCAGAGAAGATATCATTACGAGAAGCGCGGTCATTGTAAACTGTGGGGAAGAAGAAATTATCGTGGAGAAGGCAGCTTCGTCCTGTTTGGATTTCCTGACAGGAGATTACGAATTGCTCAGCTTTTATGGAAGACACGCAATGGAACGGAACCTGCAGCGGGCCGAGATCGCCCATGGATGTTATGCGGTCGGCAGCCGCAGAGGAACCTCCAGCCATCAGTACAATCCGGCAGTGATTCTGGCGGAAAAAGGAGCAGGAGAGGATTTCGGATGTTGTTATGGCATGGTATTCGTTTACAGTGGAAACTTTCTGTTTGAGGCGGAGAAGGACCAGTATGACCAGACGAGGGCAATCATGGGACTGCATGGAGAAAACTTCCATTATCCGCTGGCAAAAGGAGAGAAGCTGGTCGTTCCGGAGACGATTCATACCTGCTCGAACAATGGATTTACAGAGTTATCCCAGCGATATCATCGCTGTATCAGAGAGCATATATGCAGAGGAAAATACAGCAGACAGACGAGACCGATTCTGTTGAACAGCTGGGAGGCTGCCTACTTTGATTTCAATGGGGAGACGATTCTGAAGCTGGCGGAGAGCGCGGCGGAGCTTGGCATTGACATGGTCGTAATGGATGACGGCTGGTTTGGCAAAAGAGATGATGACAACAGCGGACTCGGCGACTGGCAGGTGAATGAGGAAAAGCTGGGCTGTACGCTGGGAGATTTGATTCGGGGCGTTAATGAGGCCGGTGTGAAATTCGGTATCTGGATTGAGCCGGAAATGGTTTCGGAGAACAGTGATCTGTACCGGGAACATCCGGACTGGGCCATGAGGATTCCGGGAAGAAAGCCTGTGCGCGGCAGGAATCAGTTGATGCTTGATTTTTCAAGAACAGATGTAAGGAAATTAATATTTGAACATATTTGCGACATATTGGATCAGGGGAACATCGAATATGTCAAATGGGATATGAACCGCAGTATTGCGGAAGTATATTCCGCAGTTAACTGTCCGGGCAGAGTGACCTATGATTATGTGCTCGGCGTTTATGATTTTCTGGAAAAGCTGATGCAGCGGTATCCGGATCTTCTGATAGAGGGATGCAGCGGCGGAGGCGGCCGGTTCGATGCGGGCATGTTGTATTATACGCCGCAGATCTGGTGCAGTGATAATACGGACGCGGTGGACAGACTGCGGATTCAATACGGAACGTCGTTTTTCTATCCGGTATCGTCGGTTGGTTCTCATGTGTCGGCGTCGCCGAATCATCAGACAGGCCGCAGTACGAGCCTGCATACGCGGGGCGTAGTGGCTATGGCGGGGACTTTCGGCTATGAGCTTGCGACGAAGGAACTGACGGAGGAGGAAAAAGAAGAGATAAAAGAGCAGATCGTACAATACAGGAAGTACGGGGAGCTGATTCAAAACGGTAATTATTATCGTCTGTCGAATCCATTTCAGGATGCCTGTGCGGCATGGATGTTCGGGGCGAAAGATCAAAAAACGGTGCTTTTGAATGTTGTGCTGTTAGAGAATCATGGCAACATGACGATAACTTATGTGAAGTTAAAGGGCCTCATGCCGGATGCGCTGTATGAAGATGTTGAGACCGGAAAATATTATACCGGTTCCGCACTGATGGAAGGGGGACTTCCGATGCCTGCGGAAAAGAAGGAATATCCGGCCTATCAGAAAGAATTCCGAATGGTAAACGGAAAAGACAGGGTACAGGCATGTGAGTCCATAGTGTAATGAAGGGGTGGCCCCTCAGTCTGCTGAGGGGCATAAAGCAACAAACAGACGAGAAAGGCACAGGCACTTGAAATGGAAGAACGGCTGAAAAGTTATCTGAAAGAAATGGAAGCGCAGTCAGCGAGGTGGGAAGAAGAGGGCGGGGACGCTATGACGGAGCAGGAAAGGAAGCGCAGGATGGAAGATCTGTTGATCCAGATCGGATTTTTCCAGCATGAGCGGCTGATACACCTGATCGTAACGGTAGTCTTTGCGCTTCTCACGATGCTTGCCATTCTGGGCACGTTGATTGCGCCGCAGCCGGCTCTTTTCCTGTTGATTCTTTTTTTATTGATTTTACTGGTTCCCTATATACGTCATTATTATATTCTGGAAAACGGTGTGCAGAAATTATACCGGTACTATGACCGGCTGACATCGCAGAAACAGAACCGATTTTGAAGGAAGAATGAAGTTTTTATGCCGCAGGCAGCAGTCCTGCGGCATTCTTTTATTCCTGCGCAGGACAGCTGCGGGAATATTTTGCGCAGTCTGCCTTTACAGTTTATTCAGCGCACCTTTTGACATCTGAACCGTAACAGGAAATAAAAAAAGCAGGTAAGGGGAATCGAACCCCCCTCCCCAGCTTGGGAAGCTGGTGTTCTACCGATGAACTATACCTGCATGCATTCAGTATAGCACCAAATAGGATAAAAGGAAAGAAAATTCTCATATAATTTTTTCATTATATTTTCCTCTTGACAAAAATGATCAATATGATATCATAATGATATCAAACAGAAATGATCAATGTCGTGGCCGGACGAAGATCGAATTCAAAGGCAACTGAGCTTGTCTGGGAGAATGGAAAGGATATGGTGAGATGATGGAGGAGAAGATTTTAACGGGTAAAAAGCATGGGATGGCAGCGCTGCTGGGAATTCTGGCACTGTATGTGCTTTCTGTTGCGGGAATAAGCTTCGGTGCGAAGATGATCGAAGACGATGGAAATCCGCTGCTTTTGATTGCCGGGCTGGTGTTGGTGGTTCTGGCGACGATTCTCTGCGGCGGGCTCAAAGTTCTGAAACCGCAGGAGGCTCTCGTGCTGACGTTGTTTGGTAATTATGTGGGCACTTTGAAGGAAGCGGGATTTTATTTCGTGAATCCGTTCTGTACCGGCGTCAATCCTGCGGCGAAAACGAGATTGAGCCAGAGCGGGGATGTAAGCGATTCGACGGCCATGCTGGCGATTGCGGCCGGGAAAGCGGGAACGGCCGGAGAGGCGACGAGCAAAAAAATCTCTTTAAAAATCATGACACTGAACAACAGCAGACAGAAGATTAATGATTGTCTGGGCAATCCGATTGAAATTGGCATCGCAGTTACATGGCGCGTGGTGGATACGGCCAAAGCGGTATTTGATGTGGACAATTATAAGGAATTTCTTTCTCTGCAATGTGACAGCGCGCTGCGGGATATCGTTCGGATTTATCCTTACGATGTGGCGCCGAATGTGGATACGACCGGAGACGGTGTGGCGGACGAAGGCAGTCTGCGCGGTTCAAGTGAGATCGTTGCGGCCCGGATTCGGGATGAAATTCAGAAGAGAGTCGAGGAGGCGGGCATGGAAGTGATCGAAGCGCGGATCACATATCTCGCCTATGCAACGGAAATTGCGGCGGTCATGCTGCAAAGGCAGCAGGCATCGGCAATCATCGATGCGAGAAAGATGATCGTTGACGGTGCGGTCGGTATGGTGGAAATGGCGTTGGAACGCTTAAATGAGAAGCATACCGTGGAACTGGATGAGGAGCGTAAGGCGGCCATGGTATCCAATCTGCTCGTCGTTTTGTGCGGTAACCGTGATGCACAGCCGATTGTGAATTCCGGAAGCTTATATTAACGAATTGTTGGAAGCGACAGAAAGGCATGGTTTTTGATATGGGTGATACAGGCAAGAAGCAAGTGCCGCTCCGGCTTTCTGCCAAATTATATGATGCGGTTGCGGCCTGGGCAGAAGATGATTTTCGTTCCGTAAACGGGCAGATCGAATATCTTCTGACGGAGTGTGTGCGGCAGCGTAAGAAGAACGGCAGATATGTTTCCGACGAAATCGATGTGCCGCCGGAGCTTGATATTTGAGAATACAGGAGCTTTTTGGCGCCTGCCGGAAGTCCGGGGAGGGGAACAGAAATATGAAATATTGGAAGAAAATGATTGCGCCGGCTATTATTGTACTTGTTACGGTTTTGTACTATATTGGAATTGTGGTATTTTTTATGGCTGTACCCGGCGTTCCCGTCGGATTCAGGGTACTGATGATTGTGGTGCCTCTGATACTGTCGGCGGTGATGATCGGTGTATTTATAAGCAGAATCAAAGAAATCCAGGGAGGAGAAGAAGATGATCTTAGTCAATACTGATTACATCAGCGGAAAAGAGCTGGAGATGCTTGGCATGGTAAAGGGAAGCACCATTCAGTCAAAAAATGTCGGCCGCGACATTACACAGAGCTTTAAAACCCTTGTGGGCGGAGAGCTAAAGGCTTATACGGAAATGATGAACGATGCGAGAGCGCTTGCGACCAAGCGTATGGTCGAGGAAGCCGAAAAGCTCGGTGCGGATGCGGTAGTGAACATCCGCTATGCGTCTGCGGCGGTCATGCAGGGAGCGGCAGAAGTCATGGCCTATGGAACGGCTGTAAAATTCAAGGCATAGAATGCGAGGCTTCAAAAGAAAAAGAGTCCGGTCAGGACTCTTTTTCTTTCTCCTGTATCTTTTGATTTATATTTTTGGCCAGCATCCGATAGTGCAGCGCATAACCAAGCCAGATCAGGAAAGCAACGAAAAACTGAAGGAAAATAAGCAGGATGCAGATTCCCCATCCGAGCTGTACCGGAATCCAGCCTACGCGGAATCCGACGATAGTATATACGGTACAGCCGATTCCCATATGAAACAGAACTTTCAGAGGAAAGGGCAGGTTCTCCCTGCCGTAGATTTCCGTTGGTGCGGAAAAGCCGATGCCGACAAGCAGCGTGCCGATGGCCTGCCTGGAAAATTCCCAGTTTTCCATGATGAGCGTGCCGTGATTGAGATAATCAAATACCATGCCGCAGAGAAGATAAAGAGTGCTGGCAATGCCGATTCCCTGTATTGAGTCTTTAACGAGTCTTTTGAACAGATTCATAAATACACCTCCTAAATACCAAAATGTTTTTTGAATGGCGGAAGATACTTTCTGGAAATATAGTCTTCCATTCCGTTTTTTAAAGTCAGTTCCATTGTGCCGTTGAAGCTGGCCTCTACATGACTGATCTGCCGGAGATTGACAAGGGCGGATTTGGATATGCGGATAAACTGGTCGCCAAGATGTTCTTCCAGCTCATATAGAGGTCTGTTCAGAATATAACGGTTTTTCCGTTTATCGTAGCAGACGACTTCCCGGCCTTCCGTGCGCGTCAGCGCCAGATTTTCCGGTTCCAGAAAATGGATTTTGCCGTCCCTTGTGCCGAAGAGAACGAAAGATTCGGCGCCTTCCTTTTCCAGAATGGAAACGGCATCTGCAATCGCGGGCGTCATTTTGCTGATATGAAGAACCGCATATGGCTCCGAACAGTCTGCGCTGATCTGACACTCTACTCTCATAAGAATTCCTCCTTTCCTATAGGACTTTACCGTTTCAGGGTAATAGCTCTTAAATTCCTTTCCTGTATAGTGTATCACAATTCGTTGATTTCTGTATGTATTTGAGTCGTGAAATACGACGTCTTATACGGTGCAGAGCGCTCTTTATGCGGAGAGACCGCCTTGAATGCCTCCGGAAAGTGTGATACACTCCAGATGAAGAGAAAAGTAGAACGGGAACAAGGGGGCCTGTATGGGAACAACGGACGGAAGGAAAGAATATTTTGAGGCGGCGCTTTCGGATTTTGTATTCGATGTGGCTGCAGGCGGCGCGATCAGACATCTGACGGACAGAGGATATTCCGTAGAGCAGATCATGCGGGAACTGTCGTATCCGGTCCCCCGTGACAGAGTGGAGAAGGCGGTGTACAGGCATCTGACGGAATCCCGTATTCTACTGCGGAAACTGCCTGAAGAGGACGAAAATCTGCGGATAAAAGTCTGGCAGGGAGAAAAATCACCGCATTTCGGAGAAAAGCTGCTACAGGCCGTTATGGAATACGGAGAGGAGAACTCCTATTTGGAATGCCCCTTCGGGACATGGAAGAAAAAGGATGAAAAGCAGATGATGCAGATGCTTGCCTGCCTGACGAACAGAGAACGGGATTATGTTCTCGGTATCCGGTGGGAGGAGAAGATGATGTACCACAGACTGAACGACCGTATGCGGGAGATCGCCATGAAACTTGTGAAAAATACGGAGCAGGAGTGGCGCTTTTATTTTATGCGGTAACATCCAAAAAGCAGCCCTTTTATTAAAATCAGGCTGCTTTTATATATTTTGGAGGAACCGATTAATTCAGTTTTTCTGGCATACGGTCTTCTGACTCAGAAAGGCCTTTCTCCGGCCCATTCGATGGCGATACCGGTAGTATTGGGGCCTACATGGGAGGAGACGATCAGGTTCAGCGATGCTTCGCTGTCGGTCTGAATGAGGGACTTACATTTCTCGAACATATCCTGATTGCCGACATAGATGGCGCCGAGTCTGGAAGCTTCTCCGGACTGGGCGATATGTTGAATATTCCGCAGGGCAGTGCTGATGCCCCGGTTTTTCCGGTAGGGCTCAATCCGGCCTTCTTTTATGGTAAGGATTACCTTGATGTCCAGAATATCGCCGATCTTTCCTACGGCCGGAGAGACTCTGCCTCCCTGAACCAGATATTTAAAATCGTCTACGATGAAGAAGATATCTATCAGTTTAAGACGTCTTCTGATTTCATCAGCCGTTTCCTTCAGGCTTCTGCCCTCTTTTTTCATTTCTATGGCATCCACGCATAAGAAGCCGCTTCCCAGAGTGGCGCTCAGAGAATCGATGACTTCAATACTGCATTCCGGATATTGTTCTTTCAGCTGATCCGCTGCCATGCAGATCGTGTTATAAGAGCCGCTGATGCCGGAGGAGACGGCAATGCACAGAATATCCATTCCGTTTCGTATGGCTTCCTCAAAACGGCGTGTGACCAGATCCGGATTTACGCCTGCGGTATAGGCCCTGCGGTCGGCAAGCTGCCTGAAAAATTCCTCTCTGGACAGAATCTGCTCATCGCCGTAAACTTTATTTTCATCAAAATAGTAATACTGGGGCAGTATACCGACCTCCGACTCAAAAGGTTTTGGCAGATCCACATCCCCATCCGTAAAGATCATAAACTCTCTCATAAAAATACCCATGCCCTTTCAGTTATCCCTGAGAAGTTCGAATGAAACTTCTGTATACTATTATGCCATTAAGGAGCCAAAATCTCAACTGAATTTAAGCCAATTATCGAATAAAGCTTTTTGCTTTCTGCAAATTTTGCCGATTTTTTGTCTAATTTTGCCGACTTGCTTATTTTTTTTACAGAATATGCTACGCTTAATATAAGAAAGAAATCCGAAGAAGGGAGAGAGCTGTATTGGCCGATATCTGTCTTATACAAATGCCGTATTCCGCGATATATATGCCGAGCCTTGCGCTTGGTATCCTGAAATCCTGCCTGACACGAGACGGATTTTCCTGCCGGGTATTTTATGGTGATATGATGTTTGCGGATATTTTGGGATATGAAAATTATCAGAAGTTTCTGGATAAAAGGATTATCTATCAGTTTGGGGAAGCAAGCTTTGCACCGGCTGCATGGGGGAGAGAAGAAGGCAATACGGATTCGGACCGGCAGGAGGTGAACCGGGAATATCTGGAGAAGGTTATTGAACCGCTGGAAGGAGATACGGCGGAATATGAGGAGGTTCTTAAGGCGGTATGGAAAGTGATTCCGGATTATCTGCAAAAACTGGCAGCGGATATTATGAAAGAAAAACCGCTGATTGTGGGCTGTTCCAGTAATTTTCAGCAGAACAATGCTTCTTTTGCAATCTTAAAAGAGATCAAAAGAATCGCGCCTCATATGATTACGATTATGGGCGGGAGCAACTGCGCACTCGATGCGGGACAGGCGATTGCTTCTGAAGTAGAATGGGTGGATTATACTTTTTCAGGCGAAGGAGAGTCATCGATACCCGAATTCTGCCGTCTTGCCGGCAGGTATGGTAAAAATATCCCGACGAATCTTCTTCCCGCAGGAGTAATGTCGGCGCAGACTGCGGACAGGAAACCGGTCTTTCCCAGAACGAAGGACTTAAACAGCATACCGCTGCCGGATTTCGATGAGTATTTTGAGGAGACAGAGAAAATGTCCTGGATGAACAGGGATATGATTTCTCTGACGGCGGAAAGCTCAAGGGGCTGTTGGTGGAGAGAGAAGCAGGGGTGTACCTTTTGCGGACTCTGCATGAAAAACGGAGAATACCACAGGAAAAAACCGGAGTATCTGTTGCGGGAGCTTCTGCTGCAGAGTGAACGCTATGGAACAAAACGTTTTTTCCTGACTGACAGCATTCTTGGCAGTGAAATGGAGGCGGAATTCCCTGAGCTGATCGATGCGCTGCCGGAAAATCCGGGTTTTCATCTTTTCGCGGAAGTAAAATCCAATATGGAGCCGGAAGAACTGCTGCGTCTGAAACGGGCGGGATTTGATATTGTGCAGCCGGGAATAGAAGCTGTTCAGGATGATCTGCTGAGGCTGATGAATAAGGGAAACCGCGCTATCCGGCACCTTGAATTTCTGAAAAGTGCGAAGCGGTGCAAAATGAAACTGAGCTGGAATCTTTTATTCGGATTTCCGGGGGAAGAGGAAGAATGGGTGGAGGAAACGCTGAATCTGATTCCGCTTCTGACACATTTGCCGCCTCCTAATGGTGCAATGCATATTCTTTACCAGAAATACAGTCATTATTATGAGAATTGTAAAGATTACGGACTGCGCCTGGAAAGACTGCCGTCCTATGATTATATTTACGGATTTCAGGAAATGCTTGCCGCCGGGACCGCTTATAATTTTTATCCGGCAAATGAGGAAAATCTGCCGGGGTATTATGATCTGAGAAAAAAGGGCAGAGTATATGAGGAGCTGGTCAGAGCCGTGGTTCATTGGAAAGAGCGGTATTATAATCAGGGCGACTGCCTGCAGATGGTCTGTTATGAGAATCGGCTGGAAATTATGGATCTTCGGGAAAGTGCAAGGCATTCCCTTTATGAGTTTACGGGAGAAGAAAAGGAGCTCTGTCTGTTCTGTGATTCTCCGAAAAAGAAGCGGGATATTCTGGCATACATGGGGAAGCTTGGGCAAGAAGCGGAAGAGACCAATGAACTGATTTCAAAGATGCTTTTTAACAGGCTGTTTGTGGAAATTGGAGAAGAAATTCTGGCGCTGGCAGTCTGCATTGAGAGAGGAAAGTGAGAGGAAATGGGAATGGAATCGGAAAAAACGACGGAAGACTGCTGCCTGCATCCGCAGCGAGATGGCTATCATCTTGTGGAGAATGAGCGGATTGCCGCACAGGTGAAACGTGTTCTGGAATGTTGCAGTATGGATGCGGATTTTGCCGCAAAGATGGCGCAGGAGCCGGAAAAGACTTTACAGGATATCCATGTGGACATTCCCTGTGAAAAAATAAAGTGCCTGCTTGTAAAAGAAGAGGGGAGCTCCTGCATTACGGAAGAGGCGGCCTGCTATCAGCAGTTTATCGTAAATAAACTGAAAGCCAGAAATTATATGCAGCAGACGGGCTGCGTACCGGCCGATCCGCGTTTCAGACAATGGAGAAAACGGCAGATCAACAGATGCCGGACAGAAATGGGTACGCGGAATCAGGTCATGATTCATGCGCCGCTTATGTTTGAACTTACGGATGGCTGTTCGGTCGGTTGTCCTTTCTGCGGAGTCAATGCCGGAAAGCTGAAACAAATCTACAGGCATACGCCGGAAAATACGGAATTGTTCCGGGGAATTTTATATGATATGAAAACGATACTCGGAGATGCTGCGGGAAGCGGCACATGCTATTACGCTTCGGAACCGCTGGATAATCCGGATTATGAAGAATTTGCCGGAGATTTTTATGAGATTTTGGGAACGATTCCGCAGATGACAACGGCGGTATCGATGCGGGACCCCGAAAGAACCCGGAAAATGCTTTCTGATTTTCATAAAAGATATCGGCAGATTCATCGTTTTTCGATTCTGGATGCGGAGACATTTGCAGAGGTCATGAATTTTTTTACGCCGGAGGAACTGCTCTACACAGAGCTGCTTCCACAGTTTGAACAGGCGCCGTCCAATCATTTTGCCGGGGCCGGAAGAAATCGAAAAGAAGGGGCGGAAGACTATCATGTGGGAACGATTTGCTGTGTTTCCGGACTGGTCATCAATATGCCGCGAAAAGAAATCCGGCTGTTGTCCCCCTGCGGCGTGGATGACGGGCATCCCACCGGAGAATATTTGATTGCGAAGGCAGATTTCACCGATAGGGAAAGTTTTCGGACGGCGCTTGAGGAAATGATAAAACGGCATATGGGAAAGACCGATTATGAAAAAATAATTTCTTTTTATCCTTATCTGAATATCGAGTATGTGGAAAACGGTATTATCATAAGAAGCAGGGGCGGCTATGAAAATAAACTGGAATATCGAAATGGATTTGAGAGAAATATTCCCGGAATCGCGGCCAGACTGATAGAGGAAGGAGGACAGAGTATAGAGAGGATCGCCGGGATTCTGGAGGAGCAGTATCACGTTGATTATACACATAGTTATTATATGCTGGAGAAGTGGTATCAATCCGGCTTCCTGAAAATGGAAGAATGACATATGCCAAGGAGGAGAAAGTATGGACAGAGAAGAATTAAATGGATATCGTAAAAATTATGCAAGGCTTGTGGCGGCGTGCTGGCAGGACGAGGATGTAAAGAAGAAATTCCTGGAAAGCCCGGAAGAGCTGCTGAAAGAGTATTCCGTTCCCGTTGAGGAATCAAAGCAGTATCGCGTGATTGAGGCTGATAAGTTCAGCGCTTATGTGATTCTTCCCTATGAAGGGGTGGAAGAGGCTGCGCAGACGTTATTCAGAATGCTTCATACATGGAGCGATAAGGAGAAGCAGATCATCAAGCCGGGCTGTGAACTGCGCATCATTCAGAATACGGCGGATACGAATTATCTGGTTCTGCCGTTTTGCCCGGAGTTGTATACGGAGGAGGAAAAGATGTCACTGCAGAAAGCCGACGGCTGTGTGACGATGGATGTGGATGTCGTGGCACAGCTCGAACTTGCTGTTTATCTCGCGGTTGCACAAACGATAGCCGAGGCAACGACTGCGATCGTGACCGCGGAAGTTCTTGTGCTGGGAGTAATTGTGCTGATTTAGGAAATCCCAGGGACTGTTATCCTGCAGAAGCGAAAAATAAATGAAAAAGGTGTAATGTCCTGACTTGCGGAAAGGACATTACACCTTTTTCAATGCGCAACGCACTAACGTGCTAAAACGCACTAACGTGCTAAAACGCACTAACGTGCTAAAACGCACTAACGTGCGTTAGAGGATTCGAACCCCCGACCTTTTGGTCCGTAGCCAAACGCTCTATCCAGCTGAGCTAAACGCACATTTGTGAAATAAGAACTCACAACATATGCAATTATATATAGTTTTGAAGAAAATGTCAAGGGTTATGTGGAGAAATTATTCACAGGAAATATTTTAAACAGCACAGTTTCCGCAAACGCTCTTTTTCAAAAAGCAATGGACTCTATGGGAGATTTTCATTTTAAGATTCGTATCTTGACTCGCAGCTTTTTCGCAAAGTGTTTTATTATACGAAAGACACTTTAAGGCGAATAAACTTACTAAGTTTTATTCAGTTTACACTTTGAGAAATTATTTGTCAACATTTCTTGGTCTATTTGCTTAATTTTCGACAAATTCTTTGTAATATAAAGAAAGCACGAGAGGTGACATCCCTATAAAGGGTCAGGAAATGGGTCAGTCAGGAAGGTGGGTTATGATGGCAAGGCGAGGAGAAAATATTCGAAAAAGAAAGGACGGACGTTGGGAAGGACGTTTTCTTAAGAAGAATGAGGCGGGAAGAAAAGTGCAGGGTTCCGTATACGGCAGGACATATCAGGAGGTAAAGGAGAAACTTATCCGGGAAAAAGCAGTACAGAATGAAAAAGAGATGAGCTTAGCGGAGCAAATGATAAGGGAAAAGGAAGATACGTTTTCCAGGATATCCGATGATTGGTTTGAAACAGTACAGTCAGGTCTGAAGTTATCAAGTATCGCAAGGTATAGAAATATTCTGGATAATTATATTTTACCGGAATTTGGATTCAAAAGAATTATTGACATTTCCAGAGATGACGTATTGACGTTTTCAAGTAATTTACTTATGGCAGGCGGAAAAAAGGGAAAGGGACTTGCGCCGAAGACCGTATCGGGTATCCTTTCGGTCATGAAAAACGTCATGGACTATGCCCGGAATGTGAAATGTGTTCCGGTAATTTCGTTTGATGGGATATCAGTGAAGCAATCTCAGAAGCAGCTTCGTGTATTTAGCAAAGATGAACAGAAGATCGTCAGTAATTATTTAATGAGAGATGTAACCCCGATAAAACTGGGAGTGCTTTTGGTTCTTTATACAGGGATGCGTATTGGAGAAATCTGCGCTTTGACCTGGGGGGATATTTCTTTTGCGGAGAAGAGTCTCCATGTAGGAAAGACAATGCAGCGAATACAGCTTCCCAAGGGGAGCAGGCAGAGGACTAAAATAATCATCGATACGCCAAAGAGTGATTGTTCCGTAAGAGATATTCCCATTCCCAATGCGGTTTTTCAAATGATCATAAAAAGCAGAAGACCGGATGAATGCTTTTTCTTAACCGGATTGGAGCAGGTATTCATGGAACCAAGGACGCTTGAAAATCATTTTAATTCCATGATGAGAGCATGTGGGATTAAGGGTGCTACGATGCACACTTGCCGCCATTCCTTTGCGACAAGATGCGTGGAATTAGGTTTCGATATCAAGTCACTTGCGGAAATTCTTGGTCATGCCAGCGTGGCGATAACCATGAACCGGTATGTGCATCCGTCTATGGACTTGAAACAGCAGAATATGGATAAGCTTTCCGGATTTTTAGGGGGCAAATGATGGGTCAGAATAAATGCGGAATTCCCTGTTTAAGCGTATTGCAGAAGGATTTTTCGTATAATAAAACACTCTGCGAAAGTCGGAATCATATATAGTATTTTGATTATTGTAAGTATCGCTAAGGGTATTATCAGCATTTCAGGAAGGATTTATTCTATTATTCAAAAAAAGAAAGGTGAAATAAGACTGCGAGGGGGATATGGAGTAAAAACGGGAGGTCAGATATGAAGTTTAAAGGTATGAGCGACAAAGAGGTAAACGAATCACGACAAAAATATGGTTCAAATGTTATACCGGATTCTGAACCTGCGACTTTTTGGGATGAATTTAAGGAAACATTCGGCGATCCGATGATTAGGATTCTGCTTATTATTGTGGTGATTATGGTGGTCATGTTCTTTCTGGGATATGCGGAGATTTATGAGCCCGTCGGAACGATTGTTGCCATACTGATCGTCGCATTCGTTACCGCAAAGACAGCTGTTGCCAGTGATACTGAATATCGGGCATTGAAAGACAGTGCGAAAAAGGACACATGCAAGGCATACAGAAATGGGATGATATCCCTGATTGAAGTCGATGAAGTTGTGGTGGGCGATAAGATTATTCTTCAATCCGGGGATAAGGTTCCGGCGGATGGCATTTTGGTAGCAGGTGACCTTCGCGTTGATAATTCCGCTATGAACGGGGAAGCGGAAGAATGTAAAAAATTTGCCGCACCTGAGGAAACGATGTTTTCAGAGGAACTGACCGGAGATATTTTTGTTGACGGGTATTCTTTGTTTCGGGGAACTGTGGTCTTTGACGGCGAGGGCGTTATGGACGTGCGAAAAGTCGGCATGACGACAATGATGGGAAAAATGGCCGCGGATATGCAGGAGGATGAGCCGGATTCACCGCTTAAGATTAAATTATCAAAATTAGCAAATCAGATTTCTGTTTTTGGATATGTATCCGCAATTGTTATTGTGGTGATGTATCTGACTTATTTTATCGTCAGAGGGGGAGGCTTTTCCGGATATTTTGCAAGTGGATGGAGCAACATCCTCATGGATGTGATTGAAGCGGTGTCGCTGGCTATTTTAATCGTTGTCTGCGCTGTTCCGGAGGGACTGCCGCTTATGATTTCGCTGGTTCTCATGCAGAACACCAGCCGGATGCTTGCGCATAATGTGCTTGTCAGAAAAGCAGTTGGGATTGAAACAGCCGGCGGATTAAATATTCTTTTCAGCGACAAGACAGGTACAATAACCAAGGGAAGCCTTGAGGTTGTTGATTTTTTTATGCCGGATGGAACAAATATACCGTTGAATGAACTGAAAAACCATGGAAAAGTAAGGTCTATGGTGAATATTGCAATTGGTAAAAATACGGCGTCTATGTTTGACGGCGAGCATCGTGTTATCGGCGGTAATGCGACAGACCAGGCTCTTATGCGCTTTCTGGGAGAGGATGAATACAGATTCCTTGCCGGCGGCTCAGATAAAGAGGCAGATTACAGCGTGGGTCTGTCCCAGGGATTTAATTCGACCAATAAATTCAGTCAGGCCGAAATCAGGGAATTGCGCCAGGTGTTTTATAAAGGGGCTCCCGAAAAATTTCTTGAAATAGCTGCGAAAGGGCTGAACGCAAATGGCGATGTAGTTGATCTGGTTCCGGAGGTATTAAATAAAAAAATCAATGAATATGCATCAAGAGCTATGCGAGTGCTTGCTTTTGGGTATTCGGACAGTCCATTCAGAGAAGATTCCATTAATGACGATGTTGTGCTGATTGGACTGGCGGCAATCAGAGACGATGTCAGACCTGAGGCTAAGGAGGCCATTCGTGAGGTGCAGGAGGCCGGCATTCAGGTTGTAATGATTACCGGAGACCGATTAGAAACAGCCGTTTCCATTGCCAGGGATTCCGGGTTGATGAGAAAAGAAAGCGACAGGGCACTGACTTCCGCACAGCTTAACGCAATGAGCGATGAAGACGTAAAAAGTATGCTCAAAGAGATACGCGTGATTGCGAGAGCGCTGCCTACGGATAAGTCGCGCATGGTCAAATTGTGCCAGGAAATGAATATGGTCGTAGGCATGACAGGAGATGGCGTAAATGATTCACCTGCTTTGAAAAGAGCAGATGTCGGATTTGCGATGGGGAGCGGCACGCAGGCAGCCAAAGAGGCCGGAGAGATTGTTATTCTGGATGACAATTTTAAATCCATTAAAGATGCAATTCTTTATGGCCGGACAATCTATAACAATATATTGAAGTTTTGTAGGTTCCAGCTGGTCATTAATGTGGCTGCGGTGATTGTGAGCGCAATAAGCCCTTTTTTTGGAATTGTGGAACCGTTGAAAGTCACTCATTTGTTATTTGTCAATCTTGTTATGGACAGCTTAGGGGCGATTATGTTGGGAAATGAACCGGCACATGAGAAGTATATGAGGGAGCAGCCAAGACGAAGGGACGAAAGCATTATCAGTAAGGAAATGATGGCGCAGATTATGCTCACAGCGCTTTGGATTACGATGATCAGCTTCTGTTTCTTAAAGCTTCCTGTATTTGGAGAAATGATGGGGGGCGAACAAAAATTATATACGGCATATTTCGTATTGTTTATTGTGAGCGCTCTTTTTAACGGATTTAATGTGCGGGATGAAAAATTTGCAATTTTTGCGGGTTTAAAGGAAAATCCAGGATTTTTAAAAGTATGGTTTCTTATTGCACTGGTTCAGTTCCTGATTGTGAATGCGGCGCTGGTTCCGATTGGGTTATTTCAGTGGATCGGAAATATGTTCAGTTGTATCCCGTTTGGAGCCGCCGGATGGATAACGGTGATCCTGCTCGGTATGACGGTCATTCCTGTTGATTTGATAAGAAAATCTTTTATGTAATATGGAATTTCGCCTAAGAGTGGAAATAATGCCGAAGGCATTTTGTTTTTTGCAGTCCGAAAACGGATACTTATGCAGAATCAAATTTTAAGGAGGTATAGCATGGCTGTAAATTTGCAAAAAGTAACAAAAGGGCAAAAGGTATCACTGGAGAAATCTATGAAGATGGCGCTGGTCGGTCTTGGATGGGGGGCAAAATTTGATTTGGATGTTTCTGCTTTTCTGGTAGGAGCAAACGGTCTTTGCTCTAATGAGAAGGATTTCGTATTTTATGGAAATCTGACGCATCCAAGCGGAGCTGTTTTCTCAAAAGGGGATGAAAGAGGGGATAATGTTGACGGAGATGACGATGGAGATCAGGAGCAGATTGTAATTGATTTCAGCAAGATACCAGAGTATGTGGAGAAAATTGTTATTGTAGTTACAATCTATGATGAGGGGCCGACGTTCGGGCAGGTCAGCAATGCATATGTGCGTGTGGCAAAAATTAAGAATGCCGATGATGAAGTTGGTGAAACGGCTATTGAGTATGATCTGGAAGAAGAATTTTCTACCGAGACGGCAGTGCTTGCCGCTGAAATCTTCAGAAGCGGCGGCCAGTGGAAGTTTGGAGCAATTGGTCAGGGGTTTGAAGGCGGTCTTGCGGCTATGTGCGCTAATTTTGGCATAGATGCCGGCTGATGCCTGAAGGACTGATTAGCAGATGTCAATTACCGGGGAGATGGGGCTGTCGCATCAGGCGGAAACCATACCATATATAGTTATCTATATTGTCCCAAACTACTATATATGTCATGGTTCTTGCTAAGTGCGGCAGTTCCGGGTTTGTACCGACGCTGATAGTGTCTCCGGATACAAATTCGCAGGCTGTCGGAAAGGCATGGTTATAAGAATGAGAAAAAGATTTGCGGCGGTTATTATAGGATTTTTTTTATGTTTCAATACTGTTTATATGAACGTGAGCGCGTCAGATCCTGTTACCGATCAGTTCCTTCATCGTAGTAATGTAGTGTTTGTTACGGATGAAAGCGGCTCGATGAAACAGACCGACCCGACGGCCAACAGATATGAAGCAATTCGTCTTTTCCTTGGAGAGATGGCAGATGAGGGTAATTATGTCGGAAGCGTATCTTTCGGGGAAGGGCTGATTGATTCAACAGACATAAAACCAATTAATGGGCAGGACGCAAAGGATGCGCTGTTAGAAGAGATATCGAATCAGGAGTATTCAAACTATACAAATATAGGATGTGGGTTGATTGAGGCTGTCGATATGCTCGACAGAGGACGGAATACGGCTTTGGACTCAGCAATTATTTTGCTGACGGATGGAAATACGGATATGCCTGATAATACGCTTCTTCAGGAATCAATTGAAATGAAAGCGGAGGCGATTGAAAGAGCAAGACGTGCCGGATATAAGGTTTTTGTAATCTGTCTGAATGTGAATGGTGCGGCCGATACCGCAGAACTGAAACAGATTGCAGGGGCAACCGGAGGTGAATTTGCCGAGGTGACGAGTTCAGATGGACTGAACGATATCGAGACAATGTTTAATAAATTAATCTTCAATTCGTTTGAGGATATGGAATTTGCCGATATGGAATTGGTTATTGGACAGGATGGCGCTGTTACAACGGATTTTAAGATTCCGGGCATAGGAATTGAAGAGATCAATGTTCTGTTTCAGGGGAAACTGGACAGCTGCGAGCTCGTTGACTCTAAAGGGAAGCATTACCGCGAAGGCGGCGACTCGGTAGTAGTGGTTAACGGCGCGGATTTTTGTTTGTTAAAAGTGCAGAATCCTGTCGGGGGGAACTGGCAGGCAATCGCATATGGCGATACGGATACGGCGATACGGTTAAGGCTTTTGTATAACCCCAATTTTTATGTGTACGCGGAGGTCATAGCGCCGGACGAGGTTCATGTCGGTGACATGATACAAGTTATGGCATATTTGGGAACGGCGGACGGCATCGTGGCCGATACATCCGAATATGAGGATATGACGGCTGCCGCATACATTACATATGGAGAAGAAGAACAGGCTTTCCGGATGGAATTGACGCCAGATGGCTTTCTGTATGAAATGCCCGTCAATGACGAAGGGACATATTATGTCAGGGTCGGCGCGGCGAATACGAATACAGAGGTTATGGCGGACGATATTTTTGAGATAAGCGTTAATAATCTTGCGCCTGTTCCGCCCAATGAAACGCCATCCGCCCATGCCAATATCTGGCCCGTCGTAGGAGGCAGCGCAGGTGTGGACTTAAACGGGGCAGCTACAGACCCGGAAGGGCAGAAACTGACCTATACGATTGAATCTACGGCATTTAACCAGGATGATTATTCGTTCAATGGAACGAAATTGACTGTAAATAAATTCAGTATCCCACAGGGCTCTTTTACGATAAAAGCAGTGGACCCTTATGGGGCATATTGTATTTTTGATGTTCGGTTTACTTCTACGAATATTGGCATGATCATGGGAATTTTGGCGCTCATCGGTATCCTGGCGGGGATTGGGGCAGTCGTTTGGTGTATTCGTGCCGCGATGGGAAAGGCGCTGACAGGAACGCTTTCGGTAGCATCGTATGACCAGTCAAGAAGATATCCGCCGCAAGTGAGAGATTATGGGCGCGGACGAATTCCTTTGGCTCAATTTGCGGTTGACGCTTCGGCTTTGCCTCCGGGATGCAAATTTCAATGTGACGGCGGAAAACGGCAAGTCTGGTTTGTCAGCAAAAAACCTGTCTGCTCGGATCATGTGATTAAGGCGGCAAAGAAAATAAGAATTGCCGGTGATGGTATGGAAATTCGTATCTGTGGCAATGAAAAGATGGAGAAAGGCATCATTGTAACGTTTAAAAGTGACAAATCGGATTCCATGGGGATGTATTGACAAATCAGGTTTGTCTGCAAAAACAGGGAGGTGTGATATGGCAGTATATCGTCAGCTATTACTGAGTACGGGAGGCGGGGTGATCAGCGAATCACAACAGGATGAACAGAATAATTGCGCAACAATTGCGATCGGTTTAGGCGGCACAGGGGTAGCCTGCCTGAGAAATCTGAAAAAACAGATTTACAGCAGGCTGCAGCCGGATAATCCGGATTCGCCCATTCCGGAGTATGCACATATCCGGTTTCTGGCGGTTGATTCGGATAAAAGCTCACTTGGGGCCGATGGCGCATTTAATTCGCTTGATGAGGCAACAGAATATTTCTCAATCTCCAGTGGGGACATACGCGGATTATTGGCACAAACCAAAACACTTGCCAATGCGCCGGAATGTAATTGGCTGAAAACAGAAAACAGAGAAAAAGGGCAAAGAGGGCTGCCTATCCTGGCTGCGAGTGCAGGAGCCGGCGGCGTCAGGCAGATAGGGCGTCTGCTTCTGATAGAAAAATCTGCTGAGTTTGTATCGAGAGTGCAGCGTGCGGTAACGGATGCCACTCGTGGTATCCAGGGAGATGCTGAAATTATCATCCATATTTTTGCAGGCATTGGCGGAGGAACCGGATCGGGCACCTTTCTGGATGTCTGTTATCTGGTGCAGGAAGCGTTGGAGAGGATTGCGCTGAAAGGAAAGGCTTTGACCTGCGGATACTTTTTTCTGCCGGACGTTAATCTGAGCAATACGAGTATTGAAGAGGGTTCAGCCGTAGCAAGATATATTAAGGCAAACGGATTTGCGGCGATGAAAGAACTGGATTATTGTATGAATTTTCAGAATAATCACGGTTTTTGGGATCAGGAGTACAGGGGATTTCATATTGGTCCGGTGCAGGATACGCCGGTCAAAGTCTGCCATCTGATCTCCGCGCATGATATCAGGGGAACCACGCTTAGAAATGGTTTTGCCTATGCGATGAATGTTGTGTCAGATTTTATTATGCAGTTTCTGGTCAGGCCGGAAGCGTCAAAGGATGGCAAAGTGCAGGCTCTTACGATGAACTCGCACATTGCGAATTACTTTAAATCGATGGAAGTGGTGAATAAGACAGCGGGCGCAAGCTATCAGTATTGTCTTCTGGGAGCGTCTAACGCAATTGTTCCGATGAAAGAGATTGCGACGTATCTTGCCAGCAGGCTGTTTGAAGAAATGGCAAAGGTCAGTCATCGTAAGCCCGCGGATCAGGAAGTAGATCAGTTTGCAGAGAAAAACGGACTTACATACCAGGCGCTTCAACAGGCGCTTTTGGCCGGAACCAACTACCGCATGCCTGTAATCGATCTGGACCATAAACAGTTTACGAATATGGGTGAGGAGGATATTGCTCTGGCAGATGAGCTGATTCTTCCGGAAATTATTATGAAGCCATACCGGGACAGACTGCAGTCAAACATGATCAATCAAATCACGACAAATTACCATGCCATGATAAATGAGTGGTCCTTAGACGAGATAAAAAAGGATCAGACAAGTGCCTCCAGGGTGACAGCGGTTTTCTTTGCGCTTCGTAATCTCGTGGTGGATTCGGAGTATGGTCCGTTTTATGCGGCGGATGTTTTGAACGGGGCACAGACAACCAATCTGGTCAATCATTTGCGCGGAGTACAGAGACAGGTGGAAAACGATCTCGCTTCGGCCAGAGGGGATATGACGCTTCGGATGCAGGCTGTTAAGAGAACGCGCGGGGAGTTTTTGCATGGAGGTTTTTTGTCGAACAGGAAGAAAAACTTCGAGGAATTTATTGCGGCCGTAGCAGCGTATTTTACAACCGACAGCTATTTATATGTGCTGAATCAGATGGCAGCGCTTATGCCTGTAATGATTAAGCAGTTTATCGATTTATACAACGGGCATTTTAAGGTATATCAGATCGTCAGCCGTAATTTGTTTGATACATTTCATGAAAATTACCAGACTCTTTCTACGGCAAGTCTGGCGGAATCAATTGCGGACCCGTTTATTCTTCCGCTTATGAAAATTGAGGATATGAAGGAATCGCTCGATTCAGCGGTGAGTTCCATGAAGATGGAGGTGCAGGCACAGAATTTCCATACGTTCCTATTTGACAAACCGTTTGTCTGGAACGCCGGAGACGAACATAAGATTTCCAGGGAAGTGTCAAGGTATTTTGTAGACGTATTTCATGAATACACCGGGAAAACCCTGACCGATTATCTGGAAATCCGTTTTGGTACAAATGATCCGGCTAAATTAGCCAATCTGGTGTATAAGGGGATTCTGGAGCCGTTAAAAGATAAGGCGGAGGCGCTGTTCTGGAAGGCGGCGGGATTTGATATTACAGAGGCGCAGCCATTGGGATATATTTCGATTCCTGATACGGCGTCCGTGATACTGACGGCATCTGAGAAAATCGTTGAGGTCGAACGCGGTTTGAGCGAATGTCCGAGTAAGATGAAAGACCGTATATTTCTATTGAAGTGCCTTTGCGGCGTCCCGCTCTATGCTTATAATGGCGTGAATGATTATGGAAAGGAATACAGAAGCGATGATACGATTGGTAAACATCTCTATGAACTGACGGACCGTGATTCCAGAGACTGGAGGACGCTGCCGGATTTGCAGCCATACAGTACGAACAATGCGCCGTCCCCGGAAATAGAAGAGCGCGCGGCAAATTACGACAGGGCAGTGGAAAGGGAGATTGTTCGTAAAAATCCTTCATCGGAAAGCGAGTTTCAAATTGTTGTATGGCCTTCCATTGATCGGATTGTACAAAATGCGAAAACCGCTATTGCAGAGAAAAATATAGAGAAAATAAAGCAGTCGGCGGCAGAAATTGAGGCCTATGAGAAAAGCAGGGAACCCGACCGGCTTATCTCTATTACCAATGATGGCGCCTCAGGGCATAAGGCGAAAGTCCGTAAAGACCATGTGGTCGATTCTAAAGAAATGTCGGATGTCATACGGAATGAACTCGATAAGGAGAAGAAGCTGGAGGAATTATTGGCGGATCTGGAAAGCGCGAAGAAAGGCATTGGAAGCGGCATGATGGCTAAGGAAAATTTCTTTCATGCGCTTTATGCGGGCGTAATTGCCGTCAATATTCCGAAAGTATTCTATAATGAAGAAAAATTTGGCATGACGAATGAAATGATTCTCAGCGAACCGAAGATGGAACCTGCCGGAAAGTTCGTGCCGCTTTATCAGGCATATCTGACATATAAAGGAATGACGGATGCGGCGAAAAAGCAAATTGATATGCAGACGGAAGCGAGATTAAGCGATGTCAGCGCATGGCAGGCTGCTATGCAGGACAGTTGTGACAGCTTACTCCAAATTTTTAACGACAGATATATGGGACTCATGCAGCAACAGGCGGCAAAATTGCCCGAACAGTCAGAGGAAATTACCAGTCTTTTGTTGGAGTTCAGAGGGGGAATTGATGACTTTAAGCTAATGTACGGTCTGATCTGACAGGGGGATGGTATGGAAGATTTGAAGGAATTAAAGACGCTTTTATCCGGCGGGCTGGAGGAGCGTTTTCGGCGGGGCATCATAAATAATATGCCCTGCGTGCCTATGGTCATTGCATATATGGATGAAGAAGCCGGAAAAGCGAAAGAAGAAATAGACACGGTTCTCCAGCATATATGGGGAGACCGGAAAAAGGACATTGTCCAGATTACTCTGGATGGTGATTTCTTTCTTGATGCAGACAGCGGGGAAATGCTTCAGACAGAGGAAATTCAGGAGCGCATAGACGATATGTACGCTTCTGATAACAGTTTTAAAGATATGAGTCGTTTATGTGTCGTTATGCTTCACAGCACGACAGCCTGTTTTGATGCGCTCGCCTTCCGGGAGAGATTTGAATCTGTGCGTCGGATAGAAGAGCTTCTATCAGATGGTTTGCTGACGACGGGTATCGTATTTTTGGATGAGTCAACAAAGCAGCGAAAGACGGCGGGTGAAATCAGAAAATATCTGAGAGATTTATTGGATGAAAACAGCAATCCTTATGCGTCCACTATTTTGATAAGCAATCGGTTGAGTAACGGAAGTCTTCTGGCAGGCAGGAGAATGAGGGAAAATTACAGTATGGCAGGCTGGATTATCTTATTGCTTAACGGGACAGGCGGAGGATATACGCCGGACTTGAGTTTGTTTTACCCGATGCGGAAAGAGCATTATCTGACGGCTGCGTTTTCGGAAGTGAATCGTCCTAATGATACGATCTGCGATATTATTCTCCATACAATTCTCACATGGATTGACCGGCATATTCATATGCAGGGGAAAGCGTGGAACAGGGACCTTGCGATAGAAGATTTGTATCAAAGGTTGGGAATTTCAGGAAATCAGGCAAAGTTTATGGAAGATTTTTTTCAGCAGCATATCGCTGATAAGCTTCCTTCGGCTGAAGCCATAAGATATCTTCCAAGGCAGCATATGGGAGGCATGGATATTGCGGCAAAGGATTTTCAATCGGTAGAACAGGAGACGATGGGAGGATGCTCTGCGCTCCTTGCCGGGCTGTCTTTATTTGAAAAGCCAATGAAGGATGATTTTATCAGCTTTGTCCAGGGCTATATACGGAATTGTTTATCCGCATCCGAGAGGGAACGGGCCCTGTCGGTATCAAATGTCCGGGAACTGCTGAGGCAGCTTCGTCCGGCGGAACTGACCGGTAAAGAGAGGGTTGATGTCTATATGCGGGAAAAAGTGCATGTGGACTACCTGAATTGGGCTTTGCCGCTCTGTGAAGAAATTTTAAAAAGGGAGCAGGAAAACGCGGCTGTGCATGCAAAAGAATTTGAGAATGTGTTACAGGAATTCCAGCAGGGATATTTCCCGGAGGATTCGGATTTGGAGCGTTATTATGCCGATATTACGACAGATGAGCTGGAACGTGCGTCCGGCGGTCTGGGAGAGCGGCTGATAAATGAAATCAGTCTGCACGGCGAGAGAAGAGATGTGATTTTGGATTGCCTGAAGAAAGCGGCACAGGAAATTTTTTCATCGAGAGCAGTGTTTCGCATGCCGTTGGAACAGGAAATGGTCAGCAGGATGGGACAGAATCCTAACGATATTCATAACCAGATTTACAACGCACTGTTCCGGGATCTGGACGGACGTATACGCCTGAAGACAGCAATCGCACTGTCTGCCCAAAAGCAGATTACGATTGTGAACAGACGGGGTGAGGATGGAGTGGAAACAGAGTTGTATCAAAGTATTCAGGAAAATGTCAGCGACACCATGCGCATGACCTATTTTGATTCCTGTGACAGCAATACGATCAAGATATTGCGGTTTTATGGCTGTGGACAGGCAGACTTGCTGTAAGGAGCATTAACAATGGAACTTGAATTTCGTAAATATGATGGGAGTACAGTGGCATTAAATCCGCGGATTGAACGGCGCGGAGAGGCACTTACTATGAAACTGAATGAGCAAAATTGCGATTATTTTCTTCTGTTTTCAAAAATGCCAGGCGGAAGCGTAGATTTACAGGATAAAGATATTCAGAATGCGTTGATGGACAGGAAGGACCTGTTTCCTGCGGTACAGGACGAAACCCTGACAGAGAATGTGAGATTCTCGTGCATTGAGTGGAGCGATTATCGGGTGAATGACTATGCGATTCATCTTTCCGGCAGGATTGCCGAATATACGGTAATCGGATGCAGACAGGACAGGGACAGGCTGATTATTTTTGTGCCTGACGAAGGCGTAAGCTGTACGGTCAGCGTATCCCTTCCGGTATCTTATCATATTTATCAGGCAGCGAGTGAAAATTCCCGGAGCCCTTTTGCACGGAATGTGCCGCAGCAGGCGTATTTTGCAGTGGAATTTGACAAAATACCAAATTATCAGGACGGTGGAATTATCTACCGTCTGGATGGGATACCGTGGGACTACCCCGTTACCGGTGAAATGCTTGCCAGGGACAGGTTTTTCATTGAAGCCGGGCATGGAATGCCCAGATTTTCAGCAACAGTTTCAGGCTTGGAATTAAAGCAATCTTAAAGGAATCTATGGAGAAGATGATGGAAATGTTTACAGACTACAAACAGGCAATTATGTGCCCATATTGTTTTCAGACATTCTCGCATCGGGAAGTTCATTTTAGGATGGAATCCTATTTTGACCAAAATAATTTGAATGATGAGGGGTATCAGGAAGAGGATTTTCAGACTCCTGGTGTCGTACCGGAGCAGGACCGGCAATATTTGCTTCAGCAGACAGAGGAAAGAAAGCCTTTTCTGATAAAAGACGACGTTTGCTACACAAAATGGTGGAAGCAGTATGGAGAAACCACAGAACAGGCATATGGAATTGATTCCAAGCTGCCATGCAAGGTATTCCAGCTCCCGATATTGAACCCTTCTGATCCGGAGCATCAAAAGTCATTGCAGACGCTATGTCCTGATGCTTCCGGAGTAGATTGCTTTCTGGGGGTGGATGGCGATGGAATGGCGGTTTGTGTTGTGGACCGTTTCGGTCAGGAAACCAGAAGGAGAGTTTGCCCGTACTGCCATAATCCTTTGCCAATCAATTATGGCAAGAACAATGTACAATTTATATCCGTCATTGGAATTACCGGGTCCGGAAAAACCGTATATTTGTCACAGTTGTTAAGCGGCATTCAGGAAGCGGTCGCCAGCCTGAATATGACGGCCACCGCGACAACCGATATCGCTAATTTTATAATGAGCAATCCTGTAGAAGAAGGAAAACCGTTGCCTCCTGCGTCGGTGGAAGGAAGATTTTTACAGCCGATGGTATATGACTTATCGAGATCACTGACAAATACGGCAGTCCGGACAGAGACGATTGTTTTTTATGATATTGCCGGTGAAGATTGTCAAAGCCCCAATGCCATGCTCAAATATGGGAAATTCGTACAGAATTCTCATGCGATTCTGCTGTTGATAGACCCGCAGAAACAGTTGGACTTAAAAACCAGGAATATCGCGGTAGACGGCAGGATGCGTATGGCTCCGCAAGTTGTATTGGATACAATCCATAATGTTTTTCTGAAACTGCCCGGTACGGAAAAATGCAGGATTCCTCTTGCAGTGTGTGTATCTAAGAGCGATACATTTCTTGCCTACATCAAAGACCCGGAGGCAAAAAAGATTGCTGACAGTGATATGACACCGCTCCGGGATGAGCGGACACAGGATTACATACCTGAGTTTAATGCAGCGGAATACAATAAATTAAATCAGGAAATACGGAAGCTGACAAAGGGACCGTTAATGGCGGTTTTACGAGTGGGATTTTCGACGTACAATTTTTTTGCTTTTTCTGCGACCGGTTGTGCGACAGAGGTTCGGACGGATGAAGCCAGTGGAGAATCATATCAGTACCTGACAGGGCCTGCGACGCCCAAAAGGATTGCTGAGCCGTTGTTCTGGATATTCTGTAAGTTGGGATATATTAAACCGCATTCGCCAATTTTACGACCGGTTCCGGGTGAACCTGAGGAATGGTATGAGGTTGAACTGAAGACAGGGCTGTTCCGGAAAGAGAAAATCAGGATGAAGAAAAGCGATTATCAGAGAATGATGTCAGAGGGGAAGAATGTAAAAATAACAGGACAGATTGCCCCGTCTGATGAATATATGGAAAGCCTGAACTATGAAGAGTAAAGATGGGGTAGATGAGTTATGAAACGTAATTTTTTTCAGGCTTGTTATGCCCATCCGGATACCGGATGGGCAGTTGTAAATACATCGGCCAATATTCCGCAGGGATTAGTAGATGATTTTTTATCCATTGAGCGTGCAAATGCAGGGATGGTCTCCGCGAAAAAAGCGCCTGTGGGGAATAACGAAACACCTTCCTGTATGTCGGAAATATATTGCAGAAATGATGCGGTAGGTTATGTGCGCACGCAGTATAGTCTCTCAGATGGGCAGGGGAGGCCTGTTTCGTTTTCCCATGGGTATATTATTTTGGGGGCATACAGTTTTCTGAAGGAGCCTAATCATTTATTAAGGATCAGAAGAGATAATTTTGCTGACCGGCGTATTACGGAGGAGGAACGGGCTAAGATCCGTGCTGTTCCGGGAGCGCTTAATGCTAAACTGATCAAATTATCCGAACCGGAAAAAATGCCGGATGATTTTTTATTAAGCGAAACTTATTCCTATCACAGCGCATTGGAGAAATGTAAGCTGTCCGAGAATGCGTATCGCTTTTATATTATGGCGTTGTATGTACATATACTTTCCACCAATACGGATAAGAATCTGTATATAAAAACAGATGGGTCGGAGGAATACGCATGGAATCTGCTCTACCTTACTTATCTGGCATTGCCGTATTCTATGCGTACTTTGCTTTCAGCGTCCACATATCTGCACACGAATCAACATAATGCCAAACTGATATTCTGTTTTGAGCTGCCTGAAGGAATGCCGTATATCAATCCGGTTACAGGAGAAAACAATGTAATGAATGATATTGTGGAGAAGAGGACAAGGGAGCGTAACCCGTTTATATCGCTCAGTCTGGATTATGTTGTCTGTGGTAAACAGAAGCTTTTTTTTGAAGCGATAGAGAACTGCCTTCGCTTGATGGGGGATGAAAAATTGAATACAATGCAGGCGATAAACCTGGCTTGCAGTATCTGTAAAAGAGAATATGATATTCCCGAACGGTTACCAGGCATTCTATACAGCTGGCTGGCGCTTTCGGTGAAAAACACAGAGAACTGGGAGCGGGCGGCTTGTACGCTGTTGAAAAAAGCCGGAGAAGACTCAATAGAACTGGGAGAAGAAGTAAGAAAAATATTGAAATCACGTCTTGCGGGAGCGGTTACGGAGGATTTCAAAGCCAGGGTTCATGAATATCTGTTGTCGTCCGGCGCGGAGGAGAGAACAGATGAATAGAAGATTTTTACATTGGGTCTCTGAAAAAGAGTGGTATTACGGTGATCAGTCAAGTGAAGACAATATACAGAATGGGATTGGATTAAAAAAGGAACGTGACGGTTCGCTTTATTATGGCATGTGGAAAGACGGGCTGAGAGATGGAACCGGGGTTCTTTGCAAATCTGACGGAAGTCTGACAGCTGGGAGGTGGGAGAACGACAAGTCGTTTGATGTATTGCTTCAGATCTATCCGGCAGGCAGTGTGCAGGCAATGTTTTGTGGAAAGTCAGAAAGAGGAAGGCCGGTAGAGGGAACTTTGTTTTGTTCGGATGGAAAACTTTATCATGGCTTTTTTTCAGAGTGGCAGAAAGAGAATTTCAACGGAGAAGGGGCTCTTATGTGGCCTGATAAAAGGATATATGCGGGACGTTGGAAAAAGGGAGGCACGGATATCGGCGGAGTGATAAGACGGGCAGACGGGCGTATGACCGGAACCCTGAACAATGTCCGTAACGGTTATAGGGAAAAATGCTGGCAGGAGGATGCCGAAAAGCTTTTCTTTTACGGAATGACAGATGATGATGAGGTACGAAACGCTAATGGAATTTTGTTTTATGCAGGCGGAGGTTTTTTTGCCGGGACGATGAGAGGCGGGCAAAAAAACGGATTTGGGGTGTGTCGAAATGCTGATGGGAGCATTTGTATAGGCGAATGGAATCCTGGGGGAATGCAGGGGGATGGAATACGCGTTTGCTTATCCGGAGACTCCGTGGATGTTTATGCCGGCGAATTTAAAAACAATCTTTGTGACGGCGAGGGATGCTCATTTTGCAGAACACGTGGGGAATGGGATTTTGGGTATAGCGGCACATGGAAGGACGGAAAGAAGTCCGGCGCCGGAATTTTGAATTTGAATGATGGAAAGGTGTATGTAGGAGAGTTTGCCGGGGATAAAAGAAATGGGGAAGGAGAAACGATTGATTCGGACGGGACTCATAATGCAATGAATTGGAAAATGGGCGTACCGGACGTTTTGCTGGAACAGGTTAACGGACCCGGACCGTCATGTAGTCAGCATGGATTTTTGGTTGGTATTCGGGCGGATGAGGATGCTCCGTACCAGAGAATGATGCGAATTGAGCCGGGCTGTGACTATGAGGTGAGAATTTTGTATCATAATGATGCGGATACGGCAGATGGCAGTGAGGAAGGGACGACTACGGAAAACAGGCTGCGGGCACATTTCACAAAGACGGTATGTCCGGGAAAAAATGGTGTGGTGAGCGTATCCATTTCTTCTGTGGGCACCCGGATTCCGGTCATATGGGACGGCATTGAAATTCAGGCAGAAGAAGAAATAAACATATGTTATAAAATAGCTTCGGCTAAAATTTTTAACGGATGGATAAGAGAGGGGCGCATTCTGCCGCAGACTTTATTTACGGAAAATGGCGTTTATCTGGGAACGGATGAATTAAATGGTGTTTTACCGCCGGGAAGCAATGGATATGTAACATTTGTCATACATGCAAGTGGAAGGAGGAGTAAAGACAGCGTTTCATTTGATCCACGGAAGGCTCTTCAAAAGGAATATGGAAAAAGCAGGAAGCGCAGCCGTATTTTTATCAGCATCACAGCATCTGTTGGGAATGGCAGGTATGAAAAATCGGTGCGTGCGGATATAGGAGAGGAAATCAGCGCAAAAATAGTTTTTACAAATAGCGCGAGCAATCAGGATATCATCATTTCCGCCGCGCTGCCGTCAGCGATAGAATTGATTGACGAATCATCCGTCTTAGCGTTATCAGATGGGTCGAGGCGTAAACTGCCGGATGATTGGGTGAAGGACGGACTGAGGCTTTCGAACTTTTTTGCTGAAGGAAAGGGTGAAATTCAATTTAGACTGCGATTTTTTCCTGACGCTTCCGCTTTTTCCGATGATATGAAAGTTGAAGCGATGATAGAAACGGCTGATATTGCAATGCGCGGTGTGCTGCTAATTGCGGAAAGGTAAATTGCATGACGCAGATAAAGGAGATTGAGAAAATGGGCAAAAAGAGAGTAGTGGCTCTGCTGGCAATGGTGTTCATGGCGCTTATATTCTCAGCATGTGGGAGCAGTAAAAAGGAAGAAGCGAAAATCAGAGAGGTTGCGCAAAAGTATTTTGATGCATTGAAAATCGGGGACCAGGAGGGAATTTATGACTGCTATCTTCCGACAGAGAGACAAAAGCGCGATGCGGAAAACGAGCTTTTGGGATTTGTCAGCAAACTGGTTTTAAAGGTCGATGTCACGGAAGTCATTTCAAACTGGGATTTCCTGTTTGGAGAGGAAAGCGAATTTGCAAAATACAAATATAAGGCGGCGGATGTCGATATGAGCGAGGATGGGACGGAAGCGGTTGTTTATGTTGATGTATTTGAGGAAAAGGAATTGCGGGGAAGCATGCGTATTGATATGACGAAGTATGACGGTGAATGGTATGTGGTCATGGGAACGCTTGCTGATGACGAGCGTACTTCAGACGAAAAGGCAGGCATGGAGGATAGCGGGATAACAGGGCCATCAAATCGAATCTGGATAATAATGGCCATTGTGCTGGGGGTTGTGGCTGTCGTTGTGCTTTTGGCGGTATTCCTTCAATTGGGAAGAGGCAGAAAACGGACGACAGTGAATCCGCCTGTATCGCCGCAAGGAGGCAGCATGGCACCGGAAGACATTATGTGCAGCTGCGGAACGATTAATCCGGTTGGTGTGCGCATTTGCATGGGCTGCGGGAAAAAGTTAAAAAGGCGTAAATAATCATATCGTTTCATAAACAACAGTCAGGAGAGGAGAAGAACAGTGGGAGTTAACCTGAATAAGCAGGGGCATAATGTCAGCCTGAAGAAAGAATCGTTAAATAAAGGAACAAAAATCAGTTTACAAAAGGAAGAAGTGTCAGGAGTAGCCGGGAGCGTTGATTTTGGGTCAGCCGGAGCGGCGGGAAGCGTTCAGGGAGAAGCGCAGGCTGAAAAAGAAAGCAAAAAGCAATGGCTTTGGATTCCGGCTGCTGTCGTTGGGATTTTAATTGCAGCGTTTGTAATTGGAAGCGGCATCGCCAAGATAAAAGATGAAAATTCCATAATGGTGAGCAATGATTCTGTGGATAAGAAAACAGACGAGAGCGTCAGGAACGGGACGGATGAGAACGATAAGAGCGAAACGGATGAGAGCGTAAAGATCGGGACGGATGGAAACGATATGGCAGAAATGGATGGGACCGGGAAGACCGAAACTGATTTACAGGAAGCCGCAGAGCCTGAACAGGATAATACGATGGAAAACGGGAGCGAAGCAGGCGAGGGAGAATCTGTCATGACGGATGTCATTCCCGGCATGTCTGCGGACGATGAGGCAATCCATAATTATGAGGTCATTGTTGCCGATGTTACATGGAGCGAGGCATTTGAAGACTGCATTTCCAGAGGAGGCTATCTGTGCAGGATTAATTCTGATGAGGAGAACGAAATAATAAAGGAACTTCTGATGAATCAGAAGGTAAAAGGGGTTGTCTATCTTGGCGGCATGAGGGAGGATAATTCAACGGAATATCATTGGGTAGATCATAATATGGAACCGTTTGATGATGTAATTAATGAAGGAGACTATTTACGGTATTGGTATGATGGGGAACCCAGTTACGCAGATGATGTAGACGGAATAGAAATAACTGAAAAATATATGGCGCTTATATATCGCAGCGCAACAAAAGAGTGGGTATGGAATGACATAAATGATGATGTTCTTTCTTTATCGCCGGACTATTATTCAGGAAAGCTTGCCTATATATGTGAGTATGAATAAGAAGGGAAAATCCATTTCTATTATATAAAAACCAGCCGGATCGGGATACATGATATATCCTGAGCCGGCTGTTATCATCCGGCAGTATGCGGAAACGAAAGAAATTTCTATAGCTTGAAGAACGCTACGCTCTCGTTCAGCTGTGCAATCACATCCTTCAGTTCTATGGCTTCCTGTGCTACCTCTTCGATTCTGGCCCGGAGTTCTTCTGTCGAAGCATTGGCTTCTTCTGCGGAAGCCGCATTTTCCTCGGATATGCCGGACAGGTCACTGATGGAATCCACGACGCTTGCCTTGTTCTTATCGACGGCGCTTACAATTTCCGTAATTTTATTGACGGAAACGGCCGCTTCGGCAATGTTGTTCTCCACATCATCGAAGCTGCTGTTTACGCTTCGGAGCGCATCCGCTTCTTTGCTGACCGCATCCTGAATCTGTCCGGAGATTCTGGTACATTCTTCGGTCTTTGCTGTAATTTCTTCAATAATGGACTGTATCTGTTTTGCGGAGGAATTGGACTGGTCCGCCAGTTTCTGGATTTCCCCGGCAACGACGGCAAAGCCCCTGCCCGCTTCTCCGGCCCTTGCGGCTTCAATGCTTGCGTTCAGAGACAACAGGTTGGTCTGGTCGGAAATATCCATGATCATCTGTGCGGCGGTCGTAATCTGATCTACGGCATCGCTGACGCTTGCAATACTGGAAATAACATTTTCCGCGCTTTCAGTTGTATAGGAATTAGCCTCTAACAGTTCATCGAGACTGGTTTTGGCGGTATGGCTGACTTTGGTAATGCTTTCCGTTATTTCTTTGGTGGTCCCTGAGCTTGCCGCAATATCGGTAATGCCGTCGGAGATTTCATTCATGTCGAAGGCTTCCTTTTCGACGGAACCGGCCATGCTCTGCGCGCCGTAAGCCAGCTCATCCATTGTGGTGCTCAGATCCTTTACCGCCTGCGAACAGCTGTCAAGAGAAGCATCAACTTTTACAACGGAAGTATTAACCGTACCGGAGCAGGTCTGAATCATCTGTACGACCTCAATAAGCCGGGTGCGGAGCTTTTCGGCGGCATCGGCCGCTTCATGAATTTCTCTGATGTTGTTCTTACGGCCGGACTGGAAATTCAGGCGGCCCTCGGAAAGCATAACCATATCGTTCCGGAGGAACTGAATCCGTTTGGCGATGAGCCGGCCTATCATGAATACAAGAACCACGATAATGATAATCAGGACACTGCAGACTGCCAGAATATAGATCAGAAACTGGCCCGTAGCAGCGCTCAGGGAGGCGCTTGGCTTACCGGTGAAAATCATGCCGGCAATTTTGCCTTCCTGCTCGATCGGGATATAATAGCCATAATAATCATGGCCTCCGATATCGATATTTCTGGCAAAGTAAGTAGTGCCCTGATTCAATACGATTTCTTTTACCTCATCGGAACATTGGGTCAGAACCATGCGTTTGCCGTCATCGTCAAGAACCGTTGTCATATATCGGGTATCCCCGTAAAAAAGCGTGCATTCGATACCGGTCTTGTCCTTGATGGAGTCGATTACGGAAAGATTTTCCGTCAGGTTGGTTCCGCCTTTGTAAAGCAGGTTTCCGGAAAGCCAGAACTTACCGCTGTCAATTGCGTTAAAGGCCTCCAGCAGCGTATAGCCCGCCGCCTGTAAGGTTCCCTCAATTTCATTTTCCGCCGCGGAATTCATATAATCGTAAGAGGTTATAACATTTACGGCGATGGAAAGCATGGAAGGAATCAGACAAAATAGGAGTAAGATCGTGATGATGCTTGCTTTTTTCTTCATATGTTTTTCTCCTGTATATGGTTATTTCAAAGGATAATACGGCAGCATAATATGATGTGCTATGTTCAGTATAAGGGGTAATGAAAAAGATAGCAAGCCAAAAAGAGGCGATTTCAGGAATCGGTTGCAGTCCTGTTTTTTTCATGATAAAGTAGTGGGAAGAGAATTATCGGAAGCGGCATTTGTCCGGACAGGCCCGCCTGTGCCGGAATTTGGGCCGCAGGGAAAGGCGTGGCGTTTATGCAGAAAAAAATAGCGGTGATCAACGATATATCCGGTTTTGGCAGGTGTTCCGTTACGGTTTCCCTGCCGGTTATTTCCTATCTGGGGGTGCAGTGCTGTCCGGTGCCGACATCCGTTTTTTCCAATCATACCGGGTATCCGCATTTCTTTTTCGATGATTATACGGACAGGATGCCGGAATATATTGATCACTGGAAGCGGCTGGGAATCTCCTTTGACGGAATTGCGACCGGATTTCTTGGATCTGCCAGACAGATTCAGATCGTGAAAGAGTTTATTCGGGAATTTGCGGGAGAAGGAACGCAGATCGTCATTGATCCGGTGATGGGAGATTACGGGAAGCTATATTCCACTTATAATGAAGAGATGTGCCGGGAGATGAAGAAGCTGATCTCCCATGCGGATATCATTACGCCGAATCTGACGGAATGCTGTAAGCTGACGGATACTCCCTATAAGGATACGGGATGGAAGAAAAAGGAGCTGTACCGGATGGCGGAGGCGCTTTCCGGGCAGGGGCCGGAAAAGGTGGTTATTACCGGCATCAGGCAGGGAGAGTTTATCGCCAATTATGTTTATGAGAGGTCCCCTGACGGGGAGTCGCCCGTAAGGGAACCGCGATGGATACGCACCCATAAAGTGGGAACGGAACGTTCCGGTACCGGAGATGTTTTCGCATCCATAATTGCGGCAGATGCGGTAAACGGTGTGGAATTTGACCGGTCGGTGAGAAAGGCTTCCGGCTTTATCAAAAAGTGTATCTTAAAATCGATCGAGCTGGATATACCGAAGACGGACGGGGTATGCTTTGAAGAAATCTTATATCAGCTGAAAAGAAACTGAGATAACGGGCCGGATGGGAAGTATGCCGAAGGCCGTATAAAAATGACTGAGTGGGAAAGAGAATATTTCCCGGAATGGAGAACGGAATCAGATGGTAATATTATATGAAGTGCATGATAATTTATATGTGAATATGACGAACAGATGTCCCTGTTCCTGTACATTCTGTCTGAGGCAGACGATGGACGAGATGAATCATTCCGGCAGCCTGTGGCTGGAGCGGGAACCGGAAGTGGAAGAGATTATTGCAGAATTTGAGCGGTTTGATATGACGAAATACGGAGAATTGGTTTTCTGCGGTTTCGGGGAACCGACGGAGCGGCTGGAGGATCTTCTGAAGGTGGCGGAATATGCCGGAAGAACGTTTCATATTCCGGTACGGCTGAATACGAACGGTCTGTCCGACCTGATCTGGGGAAAAGATACGGCTCCCATGTACGAGGGACTGGTCGATACGATATCCATCAGCCTGAATACGCCGGATGCGGAGGAATACCTCAAACTGACCCGGAGCAGGTTCGGAATACGGTCCCATGAGGCAATGCTTCGCTTCGCAGGGAATGTGAGCAAATATGTTCCGAATGTCGTTCTGACGACTGTTGCGACGACGATTACGGAGGCGGAAGAGAAGCAGTGCAGGGAGATCTGTGACAGGCTTGGCGTGACCTATCGCATCAGGCCGTTTGAGGACTGATGCTGAGGCTTACGCTGTCGGATACTGCAGTTCGAAAGGATATCCGTCCTTTTTGTTTTGGGCGGAGGAGGTATCGGTTTCTATGATATGGAAGGAATCGCCTTTCAGAACTTCCTTCATCTCATCCCGCACAGAGCCTGCCATATGGGTAGAGATTTTGCGGCAGATGTAATCTCCTGCCGGAAGGGTGCGGATGGCGCCTCCTGCCGTTTGGGAAGGGGAGGGCTGTCCGTTTCCTGTATTTACGAGCAGGAACATATGTCGTGTCAGGGAGCCGTCCTGATATTCATGCAGGACGCCGGAGGGGTAGGAGACGCTGATGCCCAGCTGTTGTGCGGTAACGAACAGCTTCAGGATATGCTGTCCGTAATATTTGGGCGTATCAATCTCCTCTAATGGTACGGTTAATATCGTGCGTGCCTGCAGCGTGCTTTGGTAGAAGCCGTCCGGCAGCATGAGGCCCGACCTGCTTTCCGGGATTCTGGCCAGGCCGCTTTCGGAGACGGAGAGCTGCCGCAATGTTTCCTGTAACGCTTCCAGGCATTTATGTATTTCCAATATTTTTTCTTCGGCAAGGATCTTGCCGTCATAAAGCAGTTTCTGCAGGTTGATGGAATCGTTTTCTACATAGTGATTCAGATCTTTTAATGGAATCCCCAGTTTGATACAGAGTGTAATGGCGTCCAGAAGATAGAGCTGTTCTTCCGTATAGTACCGGTAGTTCGTTTCAGCATTGACGAAAGCTGGCTTTAAGATGCCGATCCGGTCATAATACCGCAGGGATTTGATGCTGACATTTTTTAGTTTGGAGACTTTGCCGATGGATAAGTATTGGCTCATAGAGGACTCCCTTCGGATGTATTGTTTGACAGGAAAGCGCAAAAACGGGAAGTAAGCGCCGTTCGCTGCGCAGGTTCTGTTTTTTGCCAGAGAAGATGATTCCTTCACAAAACTCTGACACTATGATATAGTTTCTGATTCTACTATGACATATTCTGCGCATTTTCGCAATCTTTTTTTGAAAAAAGATTGCGAGGAGGAATACAGGAACGGGAATGATACAGGAATCGAATTGCGTCCCGTTCCGGGAGGGACGGCAGTCACGAAACCGTAACTTTTTACTGCTATACTGGATTCGGAAGAGAGGGGACGAACGATGAAAGATTTATATTATATTGAGGATGATGTAAACATCGCATCTGCCGTAAAAGAATATCTGGAGCGGAAAGATTTTCGGGTAAGGATATGCGGCACACTGGCCGACGCAAGGCATGCTTTGACGGAACATGTGCCGGCGGTGGTTTTGTTGGACTGGAATATGCCGGACGGACGGGGGGACGGCCTGTGTCGGTGGATTCGTGGTAACTGGAAAGAACTGCCGGTTATTTTTCTGACAGTCCGGGGGGATTCCGCAGATATCGTTTCGGGTTTTCAGAATGGCGCGGACGATTATGTGGTGAAGCCCTTTGCGCTGGAAGTATTGTATTCGAGGATTCAGGCACTGCTTCGCAGAACCGGTAATGCGGCCGGACAATATCTGTCCTGTGACGGAATTATGCTTGACGCAGACCGCCGGAGAGTTTCCCTTCATGCAGAGGAAATTGGTTTGAGCGCGGCGGAATACCAGCTGCTTTTCTATCTGATGCGGAACAAAGGGAAGACGGTTACCAGAGAAAAGATCTTAGAGCAGGTGTGGGACATAAACGGGAACTATGTGAACGATAACACGTTGACGGTGACGATGAAACGGCTGCGGGATAAACTTCATCAGCCCGCCTGTCTGAAAACGGTAAGAAGCGTGGGATATCGCATGGAGGATACGAAATGAGCGGACGAAAAAATATGCTGATTACTCTGGGGGCCGTAATATCCGCAGGTCTGATTGCCGCCGCGGTCTCCGCCATGCTTGTTTCTTATTATGACAGCAGGCTTTGGTTTCACCGGCTGAATGATATCCTATGGGAAATTGTCAGGCAGGAACCGGAAACGGAAAAAGTGATTGCTTCCGCGTTGAAGGAATATACGGGAGGAGCTCCGGACGGCGCGGAGGCGGATGAGATTTTATCTGCGTTGGGATACCGGAGTCCGGATTTTTCGGTTTCGAATGACGGAAAAGGGGCTCTTTGGGCGGCAGCAGGGGCAGCGGCGGGGGTTTTTCTTTTTCTCATCACGTTTGTCCGGCGGAATAAAGCAGAAGCGCTGCGGATTCAGGCGCTGGCAGATTATCTGCGGGAGGCTCATGCCGGCAGAGCGCGTCTCCTCAAAGCGCCCGGAGAGGATGATTTTTCCAAACTGGAGGATGAAATATACAAGACGGTGACATTTCTCTATCGGACGAAAGAGGCAGCGGTGCAGGCCAAAAATGATTTTGCGCAGAATCTGTCCAATATCGCACATCAGATCAAAACGCCGATTACGGCAATTTCCCTGTCCGTCCAGATGATGCGTCAGGATTTTGACGGACAGAATTTTTCCGATGCGGCCTGTCTGCCTGTGAAGTATACGGAGCAGATGGAGAAACAGCTTTTGCGGCTTACGCATCTGGAAGAAGCGCTGCTTGTGCTGTCCTGTATCGATGCCGGTACACTGCCGCTGAGAAAGGAAGAAACGGATATTTACACCATACTCGTTCTTGCGGCGGATAATCTGCAGGAATTGTCCGCCGGTTCCGGTACGTCCATTGAGGTGGAGGAGTGCGGTGAGATGTCAGTCATTGCCGATCTGGACTGGACGATGGAAGCATTTATGAATGTGATGAAAAACTGTATGGAGCACAATCGTGGGGGAACGGTACATTGTTCCTGTATACAGAATTCCTTATATACGGAGATTCTGATTCAGGACGATGGGGAAGGGCTTGCGAAAGAGGATATTCCGCACCTGTTTGAACGGTTCTACAGAGGAAAAAATGCAGGAGAGAACGGCATCGGAATCGGACTGGCTCTGTCAAAGGAGATCATCGAGCGTCAGAATGGAACGATTCGGGCAGAGAATAAACCGGAAGGCGGAGCGCTTTTTGAAATTCGTTTCTATTGTCACTGAGCTGTAACTTTCCTCTGCTATACTGTATTTGTAAGAACTGCGGCGGCCGCAGTCATATGTGTCCGGCACATGGAGAAGTGTATCTGCGTATTCACATCGCAGGTTTTGAAAGGCAGGGTGATTGAAATGGAGATTTTAAGATGTGAAGGAGTAAAAAAAATATATGGCTCCGGAACAAATCAGGTAACGGCGCTGAACGGAATTGATCTGTCGGTCAGCAGGGGGGAATTCGTGGCAATTGTCGGGGCATCCGGTTCCGGCAAATCCACGCTGCTGCATATTCTTGGGAGTGTGGATAAACCGACGGAAGGGAAGGTTGTGATAGACGGAACAGAGCTTTCCGGACTGAATCAGACACAGACGGCAATTTTCCGCCGAAGAAAGGTGGGGCTGGTGTATCAGTTTTACAACCTGATTCCAACTCTGACCGTGCGGAAAAATATACTCATGCCTCTTGCGCTCGATAAGAAAAAACCTGATATGGAATATTTTGAGAAAGTGGTCGGCGCCCTTGGTATTTCCGAACGGCTTGAGGCTTTGCCGAATCAGCTGTCGGGAGGCCAGCAGCAGAGAGCTGCGATTGCGCGCGCGTTGATCTATCGGCCGGCGCTGCTTCTGGCGGATGAACCGACCGGAAATCTGGACCGGGAAAATTCCAAAGAGGTTATCGATATGCTGAAGCTGACAAATCGAAATCTGGAACAGACGATACTGCTGATTACGCACGATGAAAAGGCGGCTCTGGAGGCGGAGCGCATTATTACCGTAGAAGACGGGCGTATCATCAGTGATGAGCGAAGGGAGGTGAAATCGCTGCATGAAAACGCATGACAGCGAAATGATATGTGGAAAAACGATTCTCTGAATTATATCGGAAATAACGGTTCATCGAGCCTTACCGTCAGACTGTCGGCTTTTGTTTCGGCACTGTTTCTGTCTTTGCTTTGCGGATTATTTTATAATGCGTGGAAATATGAGGTCGAAAGAATTGTGCTGGAAGAAGGCGGCTGGCAGAGCCGGATTATCGGAGAGTTTGATCAGGAAGAGATAGAAGCCGTCAGGAATTATGCCAGCGTAAAGATTGCGGTGGTAAATGAAAAGGAAAGTAAAGGAAGGGAAACGGCCGTAGATCTTTACTTTGAAGATTATGGAAGGGTTTTGGCCGATACGCCCCGGATTGCTGAATTGGCCGGGGTTTTGCCGGAAACGGCCGTATATAATTATCAGCTTCTGGCGATGTATCTGATCCGCGATTCGAAGGATACGGCGCCACGCCTGGTATTTCCGCTGTTTATTCTGATAACGGCGTTATCGTCGTTTTCATTGATTGTAATCATACACAATGCCTTTGCGGTGTCCATGAACGCGCGGATTCATCAGTTGGGCATTTTTTCAAGTGTCGGCGCCACGCCGGGACAAATACGAAAATGTCTTTTGCAGGAGGCGGCTGTTCTCTGTGCAGTACCCCTTCTTACGGGGAATCTGCTCGGCATTGCGGGGAGCATGGGGCTGACGCGGCTGTCCAATCTTCTGCCTGGCAGCGATATTGCGGGAAGGCATGGAGCGGCTCCCGGCTATCATCCGCTTGTATTTGTGCTGACATGGTGTGTGACGGTTGCAACGATATGGATTTCCGCCTGGCTTCCGGCAGGAAAACTAAGCAGGCTGACACCGCTTGAGGCGATGAAAAATACGGAGGAGATCCATTTAAAGCGCAGAAGGAACTCTCCTTTTCTCCGGTTTTTATTCGGGGTAGAGGGAGAACTGGCCGGCAATGCGCTGAAGGCGCAGAAAAAAGCCCTGCGGACGGCCTCCTGGTCATTTGTTCTTTCCTCTCTGGCATTTACCATAATGCAGTGCTTTTTTACCCTGTCCGGGATCAGCACGCGGGAGACTTATTTTGCAAGATATCAGAATGTATGGGATATCATGGTTACGGTGAAAGATGCGGATGTGGCTTCTTTTGCGGAAACCGAAGAAATTCAGGGGCTTACCGGAGCAGAAAGTGTCGTTGTGTATCAGAAAGCAGCTGCAAAAAGGATGATGACGGAGGAAGAAATAAGCGAAGAGATGAAGGGCTTTGGCGGTTTTTCCCATGCGCCGGATCGTTATGTTCATAAGGCTGACGGCGGGTGGATGGTAAATGCGCCGATTGTGATAATGGATGATCAGAGTTTTTGGGATTACTGTGAGCAGATTGGCATTTTGCCGCGGCTTGACGGGGCAGTGATATTAAACCGGATTCGTGATGTGACCAATCAGGATTTCAGGCACCCGGTTTTTCTGCCCTATATCGGGACGCAGGGTGTGGTAAGCGTTTTAAGATGCGCAGATAACGAAGAAATGACGGCGGAAATTCCGGTTCTGTCATATACGGATGAGGTTCCTGTTTTGCGGGAGGAATATGCGACCCTTGATTATTACGAGCTCGTGCATTTCATGCCGGTCTCTTTATGGAAAGAAGTCGGGGGACAGATCGGAGGGACGGAGGCGGATCTTTCTATTCGTGTCCTTGGAGGAGAAAATGTGACACAGGAGGGCCTGCATGCGATACAGGACCGGATTGAACTGCTGATCGGCCGGACTTACAGGCTGGAAAGTGAGAACCGTATACAGGAATATGATTCGAGCAACAGGATGATACAGGGTATGATGGCAATTTTTGGCGGTTTCTGTGTCCTGCTTGCGATGATCGGCATCGGAAATGTATTTTCCAATACACTTGGTTTTGTCCGTCAGAGAAAAAGAGAACTTGCAAGGTATCTGTCGGTCGGACTGACACCCGGCGGAATACGGAAAATGTTCTGCATCGAGGCGGCCGTCATAGCGTGCCGGCCGATTCTGCTGACGCTTCCGCCGGCAGTAATTGCCGTAGGATATATGTTAAAGATGAGTTATGTTGATGTGGGAGAATTTCTGGCAGAGGCGCCGTTTGTTCCCATTGCGGTTTTTATGCTGGCCGTTCTTTGTGACGTGGCGTCCGCGTATTTCCTTGCATGGCGGAATGTGCGTAAAATCAATCTGGCGGAAGCTTTAAGAGATGATACGTTTATTTAAAGGTCGGTCTGCAGCGTTTCCGACAGAAAGCGGGCTTTATATTCTCTGGGAGACATGCCGTATTCTTTTTTGAAGGAGCGGAAGAAGCTGGAATAATCCTTAAAACCGCATAGCAGACAGGCTTCGCCGATTTCCTGATGACCGGAAATAGCGTCCCGGCACATGGCAAGCCGTTTTTTCGTAATATAGCGATGGACGGAAAGTCCGAGATTTTCCTTGAACACATGGGCGATATGATATTTGCTGACATAAAACTGCCGGGCCAGGCTGTCCAGGGTAAGGTCTTCGTCCAGATGGGTTTCGATATACTGGAGCAGGTGCCTGTACAGACCCTGCTCTTTGTCTGCGGTATTCGGATGTTCCTTTTCATAGGCAGTCCGATTCAGATGGAGCAGCAGATCCTGCACGCAGAGAGAGAGCTGAGCCGTTTTACCGAAACGTTCGGAGTGGATTTCCTCGATCAGACGGAAAATTTTGGACTGCATGGCATTGAAGGAAATCGGGTCATGGCAGGAAATATATCGTCCTTCTTTTTCCGCTTTCCGCATCAGATAAACATAATCTCCGGATTCTCCGGAAAGCTTCGTGTAAAAGGAAACGCTGACCCAGAAAACGAAACGGCGGTAGGGAATCTGTGTATCATGGATGACAGCCTGATGAGAAACGCCCGGCGGGATCAGTACCATATGGCCTGCTTTCAGAGGATATTCAATTCCGTCTATCCGAAGAGAGACATTTCCCTCCAGAAAGAAATAGAATTCATAATAGTCATGGGCATGCTCTTTGACCTGACTGCGAAGCCTGTCCTGATGGGAATCGTTATAATAATAGATTTCAAAATCCTGTGACAGCATATACTGTCTGGGACTGAATGCGGTCTGTAAATTTTTTCTCATAAGCTCTCCTGATTTTCTTCCCTTTTACCGTATCATGAAACCGCAATTTTTGCAATATAAATAACAATTATGCCAATTTGTTTTCGGGTTCCGAACGTGTATAATGAGATCAACTGAAAACGGGTATTTTACAAACAGGGTATTCACAGGAGGGTTATCAAAATGGAAATGACATTACGGTGGTATGGAACGGGATTTGATACGGTTACTTTAAAGCAGATACGGCAGATTCCGGGAGTGACGGGCGTGATTTCGACGCTGTATGATACCGCGCCCGGCGAAGCGTGGAGTCAGGAACGCATTCACGCGTTGAAGGAAGAAGTAGAGGCGGCAGGCCTGCGGCTTTCGGGAATCGAGAGCGTCAATATTCACGATGCGATCAAGACCGGTGCGCCGGAGCGGGAAGAATATATTGCAAATTATATCGAAACGCTGGAGAACCTCGGAAAAGAAGATATTCACATGGTGTGCTATAATTTTATGCCGGTGTTCGACTGGACAAGAACGGAGCTTGCGCGTGTAAGAGCGGATGGTTCGACGGTGCTTGCCTATACGCAGGAAGCGGTGGACGCGATCGATCCGGAGAAAATGTTTGAGACGATCGCGGGTGATATGAACGGTACGGTGATGCCGGGCTGGGAGCCGGAGCGCATGGCGCGCGTCAAAGAGCTGTTTGAAATGTATCGGGATGTGGACGATGAGAAGCTGTTTGCGAATCTGAAATATTTTCTGGAAAAGATCATGCCGGTATGTGACAAATATGATATCAATATGGCGATCCATCCGGACGATCCGGCATGGAGTGTATTCGGCCTTCCGCGTATCATCATCAATAAGAAGAATATCCTGCGCATGATGAAAATGGTGGATAATCCGCACAACGGTGTGACCTTCTGTTCCGGCTCTTACGGAACCAATCTGGACAACGATCTTCCGGATATGATTCGTTCGCTAAAGGGAAGGATTCATTTTGCACATGTGCGTAACCTGAAATTTATTTCTCCGACCAATTTTGAAGAAGCGGCCCATCTTTCCAGCGACGGAACCTTTGATATGTATGAGATCATGCGTGCCCTGTACGATATCGGCTTTACAGGACCAATTCGTCCTGACCATGGACGGATGATCTGGGATGAAGTTGCGATGCCCGGCTATGGTTTGTATGACAGGGCGCTTGGAGCGACGTATCTGAACGGACTTTGGGAAGCAATCGATAAGAATGCGAAAAGATCTTGAATGGAAAGGCATGGTGCAGGACATGAAATTAAATAAAGCGGGATTGGAAAACAGAGCACAGTGGGAGACTGCGGGCTATGCGCTTCCGCAGTTTGACAGAGAAGCGGTGACGGCGGCCACGAAAGAAGCGCCGTTCTGGATTCACTTTGGCGCAGGAAATATTTTCCGCGCGTTTCAGGCAAATGTCGTACAGAGACTGTTAAACGAAGGTGTGCTGGACAGGGGACTCGTGGTGGCGGAAGGCTTTGATTACGAAATCGTCGAAAAAATGAACCGTCCGCATGATGATTATACGATTCTTGTGACACTGAAAGCCGATGGAAACGTGGAGAAAACCGTGATCGGAAGCGTAGTGGAATCCTGTATTCTGGATTCGGAAAACGAACAGGAATATAACAGGCTGAAAGAGATTTTCCGTAAGGATTCGCTTCAGATGGTATCCTTTACGATTACGGAGAAGGGATATAGTCTTGTGAACGGAAAGGGCGAGACGCTTCCGGCGGTGGAAGCAGATTTTGCGGCAGGTCCGGAGAAACCGGCGAGCTATATTGGAAAAGTTGCTTCGCTTCTGTATACCCGTTATCTGGATGGGGAGAAGCCGGTTGCAATGGTGAGCATGGACAACTGTTCTCATAACGGCGACAAGCTGTATGCGGCGATCAGTGCATTTGCGAAAAAGTGGACGGAAAACGGAAAGGCGGAAGCGGGTTTCCTTAATTATATCAATAACAAAGAAAAGGTATCCTTCCCCTGGTCGATGATCGATAAGATCACGCCGAGACCTGACGCTTCCGTCGAGGAGATTCTGAAAAAAGACGGCGTTGAGGAGCTGGAGCCGGTGATTACCTCAAAAAACACTTATGTCGCGCCTTTCGTCAATGCGGAAGAATGTGAATATCTGGTAATCGAGGATGCTTTCCCGAACGGACGTCCCGAACTGGAAAAGGCCGGGCTGATGTTTACGGAGCGGGAGACGGTCGATAGGGTGGAGCGGATGAAGGTCTGCACTTGTCTGAATCCGCTGCATACGACGCTTGCGGTTTACGGGTGCCTGCTCGGTTATGAGAAGATCTCCGAGGAAATGAAGGACGAGGAGCTGACGAAGATGATCCGGACGATCGGGTTAAAAGAAGGGCTTCCCGTTGTGGTCAATCCGGGTGTACTGGACCCGAAGGAATTTATCGATACGGTTTTGAATGTCCGCTTCCCGAATCCTTTCATGCCGGATACGCCGCAGAGAATTGCAACCGATACTTCGCAGAAGCTGGCGATTCGTTTCGGTGAGACGGTGAAGGCTTATCAGGCTTCCGATCAGCTCAATACGGCCGATCTGAAACTGATACCGCTTGTATTCGCCGGATGGCTCCGCTATCTTACGGGGATTGACGATAAAGGAAATGACTTCACTTTAAGCCCTGATCCGCTGCTCGATACGGTATGCCCGTATGTTGCGGATTTAAAACCGGGAACAGACTGTGGCGACGTGGAAAGTAAGGTAAAACCGATTCTTGAAAACGAAAAGATCTTCGGTGTGAATCTGTATGAGGCCGGTATGGCGGAATCAGTATGCGGTTATCTGAAAGAAATGCTGGCAGGGCCGGGAGCCGTTCGCGCGACCTTAAAGAAATATGTTGGCTGAGAATGGTATGAAAACTGAAAAGCAGAAAATGGCAGACGCACGGGCAGACTGTGCGTCTGCTTCATTTTGGCCGTGCAGCGCCCGAATTTGACAGAGCGAAGAAAGCAGTATAAGATATCTGGTGAAAAGAAAAACAACAAATGAAAGGACAGAATCATGAAGAGAAAAATTCAGAATGTCGATATCATAGGATTGGGTGCACTGGGCGTGATGTATGCGGACTTTTTTACGAAAAAACTGGGAAAGGAACATGTCCGCGTGCTGGCGGATGGGGAGCGCATCGAACGCTACCGGAGGGAAACGGTTACCTTTAACGGTGCGGTATGTGATCTCAACTATCTGGATGCGGCAGAAGAAACCCGTCCTGCGGATCTGATGCTTTTTACAGTAAAATACGGCGCGCTTGAGCAGGCAATGGAAGAGGTAGCCCATCTGGTCGGGGAAGATACGATTCTGCTTTCCGCCCTAAATGGAATCCGCAGTGAGGAAGATCTGGGAAGAAGATTCGGAAGGGAAAAGGTGGTCAGCTGTATCGCGCAGAAGATGGCGGCGATGAAGGAAGGAAATGCGGCGTTCTGTACCAACCCGGGAGAACTGGCGCTGGGCATTCAGGATGGGGAAAGAAAAGAAAATCTGGATGTCGTGAAATTATTTTTTGACGAAATGGGATTCCCCTCTTCCTGTCCGGAAGACATGCGCCATGCGATGTGGGCAAAGCTTCTGTGCAATGTGGGTGTGAATCAGACGCTCGCGCTGTATGGCGGTACTTACAGCGAGGTTCAGAAGGAAGGCGAAGCACGGGAAATGATGAAGGCGGCCATGCGGGAAACAATCCTGGTGGCGAATGCGGAAGGCGTTGATCTGACACAGAAGGATCTGGAGGACTGGGTTCGGATTATTGACGGACTGAATCCGGACGGGGAGCCGTCCATGCGGCAGGACAGCAAGGCCGGGCGGAAAACGGAAGTCGTGCTTTTCGCGGGAACAATCTGTGAGCTGGGAAAGAAACATTGCATTGAGACTCCGGTTAATGATATATTTATGGAAAAGATTAAATAGGAGGCGGACAGTCGGATGATATATTTTAACTGTGATTATAATGAGGGGGCTCATGAGAAGATCATGGAGCGTCTGCTGCAGACGAATATGGAACAGACGGCAGGCTATGGCTGTGACGAATACTGTGAGAAGGCGGGGAAGCTGATTTTAGAGAAATGCCGGAGGGCGGACGCGGCGGTTCATTTTCTGGTGGGGGGAACCCAGACCAATGCCACTGTGATTGCGGCGGCATTGCGGACCCATCAGGGGGTGCTGGCGGCGCAGACTGCTCATATCAATGCACATGAGACAGGCGCTATTGAGGCATGCGGCCATAAGGTACTTGTTCTTCCGTCGGAAAATGGTAAACTGACAGCCGAACAGGTAGAGGCATCTTATCAGGCACATATTGCGGATGACAGTTTTGAACATATCGTACAGCCAAAGATGGTTTACATTTCCCAGCCTACCGAGCTGGGGACGCTGTATACGCTGAAGGAGCTTACGGCGATTTCCGCGGTCTGCAGGAAATACGGCCTGTTTCTGTTTGTGGACGGGGCAAGACTCGGATACGGACTTACGGCGGAGGGGAATGACGTGACGCTGCCGGATCTGGCGGAGCTGTCCGATGTTTTCTATATCGGAGGAACGAAGGTGGGCGCATTGTTCGGAGAAGCCGTAGTGATCACGAATCCGGCTCTGCAGCAGGATTTTCGCTATGTGATCAAACAGCATGGCGGCATGCTCGCAAAAGGAAGGTTGTTGGGAATTCAATTCATGACGCTTTTTGAAAACGATTTGTATACGGAGATTTCCAGACACGCGAATGTTCTCGCTGAGCAGATTCGGGAAGTGCTTTCTCAAAAACAGGTTCCTTTTCTTGTGAAAAGCCATACGAATCAGATCTTTCCGATTCTGCCCGATGACGTTTTGGCGAAGCTTCAGGAAAAGTATTGTTATACCTGGCAGGAGCGTATTGACGAAAAGCACAGCGCGGTGCGCTTCTGTACGAGCTGGGCAACGAAAAAGGCTGCGGTGGATGAGCTGTGCGGCGATTTACAGGAGCTGCTGTGATGAAAAAAGATTCCATAAGCAGCGCGTTTTTAAAAAATGTCGCTTATCTATCCATGTTGATTGATCATTTTTTTGCTATTGTATTTACGGCATACATGAATGAGACGGTCATGGTAAACGGTGCGCCTGAAACGGTGCAGAACATTTATCATATCGGCCGGGCGGTCGGCAGGACTGCTTTTATTCTGTTTGCTTTTATGGCCGCGGAGGGATTTTGGCATACCCATAGCAGAGGCAGGTATCTCCTGCGTCTGCTGGTGTTTGCGGTCATTTCGGAGGTCCCTTTTGATCTGGCGTTTCAGGGAAGTCTTTTTGATATGGAGAAACAGAATGTATACTGGACGTTGTTTTTGGGGGTAGCGGCGTTATGTCTTTTTGATAAACTGCGGGGATATCTGGCGTTGCAGATCGTCTGCGTATTGCTATGCTGTACCGCAGCGACGATGCTTTCCACCGATTATGCCGCGATGGGCGTTCTTCTGATCGTTGTATTTTATCTGTGCAGAGATTCTTTTCCGTATCAGTTTGTGGTGGGGTCTGTCGTGATTTATCTGGGAATGGTTTTGAACTATGTTCTGAACTATTGGGGAAGCGGCTTTCCCATATCAGTTTATCTGCAGGCATCCACGAGCGAATTATACGGACTGTCTGCCTTTTACTTTATCTGGCGCTACAACGGAAAGAAGGGCAGACAGCTTCCGAAAGCGTTTTATTACTGGTTCTATCCGCTGCACCTGCTGCTGCTTTACGGCGTTGCGCTGTGTCTGTTCCCAAGGGGGCTTTGATATGAGAATTAGAATACGGGAAGTGGGGAAACGTATCTGTCAGGATATTAAAAACTTTTGGCCTGCTGCCGTTGCGGTAGTGATCTGTATCGTTTTGATGAACGTTCTGTTCGGGGCATTCTGTCCGATGGTGGTGATAACGGGACTGCCCTGTCCGGGCTGTGGAATGTCGAGATCTTTGTTTTTTCTGGTAACGGGCAGGCTGGAACGTTCTCTCTGGATTCATCCGATGGGCATTCTGATTGCCGGAATCATTTTTTATTTTCTGTGGAACCGGTATTTGCTTGGAAAAAGCGCCAGAGGAATGAAAACGCTGATCATTCTGGCGATCGCGGCCCTGGTCTTTTTCTATCTCTTTCGGATGTATCTTTATTTTCCGGACAGAGAGCCGTATGTATACAGAGAAGAGAATCTTCTGGCACGCGTTTTTCCTTTTTATGAACAAATACTACACGCATTGGGAATGTTGTGATAAGATAGATCTGTATATGTAAATATGTTTCATCAGGGAGGAAAAGATCATGGACAGCAATCATCTGAATCAGAATCAACAGCCGGCGGGAACGGAGCCCGAAAATAATCAGGCCTCGGGTTATGAAGGAAGCGCGTACCAGAGTGGCGATGCGTATTCGCAGGGAAATACATATCAGAGCGGTGATGCCTATCAGGGAAGCGCATATCAGAGCGGCGATGCGTATTCGCAGGGAAATACATACCAGAGCGGAGACGCGTATTCGCAGGGAAATGCATACCAGAGCGGAGACGCGTACTCACAGGGCAGCGCATACCAGAATAACGGCGCGTATCAGCAGTCATCCTATAACCAGTACGAGAGCGGCGGCAGCTATCAGAACAGCTATGGCAGCGGAAATTATAGCAATAACAGCGGCAGCTATCAGAACGGAAATTATGCCGGCGGATATGGGAACGGCAGTTATCAGGCGCCGTACCAGTCTTCCCAGCTCGATCTCGAAGAGCCCGTAAAGATGAGCGAATGGCTGATCTCCATGCTCCTGATGATTGTTCCCTGTGTAAATATCGTAATGATGTTCGTATGGGCCTTCAGTAAAACGGAAAAGAAGAGCAAGTCTAATTTTTTCAAGGCCTATCTGATTTTATTCGGTATTGCTTTCGGGCTGTATTTTCTTGTCATTATGTTCGTTGTTGCCGCAGGCGTTTCCGGCGTGTTTTAGAGGAAAGACCATCGTCCCGAAGCACCGCAGGGCAGTATCAGGCCGTTTTCACTGACGGGCAGGCCGATTTCATCCGCCGTTACATGCCCGCCGAATTTTGAGACAATGACGGTATGCAGCATATAGGACAGGACAGCGGGCTGCAGTCCTGTGGTATACGAGTTAATCAGGAAGAAAAGAGCATCTTTCGCCAGAATCCGGGACGTCAGTTCCAGAAAAGGGAAGATGCTTTCTTCTATTTTCCAGATTTCGCCCTTCGGTCCCCTTCCGTAAGAAGGAGGGTCCATGATAATCGCATCATAAGTGTTTCCGCGCCGGATTTCCCGCTCGACGAATTTGACGCAGTCATCCACGAGCCAGCGGATTGGAGCGTCGCCAAGTCCGGATGCGGCGGCGTTTTCTTTTGCCCATGTGACCATGCCCTTTGAAGCGTCTACATGCGTTACGGCGGCGCCCGCTTTGGCCGCGGCGAGTGTGGCGCCGCCGGTATAGGCGAACAGATTCAAAACCTTTACAGGGCGGCCCGTTTCTTTTATGGAATCTTTTATCAGAGAAGAAAACCAGTCCCAGTTAGCCGCCTGCTCCGGAAAAAGGCCGGTATGTTTAAAGCTGAACGGTTTCAGATGAAAAATCAGATCCTCATAGCGGATACTCCATTCGCCGGGCAGATGGAAAAATTCCCACTCGCCGCCGCCTTTTGCGCTGCGGTGATAGTGCCCGTTTTTTTTCCGCCATCCGGGGTGCTCCTTCGGCGTATTCCAGATGACCTGAGGGTCCGGCCTGATTAACAGGTAGTCTCCCCAGCGTTCCAGTTTTTCTCCCGCAGAAGTGTCGATGACTTCATAATCTTTCCAGTTCCCGGCTATCCACATTGTCTTACATACCTTTCTCTAAATTTACTTTGATTCTGTATAGATCATAAAAAAAATGCGGAGAAAAAGCAAGGGATAATATTATTGTGCGCGGTTTTGGGGCCGTGGCGGGACAGCGTATGTTTCCTGCGGTGGCCCTTGAAAAACGTCGGTACTTAGTGAAAAAGCGGCCCGGCGCTTTTGAACTTAGTACCGCTACGATTTTTCACGGAGCGGAAGCGTGCCACCAAAGGAAACATACGCTGTCCCGCCACGGCTGCGGAAGCGCTGCCTCGTATGCTGTCCCGCTGTTTCTGCGGAAGCGTTATCTTATATGATAGCGGCTTTCTTTTGTCGTTTCCGTTTCGGCTGCTTTGTTCAACAGCGCGGTGAAAAATTCATCCATATATGCAAAAGAATTGTACATTCCCGAAAGGGGCCATTCCGTTACGGGCACGATGCTCATGTTGGAATCATTGACGGTAAATTTTCCGGATGTTCCGGCATCGAAATGTTCTTCGAAGGAAGCCGTGATATAGCGCACGCAGCCCCGGATATCGTAGTTATCGAACGTATAGCCAACAAATTCCGCCTGGATATGCTCTGTCAGCTTCAGACCGACGCAGACCCGGCAGGTAAGATCCGGATAGTCGTCCGGGCTGATGTGCCAGAAATAGGAATATAAGTATAATTCTCCCGAAGTATCGCCCTGTTCTTCCATGCGGTAATGTTCGAATTGCAGATCGGACACCTGCAGGGGATAATTCTTTCCGGCATATGCGGTAATCTGTTCCGAGCATTCCTGCCAGCCGGGAACACTTGCTGAAATTTCTTTTGTCCTGTCCTGTATCAGGCAGGCCACAGTCCCGTCTCCGGACATGACGAAATTTCCCCCGGCGCTGCCGGACTGTGTTGTTCCGATTGTAAAGCCATAGGGCATATCCATGGAATATCCGCCCATCTGTATGCCGCCGTATACGGCTTCTTCTCTGAAAATATAGCCGGTTTTTGACAATTTCAGACGCATTCCCGGATAGATCAGGTCCGGGTCTGTCAGGCATTCCTGATTAAGATCCGCAAGCATCGGATAGAAACTGCCGTCTCCGAGCTGCTCTTTGGCAATCTTCCAGAGGCTGTCGCCGGGAAGAACCGTATAATCCTCCAAATCTTCTGTCAGAGCCATATAATCCTCGTTTGGAGCACCGATATCATTATATATGAAAGGATATTGCTCCGCGGCATGAACTTCCACAGTGGGAATGGCGCTCATAAGGATTGCCGCGCCAAGGAAGAGCGCCCCTGCTTTTTCTAACGATCGTAATCCCAATCCCATATGCCCGCATTTTCTCCTAACCAGATATTTTCTTTTTTATCCGGACAGGGGAGAACTTCTCCTGCCAGCTCGGATTTGTCGTATTTTTCCCAGAAGTCGCTTTCTTTCTTAAATGCCTCTAATTCTTCCATACTCAGCTCTGCATAGAAGCTGCGGCTGATGGGTTTATAGGTATAGGCATACTCCAGGACAGGGTCGAGGGCGACACCGATGACGAAATTTTTGTCCTCGGTCAGATAGAAAAAGGGACGGCAGAAAAATTGTTGGTTGGTTTCCTCATCCGTCCGCAGGAACCATGAGAGCACCTGCTCGAGCGTTTCTTCGTCCGCATATTCTTCGTCCCGTTCGTCACTGATGGACTTGTCCCACATCCGGATAAACTCTTTGTCGATTACCAGAATGTCATCCGGCGCATAGCTTTCTCCGGTAAGCAGGTCTATCGTAAGCGCTCTTTCGGTTCCGTTCGTCATCCATACGGGGGTGCCGGCGGAATAATATTCGCGGTAGTCCACGCTCAAAAGATACTGGCTGTGATAAGTGACGTCACAGCTGACATCGCTGGCAAAAATAGAAAAATATTCGTCCTGAAAAGCTTTCACCTCTTCGGAAGGCCTGAAATGCCAGTAGATCACCCGGTCCAGAGCGGTGTCATACAGCAGTTGGTTCAACTGCTCCGAAACTGTGTCATCGATGCCCTCCAGACGCGGATATTCTACGGTCAGTACGTCCCAGTAGTCATATTCTTCCGAATATTCCACATAATATTGTTCCTTCTGCACGGTATAATCTTCATATCCTTTCGGAAAAGAAGAGTACAGAACAATTCCGGCAAGGATACCGATTCCTGCGAGTATGAGCAGAAGCACCGTCAGGAACAGCCATTTTCGCTTATTTGCGCTGTCATTGCTCTGTGGCTGAAACGGGGGCGCATCCGTTATGTTCATTTTGTTCACTTCATTTTTCGGCAGCGGAGGAATCTCCTGCTGCTGATTTCCTGTTTGATACCCTTCTCTTTCGTCCATGTTCATACTTCGTTCCCTTACCTGTTTTATCCATGATATCCGGTTAACTGTTGCATATCGCCATTATATAGATAAAAGGCATCAAAGTTGCGTCATAAGTGCATCATTTTTGCATACTTGCCAGGGGTATGACCGTTACAGGAACATTACTGCGCATGCTTATGCAGGGAGGCTGTTAATATAAAAGATTTTTTCAATAAATTTTTTTAATAATTTTCAAAAAAAGCTTGCATATTGGGAAATTATCCTGTATACTACCAAGTGCTGTGGCATGATAGCTATGAAACGTGAGGTTGCTGCCCATGTGGCAGGTTTTCCGTGGAGCGAATGTCAAGT
>CALDLG010000020.1 GCA_937910785.1 uncultured Lachnospiraceae bacterium | reverse complement strand
GAAGTCAGACGCAAGGGAATATTTTGTGCAATCTGCCAATAAGAATTTTATATCGTATCTTTTGACACCTGAACCCTGTCAGAAAAACTGCCGCTTCCGAAAATTTTCTTTCGGAAGCGGCAGCCGCGTCTATCTGATCTGATACAGATAAAAATCATCCAGCGTCCCCCATCCTTTGGCAGCGCATTCAATCGACACACCCACGGTCAGGGTCCCGTCCTCTCCTACCGTAATATCGGAAATCACAGGATTCTGCCAGTTACACCAGCCCGACACGCCGGTTTCCTCCGTCAGCCGCTCTTTCCCGTTATCCGCATAGATAAACATCCCGGCATTGTCCCCCGCATCGCCGCCCTGCAGATACAGGCCGAATTCATAGATACCCGGCGTAAGTCCCGTAATGGTCTGTTCGGCCGTAAAAGAAACATCCGACGTGGAATAAAAATGCAGCGCCATCACACCGCTGTAGGCATCCGCTTCCTTATCCTGAAAATCTGTCATATCGCTTCCCTTCGCCGTAATCACCCACATGGAGGTATCCGCTTCCTCAAAGCTGCCGTTTACAACCATGTTTTTCCGGTTTACGGATATGACCGCCGTAACCTGCTCCTTCTCCAGACAGGAGATTATCTCCGCCGAAAGCGTCGTATCGGCCGTAGAAGCCTGCAATATATCAAAGGTCCCGGTTACTTCATATTCCCCGGATACGGAAGTATCGATTTCGGACAGGCCGGATTCCTCCCACAGAACCGGAATTTCCTCCGTACTCCTGTCATTAAAGACAATGCCCACCGTTTCCGGCATTTCGATCTGTGCCCCAAGCGGTACGCTGATTTCCACCGTCTGAATGCTCTCCACCGTCCGTTCCACAACCGTTCCGCAGTGTAAATAGCGGAATACCTTCAGAGATTCCAGCGGATGCCCCTCATAATCAAAAAGAGCCTGATTGTCCCATGAGCTTCCGCCATAATAAACGCCGGCATCCTTTGGGTCATACGCTGCCGCACCGGCGCTGGCCCAGCCGGAACCATGCTTTTCCCACAGCTCCTGATTGGAAGAAAGCACCGATGCCGCGTCCGCCGCCCCTTCCTCATAAATACCGACCGGAATCCAGGCCGGTTCCCAATAAAAGACGCCGAGACCCGCTTCTCCCACATCGGCAACCGCCGCGCACACATCCCGGATTTCGTTCGTCTGCCCCTGCACGCTGACCGCATATTCCGGCGCCACATCGAATTCCCCGATACTGTTGGCAAACCCGTCGCCGTCTCCCGCCGTATACGGATAAGAAGTTTCCGCTACAATTACCTGCTTTCCGTATTCCGTCGAAATCTCCCGCAAAACCTCCGTCAGATTTTCCAGACTGCCATGCCAGAACGGATAATAGGATACTGCAAAAATATCATAGTCGATTTCCTTATCAAGCAGCTTCTGAGCAATGGCGAGCATCCCCTTTTTATCCGAAACATCCGTAAAATGCACCGCGATCCGGATATCCTGCCCGCTCTCCTGCGCCATCTCCCTGACAGCCTGTGAACCGGCCTGCATCAGTTGTCTGCGCTTCGTCCAGTCGGTCTCACCGGACATACCATGATTGATTTCATTTCCGATCTGCACCATGCCGACTACGGCGCCCGCATCGATAATCTCCGAAAGGCTCTCTTTGGTAAACTGATAAAGCGCCTCCGATTTATCCTCGATTGCCATGCCCTCCCAGGCCTTCGGGCACTGCTGCTTGTTCGGGTCCGCCCAGAAATCGGAATAATGATAGTCCACACAGAGCCTCATCCCGTATTTCGCTGCCCGCGCGCCGATTTCCGCCGCCGTTTTCGTATCGTTATTGCCGCCTCCGTAGCCATTCCCGTTTTCATCAAAGGGATCGTTCCAGACCCGCACCCGGATATAGTTCACGCCGTGCTGCGCCAGTGTCTGAAAAATATCCTGTTCTTTTCCTTCTTCGTTATAATAGACGACGCCGCTCTTTTCTTCCGCAATCACGCTGGAAAGATCCACACCCCGGATAAAATCCTCCGACAGACCTTCTACCGGCTCCACATAAACCTCCGCTTCCTCCGGCCCTTCGGGCAGCTCATAGATCACCGTATCCACAGGCCATTCCTCCTGCGGTGCCGCTTCCTCCAAAGCCTGTTCCGCACCTTCCGAATTCGCCTCTTCCGAATTCGTCCCGTCCGTTTCCGTTCCTTCCTCCCACACCGCTTCCGTCCCGCTCTCCGCAGCCGCCTGTTCCTGTGTTTTGCCGCCTCCGCAGCCTGAAAGCCCGGCTGCCGCCATGCCCGCCGCAAGCGCCAGCGCAAGATACCTCCTGCATTTCCTTTTCCTCATCATAACGCCTCCCTCATCACCTTTCATTCTCATATCCAAACAGCATTCCTTTAAAACCCTCAGCCTTTCTCTCACGCAATCAGACAAAAACCAATCGTGGCCGCGCCGGGAATGCATCCTGCGGAGGCCCTTGAAAAACGCCAGCGCTTAGCGAGGTCCTTTACGAGCTTAGCGCCTGCTGCGTTTTTCACGGAGCGAGAGCGTGCCTCCAAAGGATGCATTCCCGGCGCGGCCCCTGCTGATTTTCATTTTATCATGCCCCCTTCTCAAAAAAAAGGCTTGCAGAAGCCCGCCCATTTATGCTATAATACCACTTGGTGATTAAAGACCGGGTCTTTTCACCGGATACCCTACAGATAGGGGCATAGTTCAAAGGTAGAACAGTGGTCTCCAAAACCATCGATGTGGGTTCGATTCCTACTGCCCCTGTACACAAAATCCCTGAAGACAGCGTATGAATGCGCTATTTTCAGGGATTTCTGATAATCTAAAAAATACCGGACGAAAAGGAACGATACATCCATGAACAAATTAAAAATACTTTTAACAATTCTGCTCTGCACCATTCTTCTGACAGCCTGTGAAGAAGAGATACCGCTTTTGACGGAAGCGGACTATGAACTGAATCAGGAAACTGGAACCACCAGCCGGGGAATCGGCATCGGCAGCACCCCGGAGGATTTTCTGGAAGCCTATGGCAGCTACGATATCGAAACTTCCAAAGAATACGGACCCTACGAATCGATCAGGGCAAAGGATATCCCCTTTACCGAGTCCATCCGGACGATTCTTCCCACTTTTTTTATCGACGGCCTCCCGGCCACGATCGAACAGATCTGTACGGATAACGGCATCGCGCGAAGCGAATTGCTGTCCCTGCTCAGTTCCGAAGAATATCTGCAGAACCACAGGGTAGTCTATCATTACATGATCTTTACCTGGGAAGACGGCTTCATTACCGATATCCATTCGGAATTCATGGATTATAATGAAGACGCCTCCTATTATGAGGATCTGGAAGCCGCCCCGTAAGTTTATCTCGCAAACTGGCTCTGATAAAGATCCGCGTAAAAGCCCTTCATGGAAAGCAGTGACTCGTGATTTCCCTGCTCGATGATATTGCCGTCCTTCATAACAAGGATGACATCCGCTTCCCGGATCGTCGAAAGTCTGTGCGCTACAATAAAACTGGTTCTTCCCTTCATCATCGTTGCAAACGCCTTCTGAATCCGGATCTCCGTTCTCGTATCGATCGAAGACGTAGCCTCATCCAGAATCAACATCGGCGGCAGGCACAGCATGACTCTGGTAATACATAACAGCTGTTTTTGCCCCTGGGAAAGATTGCCGCCGTCTTCCGTAATCACCGTATCATACGCGTTGGGAAGCCGTTTGATGAAGCTGTGCGCATGGGAAGCCTTTGCCGCCGCGATCATCTCCTCATCCGTAGCATCCGGTTTTCCCATCACGATATTATCCCTGATTGTCCCCGATTTCA
>CALDLG010000019.1 GCA_937910785.1 uncultured Lachnospiraceae bacterium | reverse complement strand
TCGTGTTCCTCCTCGTGAGCGTGATGATGCTCATGGCATTCCCCGTCATGGTCATGATGACAGTGGTCGTGCTCCCCTTCGTGGTCGTGGTGATGGTGGTGTGCATGCTCTTCCTTCCGCGCCATAACCTCTTTCATCATCTCCGCTTCCAGATCCTTTGCGCCCTCGATGGTCTCCAGAATATCCTTTCCCTCCAGTTCCTCCCAGGGGGTCGTAATAATTGTCGCCTTTGCATTGTGCTCCCTTAACATGGCAACACATGCCTGAACCTTTTCTTCACTCATTTTCCCGGTCCGGCTCAAAATAATCGTTCCGGCATATTCGATCTGGTTTAGAAAGAACTCTCCGAAATTTTTCATATACATCTTACATTTTCCGGCATCCACCACGACAACCGCGCTGTTCAACACCACCTTTTCATCCTGCATGGCTCCCTGAACGGCCTTCATTACATCGGAAAGTTTTCCCACGCCCGAAGGCTCAATCAAAATTCGTTCCGGCGAGTAGGCAGAAAGCACTTCCTTCAATGAAGCCGCAAAATCACCCACCAGAGAACAGCAGATACAGCCGGAATTCATCTCTTTGATCTCAATCCCCGCCTCCTTCAGAAAACCGCCGTCTATTCCGATCTCCCCAAACTCATTCTCGATCAGAACCACCTGTGTATCCTGCAGAGCCTCTTTTATAAGCTTCCTGATCAAAGTCGTTTTTCCGGCTCCGAGAAAACCGGATACAATATCAATTTTCGTCATCTTTACCGCCTTACCTTTCTATCCGTTATCTATCTTAATCATCATGCCTTTCCGGCTTCCGGAATTTTGCTTCGCGAAATCTCAAATCCGGGAACCTGCAGACCCGTCCCTTATTCTGCTCCTGTTTTTTCATTCTGTCAACACCGCCAGAGCCGGAAGAGTCCGCGGCCGGCATCGGAAAACATCATCACCGTGGCGAAGAACGCGCCGGTTTCTCAATCCAGATTCAGCTTCCGCTCCATCATATACCAGGTCAGGAAATAGAACACAGCGCAGTAAAGCAGGCTGGACAACAGCGTAAATTCCCATGATGAACCCCAAAACGCGTTATAATAATAATCTTCCGAAGCATGGAGAATCAACGACTGTATTACGAAATAGATCAGTGTGAAGATTCTCTGTACGATATAGATCGCATAATAAAAGCCGATTGAGCTTAAAATCTTGTGATTCGAGGACAGCTGTCCCAGAGAAACACAGGCCGTAACCTTCAGCACTCTGGCAAGCAGCGCAAAGAATGACGCGACGAACGTCATAATCACCTCAAAAGCTCCCACTTTGCTGTAACTGTTTAAGGTATCGATATAAAACTCAAAACCGTCCACAATCGTCTCCACAAAAAATTCCTGTGTTGAAATCAGAAACAATATGGAAAGATAAATCAAAAACAAATTCAAAACGATCCAGGATACACTCACCACAGCCTTGGCAACGATTATATGATGCTTATCGACCGGCAGCGTATGCAGCAGATAACCCTCTTCCCCATAGACGGAAGTATAAAACCGGTAAATCAGATAAATCAGCGTCACCACCGAAATCACAAACATACTGAGCGCATATGCCAGAAGCATGAGTGTTCCCGTCATCATGACCAGATCATTGTTGGAATCGAAGAATTTAAGCTTTACGGTAATATAAGCCAGAATCGACATGACCACAATGAACAGATTCAGCGGAATTAACAGCTTCCATGTAGCCTTCCACTCATATTTCATCAGTTTTCCTAACATGCGAACACCTCCCTGAAGAAGCGGTCTATCGATTTGCCCTCCTGCCGTCTGATCTGCTCCGCCGGCGCCTGCAAAATAATATTGCCGTATTTAATGAAAATGACTTCGTCCAGAATGCTTTCCACATCGGATATCAAATGGGTCGAAAGCAGTACCGATGCGTTTCTGTTATAGTTGCTGACAATCGTATGCAGAATATAATCTCTGGAAGCCGGATCGACGCCCGCAATCGGTTCATCCAGAACATACAGATCCGCGTCTCTGCTCATCACGAGAATCAGCTGTACCTTTTCCTTCGTTCCCTTGGAAAGATTTTTCAGCCTCTCATTCGGCGGAATCTGAAGCCTGTGCAGCATATCAAAGGCTCTTTCTATTCGAAAGTCCGGATAAAAATCCTGAAAATACTGTACCATCTCCAGCACCTTCATGCCCGCATGAAGATAGGTCCGCTCCGGAAGATAGGAAATTCTGTATTTTGTTTCAATACCAGGCCTTTCGCCTCCGATAAAAATATCACCTGCCGTCGGTCTTAACAGTCCGTTCATAATTTTAATCAGCGTGGTCTTTCCGCTCCCGTTCGGTCCAAGCAGCCCGATAATCTTTCCCCGCTCCAGATTCAGATAAATCTGATTCAGCGCGACTTTCCCGCCATAGGTTTTGGCAAGGCCCACACATTGTACAATCGGTCCCATTTCCATTGTTCTGTCATACCCCTTTCTCTCACGAAAAGATAATCCGGTAGGATGCTTCAAAGCTTTCGCCCGCCGCCAGATGCTGTCCCCATTTACGTTCTTCCCATGTTCCCTCAAAATCGTGCGAATCGCACCTGCCATACCAGGGTTCAATGCAGATAAACGGTGCGTTTTTGCCAACAGGCGACCAGATTCCGAAAAGCGGCGCATCAAAACAAACCGTCAGATATGTACTTCCATCCGGTTTCACAAATGCCGTTTCATGCGCCTGATGTTCTTCTATCACGAGGGCGTCCCTGTCAAACAGGTGCTCCGTAATCCGCAGACAGCCATCCTCCAGCAGATAATCTTCCTTCACGTCACTCGCCAGTCCATCCCGGATAACCGTCGCCGTTATTTTTTCCTTCGCATCGAACCGAATGCGATAGTCCGTCTGCTTCGTATCGTCCTGAATCGGACAACGGAACGCCGGATGGCCGCCGATCGAAAAATACAGATCTCCGGATGCGGGATTGGATACTTTCCACTTTACAATTACTGTGTTTTCCTTCAGCTCATACCCCAGTTCCAGAAGGAATTCATACGGATAGTTCCGCATCGTCTCCTCATTCGATTCCAGCGTAAACCAGATTTCCCTGTTCGTCTGGCTTTTCAGCTTAAACTGCATGTCTCTGGCAAAGCCATGCTGTCCCATCTGATAACGTCTGCCCTGATGAAGATACTCACGGTTTTTCAGGCCGCCTACCAGCGGAAAAAGAATCGGGGATGTCCTCCCCCAGAAAGCCGGATCTCCTTCCCACATATATTCGGTCCCGGTATCCACTCTTTTCAGGGATTTCAGTTCCGCTCCCATACTGTCTATCTGTATCGTAACTTTGTCATTGCCGATTTGAAATAACGCCATACACTTTCCCTCTGTCTTTCCGTAACATTTTTTATGGATGCTTTCAGTGCCTTTTTGTCCGATTTTATCAGGCGCCTGCTTCTTCACCTTTCTTCTGCGCTCATTATATCACATTTTATACGGCATGGACACTATAACCTTTCCCGTAATTCATGATTTATGGATATTTTCCGCGTATGGTAGCGCTTCTGCGGCAGAACATGAGACAGCCAGTCAAGCTGACAGGCCAGCTCCTCCTTCACGTTTCCGAAAAAACGGATTATGACAGCTTCATCCGTCTGCATGGATTTGGAAACGCTGATCACCGGCACATAAAACATCACCGCCCTGTTCTTTTTATCAAATACGAAAAGATCTTCCTTCTGCAAATACCCTTCTATTGCGATCAGATATCCCTCCGGCAGTTCCTCCAAAGAAATGCTTCCGCTGCATCCTTTCTGTTCCCAGAGCTGTTTTGGGTCCGACAGCTCCTTTTCCAGATAAGCCGCAATTCCCATCTTCCATTCCGCCTGAAATTGTCTGTGCGCTTTGCTCCACTCCCAAACAAGCTCCTTTGCCTCCTCGAAACAGGCGTTCACTGCTTCCGGTATTTCCTCCGCACAGACAGACCTGGTATGAAGCATGCCCTTCAGAAAATCATCGGATTTCTCCGAACATTCCACCCGAACCTGATTGTCCAACAGATATTGCAGAAAAAGCGCACTGTTTTTCATCGCAAATTCAAGTTTACATAACTTCTCTCCGAGCAGATCATACAGCTTCAGATAATCTCTTCCGCCCCTCTCTTCCAATGCCGCCTGGCAGTAACCGATCTCATCCAACGAAAAAATTCTCTTTCTTCCGAAACGATCCGTATAACACAACATTCTGTCTTCCACCGTCAGCTTTCTGTTTCTGCCGCCGATACACATTCCGGCGCCCGTAACGATAATCAGAAAAATCACAAGATAACTGAACAGCCCCGTCATACCGGAAGCATTCGAACAAAGAACGACAATGCCAAACAGCGTTCCTGCCGCAATGGCTCCGATTCCTATGATGCCGGGAAGTTTTCCTTCGTTCACTTCTATTTTTATCATCCCCGCGCTCCCGCTCCTTTCTCTGCCGCAGACAAAATGCCCCTTAAAACCGGATTTTCTATGGTATCTGCTTCACAAGAGTTTCGTATGCCTCCTCGATCACCGGAAGCGGCACGCTCGCGGTTTCTCCCGCCTCCGTCGCTCCGGAGATCATACCGATGAAATTCCCATAGGCATCGAAGGTTCCACCGCCCGACATCCCTTCTACCGCATAGCCGTATCCGTATATCATATATTCCTCAAATTCTCCAATGTATCGATGCATGTCACCGATGCTTCCCTGATAAAAACGCCCCGGTTCCGCAACGTCCTCCTCCGACCCGGCCTCATACCTGCCGGCTCCGGTACAGAAAATAACATCTCCGGCCCGCAGTCCGTCATATCGGTCGGCATCCCGCCGCACATACCGCATTTGCTCCAGCTCCCGTCCATGAAATTCCTTCGTATCCACCGCCAGAAAGCCGATATCATAATCTTCCGATATCCCCAGCACTTCCGCCTCCACGGAAGCTCCCTGCGGAAACTGCACAAGACTTATCATGTCATCCCAATATTCCAGCACATGTTTATTGGTCGCGATCACGATTCTCTCCGGCGCTATTTCCCAGATCACACCGCTCCCATAAGCATTCCCCATATAAATCCGCACAATACAGTCCCGCACGTTTTCATACGCCATATCGCAGTCTTCCGTTTCCAGCGCCGGACATTCCAGCAGGCCAAGCTCCAACAGGCCGTCAAGAACATCCTGCTCTGTCACTGTCTGAATCAGATGCGGAGGCTGTATTTCCTCCGCTCTTGCCGTTTCAGGAACGGCCGCTATCGATATCATAAACATCAAACAACAGATATATTTCTTCATATCATCCGGTCATACCTTTCCATTCCTCCCCGCAACAAAGCTGTTATGCACAAATCTCTCCCCTTTGGGGAGAGATTTGCATTTCATTACTTCCTATATCATTTACTAAATAAGCAGAACGATAAGCCGGGTTATGTCGTGAATGATCATCTATCTGGAACTGCCGTTGCCGGCAGTCTCAAGCGACCTACCTGAAAGCAGGCCGGGCAAGCCTGTCGCTTTCTTTCCGGTCTTGCTTCGGATGGGGTTTACACAGCCTTTTCCGTTACCGGAAAAGCGGTAGTCTCTTACACTGCCATTCCACCCTTACCGCATGAAATGCGGCGGTATTATTTCTGTTGCACTATCCTTGGAGTCGCCTCCACCGGACGTTATCCGGCATCCTGCCCTGTGAAGCCCGGACTTTCCTCACCCGCACGCGGGCGCGATCATTTATTCTACTTATTTTGTACAGGAATCTATTCAAAAATACTTCCTCCCACAAATTCCCTGCACAGAGAATTCTGCGGAAGCATTTCGCTGCTGACACCCAGGAAATATTCCAGGAATTTCAGAAGCCTTTTCGCCTCATGATATTCCGGTTCTCCTTTTTGAATGCTGAATAAAAGCGGCTCCGCATACTGCTTTAATACGGCAAGCTCATAAATCAGAGCCGAATTGAACATGGCATCTGCCTGTTCCTGAAACGGGAAGATATATTTTTCTTCCCCGCGTCTGACCGAAGACCACATCTCGATCGTCCTCTGTGCACTGGCCCCTCTCGTTCTGGCGTCCCGCACCAGGCGCCGCAGCAGCCTTCCGTCCGTCGTCGGAATCCGGTTATGTTCATCCACATTCAGACAGGTGAGCGCGCTGATATAAATCTTATACTTACTCTCCGCCGGAAGGGAATGAGACATTCTCTCATTCAGACCGTGAATTCCTTCGATCACCAGTATATCATCCGGCCCAAGCTTTACGACTCTGCCGTTATATTCTCTTTTTCCGGTTTTAAAGTTAAAAGTCGGAAGCTCCACACATTCCCCGGCCAGCAGATTCACCATATCCTGATTAAACTGCTCTACGTCAAGCGCCTCCAGACACTCATAATCGGGATTTCCATCTTCGTCAAGCGGTGTACTGTCATGATTAACATAATAATTATCCAGCCCGATCGTATGCGGTTTCATGCCATAGGAACGCAGCTGAATCGACAGCCGATGAGAAAAAGTCGTTTTACCCGAAGAAGACGGTCCCGCAATCATAACAAACTTCACGCCCTCTCTTCTCGCAATTTCCCTGGCAATCTCTCCGATTCTTCTCTCCTGAAGCGCTTCCTGCACCAGAATCATCTCCGCGATATTCCCCTGACAGATCTGATCGTTTAAATCGCCTACCGTATCGATTCCCATTTCTTCTCCCCACTGGCCGGCCTGCATCAGCGTCTGAAACAGCTTCTTTCTCGGCTCGAAAACCGGCAGTTTCTCCGGCTCTTCCCTGTCCGGGAGCAACAGAATCAACCCGTTTTCATAAGAAAGCAGATCAAAACAACTGACATATCCCGTACTCGGCAGCATATACCCGTAATAATAGTCGAAATAGTCCCCAAGACAGTATACATTGATCGTAGAGCTTCTCCGGTAACGGAACAGCTTCACTTTATCGTTCATGCCATATTTCCGAAAAAGCGCAACCGCCTCTTCCGCGGGGTAAGCCTTCTTTGTAACCGGCAGATCTGCCTCCACCAGCTCCTGCATCCGTTCCTTTACCTGCACAATCTGCTTTTCATCCAGACAGTATCCTTCCCGGAAGCGGCAATAATACCCCGCGCCAATCGCGAAATCAACCTTTGCCGCCGCCGCGGTCTCATAACCGGCCACATCCTTAATTGCCTTCATCAGAAGCATAATGGCAGACCGCACATAGGTCTTATGCCCGAGAGCATCCCCATAGGTTGCAAAAGTAAGCTCACAGTCTCTGTCAACCCGCTTCATCAATTCTCTGATCTTGCCGTTGATGATAACAAGCGCAATCGGCTCCCGATACAAATGCTGATATTCCCTGGCTATGATTTCGTATTTGATTCCTTCTTCATACAGCTTTTCTTTTCCGTCAATCCTGATTTTCACCATACCCATACCCCTGCCCATACCTTTCTCTCATGACCCGTAAACAATTCCGCTTTTGTTCTTCAATTTCTTCGTATCGTCCGTTCTTCTCCGGTCCATCCGACGCCTGCTGCCGCATCCGGTCAAGCACATCGTCACAAATCCGAAGCTCCCGTTCCAGATACCGATATAATACCGGATGCTTTTTCTGTAACAGCAACGGACCGTATCGGTCCTCCATCTGCTGCCTCCAGCCGCCTTCAATACTATACCCCTGTGTCAGAGTTTTGTCCTGGATCTCAATGATATCCGATGTTTTTACCGTTCCTGCACTTTTGGGTGCATCATGTTTTGAAGTGAAGTAAGCTTCTTTCCGGTGTCCGGCCGTTCCGTTCCTTTTCACAACCTTCATCATCGGATAAAATTTACCGTCTTCCTCTATCATATTCTCTTCGACAGGCAGATATCCCTGTCCGCGCAGAAATGCGCGAAACTGCTGCAATTCCGACTGCGGCTGTAAGATCAGCTCCCGAAAAGACGCCGCCTTTTCTTCCTCTTCCGAAAGAATGCGCATCATCAGCCTGCCACCCATCCCGGCACAGATCAGCGTATCCGCTTCTCCCATCCGGAAAGCCGCAAGACCGTCGGACAGCCTTGTTTCTATGTATGTCTCCAATCCGCATGCCGCAATATGCATCCTGGCCTGGCTAAGCGGGCCTTCTCTGACATCCATTGCCAGCGCGCCGGGACTGATTTTTTGCTGCACAAGACAGATCGGCACGAATCCATGGTCACATCCGATATCACAGACTCTGTTTCCCGCCGTAACCATAGATGCGACAGCCTGCAGCCGTTTCGAAAGGACTATCTTTTCCCTCATTAATCCAGATAATCCTTTAACTTCCTGCTTCTGCTCGGATGACGCAGCTTTCTTAACGCTTTTGCCTCGATCTGACGGATACGCTCACGAGTAACGCTGAACTCCTTTCCGACTTCCTCAAGCGTTCTTGCGCGGCCATCATCCAGTCCGAAACGCAGGCGGAGCACCTTCTGCTCCCTCTCCGTCAGCGTACCGAGCACTTCCACAAGCTGCTCTTTTAACAGCGTAAAAGCGGCAGCGTCCGCCGGCACCGGCACATTATCATCCTGAATAAAATCTCCCAGATGGCTGTCCTCTTCTTCACCAATAGGCGTCTCCAAAGAAACCGGCTCCTGAGAAATCTTCAAAATCTCCCGCACCCGCTCCACAGGCATGTCCATTTCCTCCGCGATCTCCTCCGGCGTTGGTTCCCGGCCAAGCTCCTGCAGTAACTGTCTGCTCACGCGAATCAGTTTATTGATCGTCTCCACCATATGCACCGGAATCCGAATGGTTCTCGCCTGATCGGCAATCGCCCTCGTAATCGCCTGACGAATCCACCATGTTGCATACGTGGAGAATTTAAATCCCTTTCTGCAGTCAAATTTTTCAACGGCTTTGATCAGTCCCAGATTTCCTTCCTGAATCAGATCGAGAAAAAGCATGCCGCGCCCCACATACCGTTTGGCGATGCTGACAACAAGACGAAGATTTGCCTCCGCAAGTTTCTTCTTCGCTTCCTCGTCCCCCATTTCCATTCTCTGGGCCAGCTCAATCTCTTCCTCCGCACTTAAAAGAGGCACCTTGCCGATCTCCTTCAGATACATTCTGACCGGGTCTTCGATGCTGACGCCGTCCGGTACGGACAGATCGATGTTTTCCACATCCACCTCATCCTCTTCCGTCAGGATAATCTCTTCATCATCCACATCGTCCCCGTCCGTAATCCGCAGAACATCCACGTTATTCTGCTCCAATGTTTCCAGAATTCTGTCAAACTGCTCCTCTTCCAGTGTTATATCATGAAAAAACTCACTGATTTCCTGATATTCCAGTACGTTTTTCTTCTTCCTGGCAACCGCCAGAAGCCCCGCCAGCTTCTCGTCAAACTTTGCCTGTGTGTTTTCA
>CALDLG010000018.1 GCA_937910785.1 uncultured Lachnospiraceae bacterium | reverse complement strand
AACCGAGTTATATAATATCACAACTGCGGGTGGTTGGCAAGTTATTTCTAAAGAAAAATCTGCCAGACCTTTGCAAAGCCTGCATATATGGTATATAATAAAAACTGTATGACTTTGTCTGATGAAGAAAGAGTGGGTATTTCACCCGGATCATAAGCGATGTCAGGAAAAGCGGGCAAGGGGAAGAAATATGGATTGCAAAGATGAAGAGAAAATGATTCCGGTATTTTTGCAGGATGAATTGGATATTAAAGTATTGCATCAATTCATAGAACATATCGATGGATGTCCGGAGTGTATGGAAGAACTTTCTATTCAGTTTCTGGTGGCGGAAGGTTTGGAACGGCTGGAGGCGGGCAATAATTTTAATCTGCAGAAGGCATTGACGACGAGACTTTCCGATGCCAGGCATCAGATCAAAGTACGGCAGACGCTGCTATATACGTTGATCTGTCTGGAGACGGCGGTAGCGGCGGAGATTCTGATTGCGCTCATAATGATATTTAAATTTTGAAAAAGGAAGGACTTTTTATGAGTCGGAAACTTGTTCTGATAGATGGACACAGCATTTTAAACAGAGCCTTTTACGGAGTGCCTGATCTGACCAACAGTCAGGGGTTTCATACGAATGCGATACATGGCTTCCTGAATATTATGTTTAAGATTCTGGAAGAAGAGAAACCGGACTATCTGACGGTGGCGTTTGACGTGCATGCGCCGACCTTCCGGCATGAAATTTACCGGGAGTATAAGGGAACGAGGAAGCCGATGCCGGAGGAACTGCGGGAGCAGGTGCCGGTGATGAAGCAGATGCTTCAGGCGATGGGAATCAGCATTGTAGAGCAGGCGGGCCTTGAGGCGGATGATATTCTCGGAACGCTGGCAGTGCGTGCCGAGAAGGAAGGCATGGAGGTCGCTCTTGTTTCCGGAGACAGAGATCTTCTGCAGATCGCGTCGGAGCATATTAAAATCCGGATACCCAAGACCAAAGGCGGCAGGACGGAAGTGGAAAATTACTATGCCGCAGACGTCAAAGAGAGGTATCAGGTGACGCCGAAGCAGTTCATCGAATTGAAAGCATTGATGGGAGATACGGCTGATAATATTCCGGGTGTGCCGAAGGTCGGAGAGAAAACGGCGGCGGAGCTGATGCTGCAGTTTGGTTCTCTGGAAAATATTTATGATAATCTGGACAATATCACGAAGAAAGCCGTCAGGGAATCCCTTGCAGCTCACAGGGAGCTTGCCGATCTGAGCAAGGTGCTGGCAACGATCAGGGTGGACAGTGAGATCGATTTTTCCTTTGAAAAAGCGGCAGTCGGCAATTTCTATACGGAAGAAGCATATATATTATGTAAACAGCTTGAGTTTAAGAATCTGCTGTCTCGTTTTGAAAAGGATGCCGTTGTGACAAATCGCCAGACAGAATATTTTAAAACACTGACGGATTTTACGGAAATAGAGGCGCTGTTTTCACAGGCGCAGAGTCGTTGTAAAGCTGCGGCGCAGGAAGCGGCGGGAAATAACGAGGCGAAAGGAGCCCGCTTTGAAATCGGCCTTTCCGTCCTGAGGGACGGGAAAGCGGCGGAAGACTGTGCGGGTATTTCGATTGCGCTTTCGGATAAGGAAATTTATTTTATTCCCTGTCAGGGCTTTGTCACGAAGCAGTATCTGGCCGGGAAGCTGAGTGATCTGAATAAAAATGAGTTATGTAAACTTATGGTCTGCAATATCAAGCAGCTTTATGATATGATCGAACAGGGTGAGCCGGAGGAGACTGTCGGGGCGGACGGTCTGGAGGCTTATCGACGGAAAAAATATTTTGATATTCTTCTGGCGGCTTATCTTTTAAATCCGCTGAAAAACGATTATGATACGGAGGCGGTTGCGGGGGAGCATCTTGGTCTGATGCTGCCGGACAGAAAGCAGGTCTGCGGCAAAAGCTCCTGCCGTCAGGTAATGGAAGAAAAGCCGGAGGAATTTCAGGAGTTTGCCTGTTTTCAGGCTTATGTCTGTCTGATGGCGGCAAAAGAGCTTACGAAGAAGCTGAAAGAGCAGGAAATGCTTGATCTTTTGTATGAGATCGAGATGCCATTGACGAAGGTACTGTATGAAATGGAGCTTGCAGGCATCATGGTGCGCCCGGACGAACTGAAGGCTTATGGAGAAGCGCTGACAGGCCGGATTGAGGAATTGGAGCGGTCCATCTGTGCGCAGGCCGGCGTGGAGTTTAATATCAATTCTCCCAAACAGCTGGGCGAGGTTCTTTTTGAAAAAATGGGCATCTCCGGCGGAAAAAAGACGAAAACCGGTTATTCTACGGCAGCCGATATTCTGGAGAAGCTTGCGCCGGATTATCCGATCATAGCGGATATTCTGGAATACAGAGGTCTGGCGAAGCTGAAATCAACTTACGCCGACGGGCTGGCGGTTTATATTGATGAGGGCAGCCGTATCCATTCCACATTTAATCAGACGATTACGGCGACCGGGAGAATCAGCTCTACGGAGCCCAATCTGCAGAATATTCCGATTCGAATGGAGCTGGGGCGGCAGATTCGAAAGGTTTTCGTTCCGGCGGACGGATATCTGTTTATGGATGCGGATTATTCCCAGATTGAGTTAAGAGTGCTTGCCCATATGTCCGATGATGAACAGTTGATAGAAGCTTATCAGATGGATCAGGATATTCATAGAATTACGGCCTCCAAAGTGTTCCATACACCCTTTGAAGAGGTAACGGACTTACAGAGAAGGAACGCCAAGGCGGTTAATTTCGGGATCGTATACGGGATCAGTTCCTTTGGTTTAAGTCAGGATCTGAGCATTTCCAGAAAAGAAGCGTCGGAATATATCGAACAGTATTTCGCGACATATCCGGGCATCAAGATTTTTCTGGATAAGCTGGTGGCGGATGCAAAGGCGTATGGTTATGTGAAAACCATGTTTGGCCGGAGAAGGCCGATTCCGGAGCTTGCTTCGAGTAATTTCATGCAGCGTTCTTTCGGAGAGCGGGTGGCGATGAATTCTCCGATTCAGGGAACCGCGGCGGATATTATCAAGCTTGCCATGATTCATGTGTGGGCAAGGCTGCGCAGAGAGAAGCTCCGTTCCCGTCTGATCTTGCAGGTGCACGATGAACTGTTGATTGAGGTTTTTGCGCCGGAGGAAGAGCAGGTAAGGCGAATTCTGACGGAAGAGATGCAGGCGGCGGCCAGACTGTCGGTTGCGATGGAGATCGATCTGCATACGGGAATGACATGGTATGATGCCAAATAGCAATCGGCAAACGACGCGTGAAAGAAGATTTTTTGAGAGAATATCATGGCATGATATCAGACAATGCGGAAGAAAGTCAGGAAGAAAATGAAAATTATCGGGATTACGGGAGGCGTGGGAGCGGGAAAAACGAAGCTCCTTGGCTATGTGGAGAAACATTACAGATGCAGGATCATTCTGGCGGATGAGGTGGCGCATCTTCTGGAGGAACCAGGACAAAAGTGCCATATGGAACTGGTAAAGCTGCTCGGAGAAGGAATTCTGAATCCGGACGGCACGATCGATAAGAAGCGTATGGCGGAGAAGATTTTCGTGGGCGGCGATGTGCTGAAACGGGTAAACGACATCGTGCATCCTGCGGTGAAGGAATATATTCTGCGGGAGATCGAACGGGAAAAAGAGCTTAAAGAATCAGATTTTCTCTTCGTGGAAGCGGCGCTTCTGATCGAAGACGGTTATGACAAAATACTGGATGAGCTGTGGTATGTCCATGCGGAACCGGAGGCCAGGCGGAGCCGGTTGAAAGAAGGGCGGGCTTATTCCGATGAAAAAATAGACGGAATTTTGAAAGAACAGTTATCCGAGGAGGAATTCAGACGGCATTGCGGTGCCGTAATCGACAACAGCGGAAGCCTTGCGGATGCCTGTCGGCAGATCGATGAAAAATTGGAGGAATATCTGTGTCAGAAATGATGAAATTTCCGGGCCAGCTGGTATTCGGACTGGACATCGGGACAAGAAGCATTGTGGGAACGGTTGGCTATCGGACGGGAGAACGGTTTCATGTGGTGGCTCAGTGCATCAGGGAGCACGAGACGAGGGCCATGCTGGACGGGCAGATCCATGATATTCATAAAGTCGGAGCGACGATCAATGAAGTGAAAATGCATCTGGAGGAAAAAACCGGCCGGAAACTGAAGGATGTCTGTATTGCCGCGGCAGGGCGTGTGCTGCGGACGGTTACAACCCATGTGGAGCACGAGTTTGCCACAGATAAGGAAGTGGACGGAGAGGATATTTATGCGCTGGATTCCATGGGGGTCGAGAAGGCCTATGAGGAATTTCAGGAGAAGAACGATACCGAGATGAAGTTTTACTGTGTCGGCTACTCGGTCGTGCGCTATTATATGAATCATTATCCGATCGGCAATCTGGAAGGACATAAGGCGAAATGCGTCGGCGCCGATATCATAGCGACTTTTCTGCCGGATGACGTGGTGGATGGGCTGTATAAGGCGGTCGGTCTTGCCGGGCTGGAGGTTGTCAATCTGACACTGGAGCCGATCGCGGCGATTCAGGTGGCGATTCCGGAGATGTATCGGATGCTGAATATTGCGCTTGTGGACGTGGGCGCGGGAACATCGGATATTTCCATTACGAAGGACGGAAGCATCGTTGCATACGGTATGATTCCGATTGCCGGAGATGCGCTGACGGAAGTCATTGCCAGACACTGTCTCGTGGATTTTAAAACGGCGGAAAAAATCAAACGGGAAGCCGGAGAGAAAGAAAGTGTCGAGTATAAGGATATTATGGGGCTGACGCAGACAATTTCCCGTGAAAAGATCAAAGAGGTAACCGAACCGGTCATCCGGAATATGACAAAACTGGTGGCCGATAAGATGAAAGAGCTGAACGGAGATAAATCGGTCAGCGCGGTATTTGTCGTGGGCGGCGGCGGAAGACTGGAGGGCTATACGGAAAGCCTGGCCGAAGAGCTTGACATTCAGAAGGAAAGAGTTGCGGTGCGCGGCGAAGAAGTAATGCAGCAGATCGCTTTTTATGAGGAGGATGCAAGAAAGGATTCCCTGATGGTGACGCCGATCGGCATCTGCCTGAGCTTCTATGAACAGAGCAATAACTTCATATTCGTTTACTTTAACGGGCAGAGGGTTAAGCTTTATGATAACAGCAAGCTGGCGGTAGTGGACGCCGCCATGCAGGCGGAATTTCCCAATGACGGTCTTTTCCCGAAGCGTGGAAAGGAACTGAATTATTTT
>CALDLG010000017.1 GCA_937910785.1 uncultured Lachnospiraceae bacterium | reverse complement strand
CTGCCCGCCAGAGCATTAAGTGACTTTAGAAAATATCAGATAACCAGAGAAGTAATGGATATGGCTAATAAAAATGCCGTATTAAACCCCTGTCCGCCATTTTATCGCGGTGAAGAAGTTTCTGATGACGTCATACAGTCAGAATATTTTGTGGGATATGAATTTAAAAAGAATTTATTGGTGGTTCAGCAGGCTGTTATGATATGGTGTATGGTACAGTGTTAAGCATATTCCCCTCAAGATTAAAGTATGAAAGAAATGACAGCTGCCTCAGGCCAAAAGATGATAAACGATTCAAAATAGAAAAGCGACAAAATAACAAAGCGACAAGGTCGGAAGAGAAATGAACGGAGGATAAAAAATGTTGGAACCAATTATAGTAACGCGTGACAGTCTTTTCATGCAATATCCGGCTTCCTGGTGGAGAGAAGCCTGGCGGGAAGCGCTGGTGAGCGGCAATGGCCATACGGGGGCCAGTTTTTACGGCGGAACGAAAGAACAGACGATTATGCTGACAGACGGAGATCTGTGGTATGGAGGAAAGGCGGAGAAGCTTCCGGATGTGCATGAGGCGCTGAACCGGATGCGGGATAAAATGGATCATGGAGAATATAAGGAGGCCAGCTGGGAGATTGTCAATGAGCTGAAGCGGTGCGGATATCAGGCAGAGCTGGAATTTCCGCTTCCTCTGGCGGATTTGAAAATACAGATTATTCCAAAAGGAACATTCCATCATTACCTGCGCGTACTTCAGATGGACAGGGGGGAAGTGTCCTGTCAATGGACGGATCAGGAGGTCTTGTACCGCTGTGATGGTTTTGTTTCCAGAGCAGATGATATGATTCGCTATCGGATTCGGGCTTCGAAGCCGGTTATCTGTGCCGATTTTATGGCAGACATTCACCGGATTCCCGGAATGCCGCTTCCGGAAATCTGTGAAGAGCTGGAAAAAGAGAAAGAGTTGAAGGTGGAAAAAGACTGGCTTTTCTACCGGAATGTAGATGGGGGCGGCCGTTTCTTTGGTATGGCGGCAAGAGTGGAATCGGACGGAATACAGAAAGCGGAGTATGGAAGAATTTTTGTGAAGGATGCCGGTGAGATTGTGGTTACCATCCGCACATTTCTGAAGGACGGGGCTGGAACGGGAATGCAGGAAGCAAAAGAGCGGATTCTAAGCCGGACGGAAGGATATGAGGAACAGTTAAAGCTTCATATCCCGCTTCATAAAAGTCTGTATCAAAGCGCCAGACTGGAATTGGAAGGATACGAAAAAGTCAGCAATGAATCTCTGTTACATCAGGCGTTTGTTGAAGAACAGCCGGCAGAGCTGATGGAAAAAATGTGGAAATACGGGAGGTATCTGTTTATCAGCGGTACGGCGGAAAATGCAAATCCGTTTGCCCTGTATGGAATATGGTGCGGCAGCTATCAGCCTTTATGGCCGCACAATATGGCTAATGAAAATACACAAATGATCTACTGGCACAGCTTTGTGGGAAATCTTGTCGAATACCACCGAGCCCTGTTTGAATATTATAATTCCCGATTGGATACATTCAGGGAGAATGCGGAAAAATTGTTTGGCTGCCGGGGAATTTATATGACGGCGGGAACGACGCCGAATGTATCCGAGCCGAATCAGGTCGTGCCTGTTATTATTAACTGGACAGGCGCAGCAGGATGGATTGCACAGCATTACAGCGCCTATGCATCATACCGTCCGGAGGAGGAGGCGTATATCAGAAAAGAAATTCTCCCGTATATGGAGGAGGTCGCTGCGTTTTACGAGGATTTTATTCGGTACAAAGAAGATGGAAGCATTAAAATCTACCCCAGCGTATCGCCGGAAAATACACCGCAGAATTTTATGCCGCCGTTATCGGAGATGATTGCGCATCCCATGCCGACGACAATTAATTCCACAATAGATCTGGCGATCGTGAAGGAGTTTTTCAGAAATCTGATTGAGATCGAAACGAAATACGGATGCCGGAAGGAGCGTATCGAAGTCTGGAAAGGAATTCTGAAGTCGATTCCGCCATACAAAATCAATGAATTCGGTGCGATTCGGGAGTGGCAGGAGGATGATTTTGAAGACAGATACGATCATCGTCATCTGTCCCATATTTACCCTGTATTTCCGGGGAATGAGGTTAATTCGGTCGATCACCCGCAGGAAATGGAAAAATATAAGAAGGCGGTTGCGCTGCGGAAAATTGACGCTCAGACAGGGTGGTCCATGGCTCATATGGCGGCCATTTATGCGAGATTTGAGGAGGGAGAAAAAGCTGCGGAGTGTCTGGACAATATGGCCAAATCCTGCCTTTTGCCTAATTTTTTTACGCTTCATAATGACTGGCGCGGTATGAGCATTACGTTGGATATGGACCCGGCTCCGGTACAATTAGATGCTGTATTGGGATACGTCAACGCGGTTCAGGAGATGATTTTGTATGCTTCCAAAGATCTGCTGAAAATCCTGCCGGCGCTCCCAAGACGGTTAAACAGCGGAAGAATTCATAATTTTTGCTATCCGGACGGAAAAATTTCCATGTGCTGGAACAGACAGGAAAAGAGGCTGAATGTGAAGTTAAAAGCGGAGAGAGGCCACACGATTCGGGTCTGTATGCCGGAATATGTGGCAGCCTGCCATTGGAAAGGGGGCGCGGTCAGAAAAATGACTTCGAACATCTATGAGATTTCGTTTACGCGGGCCGATGAGGTGGTGGAAGGAGAAAGCGCGTCGCTTTAAATCATATGATTCCATTCATGTATTATAACAGGTCAGATACGGCGGTTTTCATATCGGCTGCCATATCTGACCTGTCTGTTTCAGTCTTTTTTATGAACACAGAGAAGATTTATCTGTAACTGCCTTAATCTTCATCATGATACATAATCTGTAAATGCTCAAACTCTGCTTTAACTTCCATAAAGGCTTTCAGAAGCTTGGGAGAGAACGTGCCGCTGTGTCCATTGATGATCATCTGGTATGCTTTATCCGGTTCGTAAGCAGCTTTATAAACACGCTTCGATGTCAGAGCATCATATACATCTACCAGAGAGACGATCTGTGCTGCAATACTGATTTCATCGCCTTTCAGTCCATCAGGATATCCCTTGCCATCATATTTTTCGTGATGATGTCTGGCAATATCATAGGCATAGTCAAAAATGGCCCTGTCGTTTAAACGAATCCTGTGCTCTATGATTTCCGCCCCTTTGGTAGTATGAGATTTGATGAGTTCAAACTCATCAGATGTCAGCTTACCGGGTTTCAAAATGATACTGTCCGGAATCGCAATCTTACCGATATCATGGAGCGAAGAAGCCCATCCGATCTTCACCAGCTTCTCAGACGTCAGTTCATATTCCGGATAAAGCTTCATAATGCTCTCACCCAGGCACAGGGAATATTCACGAATTCTTTTGATATGCTGCTTGGGCTCCATGTTTCTAAATTCCACAATATTGCTCAGGGAATCTATCAGGATCTCATTTACCTGATTGAGTTTCTTGGTCTGCTGTCTAAGCACGCTGTTCTGTTTCTGGATATTGATATTCTGTTTTTTGACCATCAGCTCCAGCTGCATTTTATATTGGAACCATCCCACGGCATTGTTAACTACCTGTTTTACCACTTCCGGCCGATAGGGTTTTATAAGATAACTCACAATTCCATATTCATAACCCTTCTTCTCCAATTCAGGAGAAGACTCTCCGGTAAGCATAATAAAAGGTATTTTATTCAGAATATTTCGCTGCTTTAAATGCTCCAGTACGGCGAAGCCGCCCATTACAGGCATCAGATTATCCAACAGGACTACGGCAATAGATGCAAAATGGCTGTTTAAGAGAGCGATTCCCTCCTTGCCATTGCCTGCTTCCAGAATTTTATAATCTGATTGAAATAATTCAACCAAAATAGCCCGATCAATCGGATTGTCTTCAAAGATCAAAATCGTATCACGTTTCATGCCATTCCTATTCTTTCTATAATTTTATATGATTTTTACCTGCGGCTTCCTACATATTTACTATTACTACCTGTTTATTTCTGAGTTTAAAGGCAACTCGCTTTACTTCCATTGGCAGCATATATTTGATGCCATTAATAACGATCAGGCTGCCCTCATATGCTTTTCCCCTGATATAGACGGGCTGCTCCATGATCTGTTCCGTCAGATTGGAGAGTTTGGACGCCTCTCCGTCCAGTTCCGCCAGCCTTTGATATTCAACTTCTATTGCCGCATAAATCTTGCGCTGAATTTCTTCCGGAACCTTTCTTCCGGCAGAAAACAATGCGAGTATTTTGTCGCGCTGCTTTTCCAGAGCTTCCAGATCATTTAAAAGCTGTTCCCTGTTTTTCTCATATTCTGCCTGTTCTTTTTCATACAATTCGTTCCTTCCCACATCCAATACAGTTTTAAGATGCAGTCTGTTGCCGAGATTGTAGGCGCTTACCCCTCTTACGGCTCTGATGGTTCCGCCCAGCAGTACACCTTTACTTCCGGATACGATCACTTTTCCCAGGGTGTTAATGTTGCTGTTCATGATATAATTGGCTTTCACACTGCCCCGCGCATTGATGCTGACTGCCTCAAAAAAGCTTCCGGAAACTTCTCCGCCTGCTTCAATAAAACAGTCATTCTTGGAACAGCTTCCCTGTTTGATCATAATATTCCCGCCGGCGATCAGCCGTGCAGCTTCAACATTCTGCTCAATAATAATGTCTCCGCTCGCCTTGATATATCCACCCGAATAAATACTGCCGATTACATGAACGGAGCCATCCACTTCCAGCTTACCGGTCACAGCCGTCACGTCTTCCCGGACCACCAGTATATTCGTGATATTAATACGACCGGCCGTATACTCGAATTTTCCGTTCATTCTGGAAAGATATGTGACACCGTCTTCCGCGATGATAAAACCAACCCCGCGAATCGGCTTCTTTTCCGTTCCATTCTCGGCGTGAATTGTTTCACCATAAATATTTTTCCCGCTGATGCCTTTTTGCGCAGGGTGGTAGACGGCTATCTTCTCGCCTTCGTCCACCATTTCGAAGGCCTCTATATTCACATAGTCAACACTTCCGTCGGGAAGCGGCGCCGGGATACGGGGAAGATCAAGCCTGACAAAAAATTCAAACCATCCGTCCTCGCCTTTCTGTGCCGGAATCCCTTCGGCAATCAATACCTTTTCATTCAGTCTTTTTCTTCTGATCAGGTCGGCAATGGCGTCCTGCTTAATCCCATAAACGATTTCTCTTCTTTCCAGATCCTGATAGATATCTTCTTCGGTGACCACGTTACCCGGAATCCAGGGAATATATGCGTATGCCTTATTTCCGTTCTCTTCTATGGAAATAACAAACTGATTCTTCTTATGAACCTCAAAAATTGACTTCCTGCCGTCGGCGTTTTCTTTATTATTATCGCTTTTCTGTGTACCACTGGTCCTTTTTCCATTGATCACGGCCTTTCGTTTTTTCTCCATATCCGTAGCCGAATAGACCAGACTGCAGTAGGAAGATACATCCAGTCCGGCTTCCATCCCCAGACGAATTTCCCTCATCTGAGCATGGCTGAACAGAGGATTCGTATAAACAGATACATCCAGCTTTTTTTCCAGACCCAGACGGATTTCCTGCATCTGCATCCAATTATACTGGCTGTCGGCATAGGGAGAGATGTCTAACTGCTCACACAGACCAATCCGAATTTCCCGAATCTGCGGGGCGCACATATCATCACGGAGCCATTGATCCAACGGTAATCTGTTAAGCAGCGCAAGGCGTATCTCCTCCAGATCATCGTCTGCAAATCCCCTGTTGACATAGGGAATCAAATCAGTGGCCGAATACAGGGCAAGTCTGATCTGGCGCATGGTTTCATAGCTATAATCCGGATTCGCATAAACTGCGGCGTCCACTTTATCCATAAGGCCCATACGAATCTGTTCCATTTGCAGCCAGTTAAATTCCGGATTGGAGTATATGGAAACATCCAGTCCGTCTTCTATTCCATGCCTGATTTCCAGATTTTGTGCTTTTTGATACTCGGCATTTTCCATCATAGGAAAATGCAGTTCCTGTTTTTTATTAAAATCCATGTTACTCATATCGATTACCATGCTTTCCTGCAATAGTATTAAGCGATATCTATATTTATTTTCGGTTAAATGGGAATAACAATATAAAATGATAAATACGGACAGACACCGCTTATTTCCTGAAACGCTATATTAACTCATTATAGCAAGTTCCGGCCTGAAAGTCTACTGTTTTTATTAATGTATGGCCGCGCACAAATGCGCAGCTTCACCGGCCGTATTGCTGCATCTGCTTGGATGCAACGTGGTTTCAGGATTATGAACGGGGGGCGGCCGGTGTTTTTGGCAGCGGGTATGAAATACCGTAATTTACCGTCGTGTAATTGCCTGCCGGTATGGTATGATGTAATTGGCAGTATATTCCGAATTATGTACCAAAAGATAAAGCTGAGGGTGGCCCATGAAAGAAAAAAAGAGGAAAATAAGGATTATCATATGTGTGACGGTGTTGACCGTAGTTGTTCTGTATTTTATTCTGGTGAATTTTCTTGTCAGTGCGGCGCTTGTACCTTCTTTTATGCAGAGGCTGGAGGCGTTTGAAAGGATTACGGACGAAAGCTATGCGGCACAGGTGCAGACTTCGGATATCAAAGTAAACCGTCAGATAACGCTGAATGCGACGGCGGAGTGGCTGCGGACCGCAGCGTGCCGGAAACTGTCCGTTATCTCGCAGGACGGTTATACCCTGATTGCAGAGGAATTTTTTACGGAAGAAGACAGCCATAAATGGGCGCTTGTACTGCATGGTTATACGGGATGGAAGGAAGAAATGTATCCTTTCGCATATTGGTATCATGAACAGGGATATCATGTGATTGTGCCCGACCTGAGGTGTCAGGGAGAGAGCGAAGGAGATTTTATCGGAATGGGGTGGACGGATCATTTTGACTGTATGCTCTGGATCGACTATATTCTGTCCCAGGATGCCGATGCGCAGATTATACTGCATGGACAGTCGATGGGGGCGGCCACGGCGCTGATCATGGCAGGAGATGAAAACCTTCCGGAGAATATTACAGCGGTGATTTCGGACTGCGCATACACCGATGCGTATTCGATGTTTGGGGAAAAGATAGAGGACTGGTTTTCCCTTCCTGCTTTTCCGCTGGTCGATACGGCATGTCTCGTACTGCGGCTCCGGGGCGGCTATGATTTAAAGGACGCGTCCGCCCTCGAGGCGGTGGAGAAAAGTAATGTTCCGATTCTTTTTATTCATGGAGATATGGATGATATGATTTCGGTTCGGATGTCCGAAGCCTTATATGATGCGGCATGCTGCAGGAAGGAGCTGCTGATCGTGGAAGGGGCAGGACACGCACAGGCGCATGAGAAGGACCCGGAGGCATATTTCGGGGCGATCAAAGCGTTTCTGGAAGAATAACGGTTATCCGGAGAAAGGGGCTTTATGTTAAAACTGATTAAAATTGCGGTCGGAAGCGCGGCGGCTATTTTTCTTGCAGATATGCTGGGGCTGCACTATGGCACTTCGGCGGGTATCATCACGCTGTTGACGATACAGGATACTTCCAGAGAGACGATTGCCATATCCGTCAGAAGGATCGGCGCCTTTTTGCTGGCGGCTGTGCTTTCTTATGCAGTCTTTCATCTCATCGGATATCATGTGTTCGCCTATGGCATTTTTTTGTTTCTCTTTATCGCATGCTGTATTCCGATGCGGCTTGGAGAGGCGGTTTCCATCAACGCTGTACTGGCCACACATTATCTTCTGGAAAAGGATATGTCGCTTTCTTTTATTGGGAATGAGGCGCTGCTTCTATTGATCGGAGCGGGAATCGGTACGCTTTTTAACCTCTATATGCCGGGAAAGGACAGGGAAATCCGCGCAATGCAGCATCAGCTGGAGGAGGATATGCGGGCTGTGCTTTTGCGGATGTCCGAATATATCAGAAAAGAGGACCGGTCTGAATATACGGGGACCTGCTTTGATAAACTGCAGGCGGATCTGGAGGCAGGGAAAAAGCAGGCTTATGCATATATGAACAATACTTTTTTTCAGGAATCGAAATACTTCATTGACTATATGAATATGAGACAGCAGCAGACGGTGGTTTTGCGGGATATCTATAAGAGGATTCTGAGCATCCGGGCTATTCCGCCCCAGACGGAGCAGGTATCCGGCCTGTTTCGCGATACGGCCGTTACATTCGAAGAATCCAACAATGCCAGGGAGCTGCTTGCCGGGCTGGAGGAAGTGCTCATGCAGATGAAGAATTCCGGGCTGCCTGTAACAAGAGAAGAGTTTGAGAATCGGGCGGTACTGTATGCCATTCTGACAGATCTTTCTTATTTTCTGCAATTAAAGAAGGAATTTGTCGATTCACTTACGAAGGAGCAGATCAGCCGGTATTGGGCATAAACAAAAAAGAGATAATCCCAGTTTCCATGGAATTATCCCTTTTTTTGTTCCGTTGCCTTAACTCCTGCACGAGTTTTTTGCGGAGCAAACTCGTAATCGAGCTTCGCTCAATTTGTTTTAAAAGGAAATTCTTTCGTTCCTGCACGAGTTTGCGGAGCAAACTCGTAATCGAG
>CALDLG010000016.1 GCA_937910785.1 uncultured Lachnospiraceae bacterium | reverse complement strand
GTTTATGTATCGGGCATCGAGAGCCGGACATCCTCTCCGGTAAGGATTCATCGGGATGAGACAGGACAGTCAGCTATCAGAGGACTATATCCCTGCGGCGAGGGCGCAGGATATGCGGGCGGTATTACCTCGGCTGCGATGGACGGAATGCTTACGGCAGAGAAGATTGCGATGCGGTCTGCCGCGGCAGAAACAAAAAGCTGAAAGAAAGGCGTGGTTACGATAATGGCGGAGATAAGAGAAATGATGAAGGATAAGAAGAGAATCGTGATCAAGATCGGTTCTTCGTCTTTACAGCATGAGGAGACCGGAGATCTGGATTATACGAAACTGGATGTGCTCGTCAGAGAGCTGTGCGATCTGCGCAATCAGGGAAAGGACGTCGTTCTCGTCACGTCCGGAGCGATCGCGGTAGGCAGAAAGGCCGTTTCCGCGGGCGTTGAGGAAAAGGATAATCCGATTGCGGTGAAGCAGGCCTATGCGGCGATCGGCCAGGCCAGGCTCATGATGACCTATCAGAAGATTTTTGCGGAATATAATCAGGTAGCGGCACAGATTCTGATGACCAAAAATACAATCGTGGATAATCTGAACCGTTTTAATGCAAGGAATACCTTTGCCGAGCTTTTTAAGCTGGGCGTTATTCCGATTGTGAATGAGAACGATACGGTTGCTACCTATGAAATCGAAATTGGGGATAACGATACACTTTCGGCAATTGTGGCTTCTCTTGTACAGGCCGATCTGCTGATTCTGCTTTCGGATATCGACGGTCTGTACACGGATGATCCGCGGAAGAATCCGGATGCGGAATATATCGAGGTGGTGGAGAAACTGACGGATGAGCTGCTGGAAATGGGGAAGGCATCTACCGGCAGCGCATGCGGAACCGGCGGAATGAATACGAAGCTGCAGGCGGCGAAGATTGCAAACAGTACGGGTGTCGATATGATTATCGCAAACAGCAGGGATATCAAGGTGATTCACAGGCTGTTATCGGGGAAAAAAATCGGAACGCTGTTTCTGGCGGACCCGGATGAAAGCTTTGATCTGCCGTTGTATGTGCAGCAGATGCACAGGGAATGACGATTTTTACGATGGAGACGGACGAAAAGCGGAGGTGCGGCATGAGCGGAATGGAGAAAATGATCCGGCGGATCAATGAATTGTATCATAAATCGCATAAAGAAGGGCTGACGGAGGAAGAGAGGGCGGAGCAGGCAGAGCTGCGCAGCGCCTATGTGGCCAGTGTCAGAAACAATCTGAAAGGTCAGCTCGACAATATTTCCATTGTGGAAAAGGATGGTACGATTACGAATCTGGGAGAAAAGCATGGAAAGAAAATGGGCTGAATCCGAAATGACTGCGGAGAAAAAGAAATGGATTCGAAAACGGATTCTGGAACAAAGAGACGCAATTCCCGAAAAGGAGCGGGCTGAGAAAAGCCGTAAAATAACGGAAGCGCTTTGGACCATGCCGTTTTATCGGGAATCGGATGTGATTCTGACTTATGTAAACCATAGAAGTGAAGTCAATACGACCGACCTGGTCAATAAGGCCCTCGCGGATGGAAAACAGGTTTTTGCTCCGAAGGTGTGTGGAGAAACGCTTGTCTTTTATCGAATAGAAGATATGAATGATTTGAAAGAAGGTTATAGGGGAATCAGAGAGCCGGTATCCGGCCCGGTATTTTGTCCGGAAACCGGTGCGGAGCATGCGCTGATGCTGATGCCGGGAGCCGTTTTTGATGAGGGCTGTCATCGGATCGGATACGGGAAAGGGTATTATGACAGATATTTAAAGTGGATGGCGGAGGAAGGCGCTATCCTGCGGACACTGGCGTTATGCTTTGAGTGTCAGGTGCTGCCGGAAATTCCTTCGGAAAGACATGATATCAGGCCGCAGATGATTCTGACGGAAAGAAAACTCCGGCAGACGCACAAAACGGCCGCATTTTGAGAAAGGAGCATACATAATGATGAGCAGTTTGGAAGAATTGGGAAAAAGAGCGGCAGAGGCGAAATATGCACTTCAGGTATTGTCCTCAGAACAAAAAAATGCCGCGCTGGAGGCGGTTGCAGGAGCTTTTCTGGCAAGAAAGCAGGAGATGCTTTCCGCGAACGAAAAGGATTTAAAAGCCGGCGAAGAAAACGGAATGCATCCCGGCCTGTTAGACCGGCTCAGACTGACGGAAGACCGGATTCAGGCGATGGCGGACGGCCTGATAGAGATTACGGAACTTCCCGATCCTCTTGGCGAGGTGCTGGAGTGTTTTGACAGACCGAACGGGCTGCACATTTCCAAGCTGCGCGTACCGTTTGGCGTAATCGGCATCATTTATGAGTCCAGACCGAATGTGACCGCGGATGCCTTCGGGCTGTGCTTTAAAACCGGAAACGCCGTTATTTTAAAGGGAGGAAAGGATGCCCTTTATTCCAACATTGCTATTTCCCGTATCATCCGGGAAACGCTGGCGGAGGAAGGCATTACGGAGGATGCCGTTTTGCTGATTACCGATACGGACAGACAGGTGACAAATGATTTCATGAAACTCAACCGTTATGTTGATGTGCTGATTCCAAGGGGAGGAGCCGGCCTGATCCGCGCCGTGGTTGAGAACAGCACGATTCCTGTGATTGAGACGGGAACGGGAAACTGCCATATTTATATCGATGAGGATGCGGATATTGAGAAGGCCGTTCCGATTGTCTTAAACGCCAAAACACAACGCATTGGCGTCTGCAATTCCTGTGAATCTCTCGTGATTCATGAGAAGATTGCCGATAAGGTCCTTCCCGCACTGGGAGAAGCGCTGCGGGAAAAGAAGGTGGAAATGCGCGGCGATGAGAAAGTGAGGGCTTTGCTGCCTGACTGCCTTGCGGCGACGGAAGAAGACTACGGAACCGAATATCTGGATTATATTATTTCCATGAAAACGGTCGCATCGACGGAAGAGGCAATCGCGCATATCAACCGCTATACGACCCGCCATTCCGATGCCATTATTACGGAGAACAAAGACCATGCCCGGTTATTTTTGCAGTGCGTTGATTCCGCCTGTGTATATGTGAATGCCTCTACCAGATTTACGGACGGATTTGAATTCGGATTCGGTGCGGAGATCGGCATCAGTACACAGAAGCTTCACGCAAGAGGGCCGATGGGATTGAAGGAGCTGACAACGTATAAGTATACGATCACAGGAAACGGACAGATCCGGCCATAATATCCAAAAGTCAGAAGATAGCGGATTTGTGAAAAAGTTAAACGTTTAACCGGAAGAAAGATGCCTGTTTTCGTAAAGTTTAGGGGTTTTTTCACATATTTCATATTTTTTTTCGAATAGTCTTGTGATATAATAGCCACAGACTTTTATGGGCTTATCGTAATGTCATGGTCATTTTTACATTTTTGTGTGATGACCAAATGAGTCAATAAGAAAAATGGGGAGATGGAATCATGGATGGGGAAAAGAAAAAGAAGAAAAAGGGATTGGGAATTTTACCCAAAATGGTATTGATGTGTTCTTTACCGATGATCATTCTGGAAGTCATTATTACACTGTTTTCCATGAATGCGCTGAAGGACGGTATGAAGTCGGAAGCCTTTAACGGGCTGAAAAATTTGTGCCAGGCTGTGGAAGCGGCATATGATGCGGTAGATTCCGGCGATTACCATATGGAAGGGGAACTTCTTTACAAAGGGGAGTATTGCGTGACAGAAAACACTGCGGTGATTGACAGTTTTACGAAGAATTCCGATGTTTCCGTTACGCTGTTCTTCGGAGATACGCGCAGGGCGACCTCTCTGATCGATAAGAGTACGGGAGACCGGATCGTCGGAACGAAAGCGTCCGATGTGGTGATCGACGCCGTATTACAGAAGGGCGGAGAGTATCATGCGGATAATATTGTCGTGAACGGTGAAAATTACTACGCTTATTACAAACCGGTAAAGGACGGAAGCGGTCAGATTATCGGTATGGTATTTGCCGGAAGGCCGAGCAGGGATGTAGATGCGGTCATTATCAGTCAGACCTCCGGTATTGCAGGCATTGCATTTGTCATTCTGCTGATCTCTATTGTAATCTGCTCACTTCTTGTAAAAGGCATCGTACGCATTGTCGTTCATGCGGAAGAAATGCTGGAGGAAATTGCGGGCGGTCAGCTGAAAATGCAGTTAAGCGGCGGGGCGGAGAAAATCAGCGCGGCAGCGAGGAAACGGTCGGATGAGATCGGCGTGATGATCAATTCCATGTATAATCTGGTGGAAAAGTTACAGAGTATGGTCGCAAATATAAAAAATTCGACGGCAAACCTGATGCAGTCGGGAGATTCTCTTGAGTCCATGGCTTCGCAGACGAGTACGACGGCGGATGAGATCAGCCATGCGGTCGAGGATATTTCCAAGGGTGCGGTGACGCAGGCGGAGGATATTGAATCGGCAACGGCTCAGGTTGCCAATATCGGTGAAATGATCGAGCGTATTGTAAGCGGCGTGAAAGAACTGGATGAAGTGTCGCTCGGCATCAAAAAGGCGGATGACGAATCCGAGCAGATCATCAGTGAGCTGAGCACGTCAAACGACCGGACGAATGAGGCGATTCGGAAGATCGGCGCGTCGGTGCGCACGACAAACGAGTCCGTCGGAAGAATTCAGGAAGCGATCAATCTGATTACGGCGATCGCCAGTGAGACGAGTCTGCTTGCATTAAATGCGAGCATTGAAGCCGCAAGGGCGGGAGAAGCGGGAAGAGGCTTTGCGGTTGTTGCGTCCCAGATTTCCAAACTGTCCGAAGACTCCAATAAATCGGCCAAGACAATTGAAAATATTATTACACAGCTCTCCGCAGATTCCGAGGCTTCCGTTCAGATTATGGATGAAGTGGGAGAGATCATAAGCGAACAGCAGAGAAAGCTGGATGAAACAAGGAACAAATTCAGAGACGTAAGCCGGGGCATCGAAACTTCCATGACGGAGACGGAGAAGATCTATGCGCAGACGAAGGAGTGCGATGAAGCGAGAGTGCGGGTGACGGATGTCATTCAGAACCTTTCCGCGGTTGCGCAGCAGAACGCCGCGTCGACGGAAGAGACCAATGCGGCGATGCAGGAGCTGAACGCGACGATCAATCTGCTTGCCGAGGCCGCGAAGGATTTGAAAGAGATTGCGGAGGAACTGGAGAAGGATGTTTCTTATTTCCAAATTTAGGTTTCCGCCGGATGAAATCTCTGGTAATTCGAGAAAACATGAGGACCGACAATGAGCGATGAACTGAAAATGTCCGTATCCCCCGTCTGTTCGAAGGGTGGAAAGAAATACGCCTTCGTTTCTTTTACGGACGGAGAACGGAGCGCGGAGGGAAAGATTCCCGACTGCAGAATCACTTCCAGCAGAGGCTTTGACGAAAATGAGCTGACGCAGCTGGAAGAGTACATGCGACATGAACTGCCGCAGCTGAAAAAAATGGCCGCGGGCATTGATATCATGAGAAATTTTATGAACGGCACGAAAACATAGAAAAAGGGCGGAGAACCGGAATATCGGGGACCGCTCTTTTTCGTTAAAAAGTAAACGAAGTTTTTTGTAGAAAAATGAAGGACCTACAGGTATAATAAGAGTTATCCGATTTATGGAACGAAGAAAATTCAGATAAAACAGAAAAGGAAACAAGGGGGTACTTATGAGCAGATTAGAAATTGCATCACCGAATCGAGCCAGAATCGTCATGGAAGGTCTGTATAAAGATCTGGAACGCAGAATTGAATCCAGTCCGCCAGGGCTCTGTCCGGTAGATATGTCGCGCGCCTTTCTGGATCTGTGTCATGCGCAGACCTGTGGGAAATGCGTGCCGTGCAGAATCGGTTTAGGACAGCTGAGCCATTTTATCGAAGATGTTTTAAACGGCAAAGCGTCGATGGAAACGCTGGATATTATGGAGCAGACTGCGCTTTCTATCATGGAGTCGGCGGACTGCGCCATCGGCTATGAGGCTGCCAATATGGTATATAAGGGGTTAGTCGGTTATCGTGATGATTACATCGGGCATATCAGGAACAACCGCTGTACCTGTACATATAATCAGCCGGTATCCTGCGTATCCTTATGTCCGGCGCATGTGGATATTCCGGGATATATTGCGCTTGTCGGGGAAGGCAGATATCAGGATGCCATCCGTCTGATTCGGAAGGACAATCCGTTCCCGACCACCTGCGGCTTTATCTGCGAGCATCCCTGCGAAGCCAGATGCCGGAGAAATATGGTGGATGATTCCATCAATATCCGCGGCCTGAAAAGAGTGGCCGCCGATTTTGCAGGCGAGGTGGAACCGCCGGCCTGCGCTCCTTCTACCGGAAAACGCGTTGCCGTTCTGGGCGGCGGTCCCGGAGGATTGAGCGCGGCCTATTATTTACAGCTTATGGGACATCAGGTAACGGTCTATGAAATGCTTCCGGAACTGGGCGGTATGCTTCGTTACGGCATACCTAATTATCGGCTGCCAAAGAACCGGCTGGACGAAGATATCCGAAGTATCCTGAAAACGGGCGTCGAGGTCAGGCATGGACTGAAAATCGGACAGGATATTACCATTCAGGAACTCAGGGAACAGTATGACGCCGTGCTCATTACGATCGGGGCGAGCACCGACAAGAAACTCGGACTGGAAGGGGAAGATGCGGAAGGCGTACTCTCTGCCGTTCAGTTTCTCAGGAACGTCGGCAAACATGAGATCATGGACCTGACCGGAAAGGAAGTTGCGGTTATCGGCGGCGGGAACGTTTCCATGGATGCGGTGCGGACTGCCAAACGCCTTGGTGCGAAGAAAGTGAGCATTGTGTACAGGAGAAGGATGTCGGATATGACGGCTCTGCGCGGTGAAATTGACGGAGCCATAGCGGAAGGCATCGAGCTCCAGACGCTGAAAGCTCCTGCATCGATCGCCGTTGATGAGAAGAATCATGTGAAAGGGCTCTATGTGACGCCGCAGATGGTGAGCGCCATCCGTGACGGACGGGCGAGCATTAAGCCTACCGGAGAAGAGGATCTGTATATTCCCTGCGATGTACTGATTAAGGCTATCGGCCAGAACATTGAGACGAGACATTTCGAGGAAGCCGGTATTCCGGTTGCAAGGGGCAGGATCGTGACCAAAAGATCCGGTACGTTTGCCAATATGCCGGGGGTTTTCGCGGGAGGCGACTGTGCGAGCGGCCCTGCGTCCGTCATCAGTGCGATCGCCGCGGCGAAGGTGGTCGCGGCCAATATTGATGAATATCTGGGATACCGTCATGAAATATCCTGTGACGTAAAGATTCCGGAGCCCCGCTTAAACGATAATACGCCCTGCGGAAGAGTCAATCTGACGGAACGGGAAGCATGTGAAAGAATCCTTGATTTTGAAGGCGTGGAGAACTGCATGACCGAAAAAGAAGCAAAACAGGAGGCGAACCGCTGCCTTCGCTGTGATCATTTCGGATACGGCATATTCAAAGGAGGCAGAGAAACATTATGGTAAATCTTACGATAGACGGTAAAAAAATAACAGTAGCGGAAAATACGACGATTATGGAAGCCGCCGCACAGAATGGAATTCCGATTCCCAAACTCTGCTATCTGAAGGATATCAATGAAATTGCGGCCTGCCGCGTCTGCGTTGTGGAACTGGAAGGAAAGGACAGGCTGATCACTTCCTGCAATAATGTGGCAAAGGAGGGCATGGTTATTTATACGAACAGCCCGAAGGTCCGCAGAAACAGAAGAACGACGGTGGAGCTGATTTTATCACAGCACGATTCCCGCTGCGTGAGCTGTGGAAGGAGCGGCAACTGCAGTCTTCAAAATGTGGCAAATGACCTGAATATTATTGACATTCCGTTCCGGATGGAGGTCGGAAAACAGGCGTGGGATAAACAGTTTCCGTTAATCCGGGATTCTTCGAAATGCATTAAATGCATGCGCTGCGTACAGGTCTGCGAAAAAGTACAGGGACTCGGTGTCTGGGATGTGGAGGGAACGGGAACCTGGACGACCGTCAATGTGGCGGGACATAAGAGCATTCGCGAGGCAGACTGTGCCCTTTGCGGTCAATGCATTACCCACTGTCCGACAGGCGCACTCAGGGAACGGGATGATACGGAGAAAATCTGGGATGCCATTGCGGATAAGGAGAAGATCGTTGTCGTACAGGTTGCGCCGGCGGTACGTGCGGCCTGGGGTGAGGAGCTTGGCTTAAAGGCGGAAGAAGCCAGTGTCGGAAAAATTCTTGATGCCCTGAAACGAATGGGAGCCGATTATGCGTTTGATACGACCTTTTCCGCAGATTTGACGATTATGGAGGAGGGAAATGAGTTCCTGAAGCGCTTTACGGCGGGAGAACTGAAGGAACGTCCGATGTTTACATCCTGCTGTCCGGGGTGGGTGCGTTTTCTCAAAGCACGTTTTCCGCATATGGTCGGACAGCTTTCCACCGCCAAGTCGCCTCAGCAGATGTTCGGTGCGGTCATGAAGACTTATTTTGCCCAAAAGCTGAATGTTTCTCCAACGCAGATCTTTACCGTATCCGTAATGCCCTGTGTTGCCAAGAAGGGGGAACGGGAGATGAAGCTGTTTTATACCCGGCTTTCACCACCAATTCGCTCGGCAGATTCTCATATTT
>CALDLG010000015.1 GCA_937910785.1 uncultured Lachnospiraceae bacterium | reverse complement strand
TTTTAATGGCCCGTTTCAGAATATAACGGGGATCTCCCTCAAATGGCTCGCCATTTGGACGGTAAACGTCGCAGATCAATCTCGCCACTTTCCCCTGCTGCGGCCTCCATGGAAAAATCTCGAACGTATTGTAATCCGGATTCAGATACATATCGGATTCCTCAATCCGCGCAAAGCCTTCGATGGAAGAGCCGTCGAACATACACTCATTGTCTAACGCCTTCTCCAGCTGGCTCACCGTAATCGCCACGTTTTTCAGATTTCCGAAAATATCCGTAAACTGAAGTCTTATAAATTCCACATCCTCCTCCTGCACCAGACGGAGAATGTCCTGCTTCGTATAATTTTTTCCCATATGATCCCTTTGCTCCTTTCCTGCCGTATCGCCAAAAAAGGCATTCTTATCCTCTCAATAAGAACGCCTTTGTTCCGTATCAGAATAGCACTTAACGAATGCTTCTGTCAATTATTCTCTTTCATAAACCGGAAATTCAAAGCTGAAAATGTCTCACACATTCCTCCAGCTGTCCCGCAATGCCCTTCAGCTGTTGAGCGCTTTCCTCTACCAGTTCGAAATTGCCTGTCACTTCGTTGGTTACGGCGCTGGTCTTTTCCGTATTTACTGCATTGAGCTCCGCGATTTCAGTCAGCTCCTTTACCGCATCGATGATTTCCTCACGTTCCTCCTGAAGCAGCCTCGTACTGCCGTCAATCTGCCGGATACTATGAATGGACCTGCCGATTCCTCCGGAAACCTCCGCCACGATCGTTTCCGTATCTTTCAGGCTTTCGCTCTGGCTTCCGATAATTTCCTGTACATGCGTCATGGCCGCTACCGCCTCATCGGAATTTTCCATCAGCACCGTAATAATTTTCCCGATCGACTGGCTGGACGCATTGGTCTGATCCGCCAGCTTCTGAATCTGAGATGCCACCACCGCGAAACCGCGTCCATGTTCACCGGCACAGGCCGCTTCGATGCTGGCATTTAATGACAGAAGTGTCGTTTCTTCCGCAATCTCCGTAATCAGCTCGGTGACCTTTTTGATCCGTTTGGCGGCCTCGTTCGTTTCGTTCGTCTGCATGGTAATCTGCTCAATGGAAGCATGAACCTCCTCATTGATCTCATGGAGTCTCCGCATGGTCTCCGCCGTTTTCTCACTGGATGCCTGCATATCCGCCGCGTTCTCGTTTAAGATTGAAACCTCGGCTGCGGTCTCCGCGATGCGTTCTCCCATTTCCTGTACATTTTCGGAGGTTTTAACCGAATTGCGCGCCTGTTCATCGGCCCCTCTGGCGATATCCATAACCGCGCTCTCAACGCTGCGCATCGTTTCCACCGTCTCCGTCGCCATCTTTTCGAGCCCGTTGGAGGAGCCCTGAATCAATTCGATATTTTCGCCGATACGAGTCAGAATATCTCTCAGCGCATTTCGCAGACTATCCAGCGCATTCGACAGATCCCCGATTTCATCCTTTCTCAAAAGCAGCTTTTTATCCGGCTCCACGCTCAGATTGCCACCGGCCACCGTCTGTACAAGCCGGATGCTCTTCTGTAAGGAAGAAGTAACGGACTGGGAAAAAAGCACCATAAACAGGATACAGAATACCATTACTGCCGCAACCGCGATAACGACCGTATAGACGATGCGGTTCACGGCATAATCCTTCTGTGCCTTATCCGCCCCCGCAAAGACCATGCCGATCGGCGGTTCTCCCGTTTTCTGGTAAACCGGAACATAATAACCATAGCTCAGCCGGCCGTTTAAGGATACGCCGCCGGAAAAATATTCTTCTCCGCCCTTTAACACCTTTTCCACAATCTTTTCCCCGGCCGGAGAACCGAGAACACGCATGCCGTTTTCATCCACAACAGAGGACATGACGCGCATGTCACCATAAAAGAATGTGACATCCATGTCGGAATTCTTCCTGATGCTGTCAACCAGATTCTCGGACCTGGAAATATTATAACTGCCTTTCCACACATCCCCGTTGGCCGACTGTAAATAAATACCTGAATTCTGCTCATAAGCGGCCAGCGTCGCATAGGCCGTTCCCCGAAGGGACTCTTCCACTTCGTCGATCAATGCGCCCTTTACCATCGTCAGCGTAATGATGATCGTCAGAAACCCCAATAATAAGATAGGAAACAAACCCGCAGCTACAATTTTTTTCCTCAGGCCAATTCTCATTCCAATACCTCCACATTCCTGTAATACCAGTTGATTCCACCGGTGATCACAGTATCATCCAGCGTTTTTCCCTCTTCACCGACGGTCTCGCCCGTATTGGTTTCAAGCACGCCGTCAAATACATTGCAGTTTCCTGACAGAATCTCCGCCTTCGCCTCCTCTACCTTCTCCGCCGTTCCTTCCGCACAGAAATCCGCCGGAGAGGTGATCTCCACAAGTCCGTCGGCATAGCCTCCATAATAGTTGGACCCGTCCCACGAACCGTCTATCAGACTCTTCACGGCCGCCGTATAGTAAGCGCTCCAGTTCCAGATCACGCTGCAGAGACAGGAATCCGGCGTTTCCTTACTCATATCGGAATTATATCCGATACCGTATACACCATGCTCCTGCGCAAGCGTCTGCGGATAAGGCGTATCGCAGTGCTGGGCCATCACATCACAGCCCATTCCAAGCAGCTCATCGGATGCCGCTTTCTCCGCCTCCGGATCGAACCAGCTGTCCGTCACCTTCACATAGACAACCGCATCAGGATTTACCTCGGCCACTCCGATCGCAAAGGCGTCAATGCCTCCCGTCACCTCGGAATTATCTGACCCCTGCGCCGCCACATAGCCGATTTTATTCGTCTTCGTATTCATCCCGGCCACAATACCGCTTAAATATCTGGCCTGATAGATTCTTCCGAAATAATTGTTAAAATTCTTCCCGTTGCTCATATAGCCCGTTCCATGAGAAAAATAAACATCCGGATATTTCTCCGCCATCTTCGCTACAGGCTCCATATAGCCCCAGCTCGTGGCAAAAATAATATGACAGCCTTCCTCCACACATTCCTGAAGCGCCGCCTCCACCGCATCGGCATCCCCGTCGTTTACATTGAGCTTCCGTATGATCTGCTCATCCGCCAGTCCCAGATTCATCTGCATTCCCTGAATGCCGAGATCATGGGTAAAAGTATAGCCGCTTCCTTCCGCCGGATCGGACAGATGCAGAATCCCCACTTTGATCTCATCCTTTGGAATTCCGGCCGCTTCCTTCTCTCCGGCCCAAACCGCGTCTTCGGCCGCTTCCTCGTCAGCGCCGGGCGCCTTTTTTGCCGTCGCGGCCATATCGTATCCTTCATTCGTCGCATAATCGTCAATGACAGCCTGACCGCCACACCCGCCAAGCAGTAATGCGCCCATTAAAATAATGCATGTTATCTTTGTATGTACGGCTTTCCTCACTTCCAAATCCTGCCTTTCTTATTCATTATAGGGCACCGCTTTTTCATGTGCAATAAAATGACAAAAATTTACCCCATTTCCCGTAATCTTCCGGCCATTACCCGCAGGGCCCTCCACAGGGCATAGTTCCTTTGGAGGCACGCTCTCGCTCCGTGAAAACCAGCAGCGGTACTAAGTTCAAAAACTGCAGGCAGTTTTTTCACTAAGTGCCGGCGGTTTTCAAGGACCTCCGCCAGGAACTATGCCCTGTGGAGGGCCCTGCGGGTAATGGCCGGCTCTTCCTGTCCAACCTCACCTCACCAGCTCTTCCAGCGTCTCCACCGCCATCTCCCCCCGCGGATCAAACTCCGGAGATTCCAGATAACGGTAAATGGCGTCAAGCAGCGCCCGCGCCTCCGGATATTGCTGCAGATTCTGCAGATTCATCGTGGAAAACAACAATTTGCCGTTTCCGCACCGGCACTCGAACAGTTTCGCCATCGGCCGCAGAAATGCATAGCTGTCCATTTCAGTGACGATCGCGTCGATACGCTCCGGCAGAATAACCGCGCGCTGTCCGGCCATCGGCCACCACTGCCAGCTGCTGTAGCTTTCGGTCGGAAAATGCCGGAACAGTGGATGATTCGCATCGATCAGCTGCCCCATGCCGCCTTCCTGTCCCGGAAAAGTTCCGACGGACCAGAAATCCGGCGAAAACTGTGCCTGTATGGAACGGGGCAGCGCTTCTTTCGTGGACGGAGGCGTCAGATATACCGTTTTTCCGGCTCGAAGCGCGCCTTTTGCCGTTTCGTCCAGATGCGCCGTCTCCAGAATATCCGCCGGACAGACCGGGCTGACCGGCGGATATACCCAGACCGGATAACAGTTGCTGATATCTCCGATTGACACGGTCAATTCCAGCTGCATCGGGCGGTCCGCTCCTTCAAGCGGCAGGTCCAGACAGCCGGCCGGCGTCAGTTTTCCGGGTGGACATTTGATCTCTTCCTGTGAATGAAATGTTTCTTCCGGAAACCGCCCCGTCCTTTCTTTCGAAGTTTCCACACAGGCTCCGCCGCCGTTTCCGCCAAAGACGCTGCCCCGCGGCATTTCCCGCAGGGTGCACCGCAGGCGGCCCGTCAGCTCCTTTTTCCCGAAATTGGCAATCTTCACTTCCGCATGAAGCGTCTCCGTATTTTCATAGGTGTACTTCGGCAGCAATACAAGCGGCAGCCTGTCCGTAAAAAAACGCCTGAACGCCTCCGGCTTCGCGAATTCATACGGCTTTGGCTCCAAATGAGAATTCATCATCCCCACCAGGGCCGTTCCCTGCCCCGGAAAGTCCTGCAGGCCAAGAAGCGAAATGCCGGAAAGCTGCTGCGTCCGCATGGCCGCTTCGATCTCCTCCCGGTAACAAAGGCGGGAAAGCTCACCGGAAGCCTCCACATATCTGCTCCAGTCCTTCTCCATACCCAGTTCCTTTACTTTTGCCTGAATCAGACGCAGATTCGCAGGATCGGAAATACCCCTGAAATCCGCAAGCTCACCGAAATCCGGCAGAATCTCAAACTGCCCCACTTCGAAACTGAAAACCGGCTTCGCATATGACTTTCGCAGTTCCGCCATCGCATCGCAAAAATCCGTCACCGCATTCGGATAACAATGGTTGAGATATCCCTTCATATCGGCGAAGGTACCCCGCAGTTCTTTTTCATAAAAAGAAGAGGAAGTGTAGAAATCGCTCTTAGGATCACAGCCTCTTTCTCCATAATGCACGTTAGAACCGTTGGCATACAGTCTGGTATCGTCCAGTTCCTTTGCCATCGCGAGCAGCTCATCCATCCGGTCATGTCCTTTCGGCAGAGCATGCAGTTCATTGCCGAAAGTCAGCATTACAAAGGACGGATGGCTGGCCAGCATCCGCAGAATACCGCGAAGCTCCGCCCTGTAATAAGCGGCGCTTTCCTCCGATTCGAAGGCGTCCTTCGGATTCCAGTGAGAGAGCTCCGGCTGCATCATCATGCCGAGCTCATCCGCCGCCGTAAAGGCCGCTTCCGGCGGGCAATGGGAATGAAACCTCATGCAGTTTATTCCGTAAGCGCGATATCGCCGCAAAATCTCCTTCCACGCTCCCACCTCCATGGGCGGGTACCCCGTTTCCGGGAAAACCGCACAGTTTGCCTCTCCCCGCAGAAAAAAAGTCCTGCCGTTTAAAATAAGCCTTCCGTTTTCTCCTGCGCCAAAATCCCTGACTCCAAAGGAAACCGTTCTCGATGCCCCGTTTGACAGCGTCACTGACAGTTCATACAGATTGCCTTCTTCTTCCTCCCACCGCTTCACGTCCTCCCGTAAAGGCAGGTCCTGAAACACGATCTCCGTTCCTCCTGCCATAATCGTTCCGGCCGTTTGTTCCGACACATCTGTCATTTTCCCAATCCGCACCGCGGCTTCCGCCATTTCTTCTCTGAGCGCCTCCGAACGGACGATAACCGTCCCCTCCCAGGGTCCGTCGGCACACAGCTCTACTTTGACCGTCAGCCTGTCTTTCTTCGGATAGACCCGCACTGCCGAAGGAAACACCGTCTCTTCCGTCCGCAGGCGAAGATAACCGAGTACCCCGTTCCAATTCGTCTGTGTCTCATCCGTCGCCGCAGAAGAATAGACAATGGCATCGTGCGGCAGTCCTGGATAGCTATTATCCGACACCAGTGTCACTTCATGAGTGCCCTCAAGCAGTCCCGTTACTTCGAATACATATGGCGTACAAAGCGTCGCCTCTCCAAAAACGGGCACTTCCTTTCCGTCAATCCAGAGCCGCAGGCACCTTGCCCGTTCCGTCTCAAAAAATACCCTT
>CALDLG010000014.1 GCA_937910785.1 uncultured Lachnospiraceae bacterium | reverse complement strand
GCTTTCCTGAGCATCAGCAGCTTTCAAATCCGACATTCCAGCCGGCAATGAATAAAAAATTTCAAAATGCCGATGAGTTCTTTGGTCGTACGGTAGCGGAATATAAGAAATGGCTGATCGACAATACAAGAGAACAGTTGGAATTTGTGCTGTTTGATTTGATCAGGCTTTCACAAAGTCAGATTGTATTATGTGATTGTCATTTAACACTCGATGAAGCGGAAAGGCTGTCAGATAGATCAAGAGTCGTTTTTTTGATTAAAAATCCCTCTGATTTAACAGACGATTATTGCAATCGTGCAGACCACCAGAATTTCAGAAATTTTATTTACAGCGCTACAGATGTTGAAAAAGCAAAACGGACTTGTAATGAAACCTTACGGGAACTGAACATTGATCATATTGAAAGAATTAAAAACAGTCCATATTTTTGGCTGGAAAGAACGGCTGAGAGTAGAATAGAGCAAACGCTCACAATGGTGGAACAGCATTTTCAATGGTAAAGGAAAAAGGTGTTCATAAAGCCACTACAGGAGATGGGATGGTTACAAGGGGGCGGAACCGTACAATCCGGCTCCGCCCTGTCCGTATTATGGGAGATATTTTATGATCGCCTCCCGTTTTTACTGTCATCCCTAATCTACATGTTTTCTGTAAACTCTGGAAGGCTCGCCATACATATCGTCCATCACTCCATGAAATTCGCATCCATACTTTTCATATAATCCGGTATGATTGGTAGATATATAAATATCATGTACTTTTTCAGCTTTGGCAAGCTTCTCAATTTCTCCGAACAGCTTTCCCATATGGCGATGTCCTCTGTATTGAGGAAAAGTATACACAAATCCTATCCAGGGTGTCAGCTCGGTTGGCTGAATGTCAGCCATTTCCGTATATGTGCAAAACGAAATGAGTTCATCCCCATTCGTAAGCATCAGCACTTTGGGATTTTCCCCCGCAATGTCCTGCAGCTTTTCCCGACTTAACAATTCATACAAGTCCTGTCCTGCTTTCCAGTCGCTTTTCCCAATTTGAGATAACCAATATTCCGGTCTGTCGCATTCAAAATATTCTATGATTTGCATCTTAAATAATTACCTCCGCAACTACTGGCTTACATACTTGATTATAACATATTTATCCGCCATCCACAGCCTTATTTCAGGCTCCTGAAAAAACAGGCGACGACGAGCGCTATGAAAAATCCGTATGCAGATTTCCCTCCGCTACCGCATTCACATAAACAAAGACGTCCATATATGTTGTTCCATCCCTGTCATATACATATTCGTAGTATGACAATATATTATCCTCTGCTTTTTCCTTAAACCCCTTTGCACCCAAATATTGCATAATTTTTTTATATGCGCCGGGAATACGCTCAAAGGCATTTTCAAATGGGTTGCGTATGGTAATTACCGCATAATCCGCTTCCTTTTGCCAGGCAATTTCCACTCCCGGATAAGTTGTTTCAAACCCTTGTGGCAGAATATAGGCAGCCACATAGCCATTCAGCCCAAATCTGTTTTTCTGTTCTAAAGATACAAAGGGAAAATCCCAGCCTATCCTTTTTGCGTTTTTATCAAATGCCAATAATCCTGAAGCTATCGCCCAACGCTCTAAATATGCGTTGACGTCATTTTCCGGCTGTGGTGAAATCATGACATAACGTGCCATTTTGAATGGTTTCACAGTCCGGATTTTCACTTCGGAATAAATACTTTCATTTTCTGTCAGATTTTTTCTTACCAGTTCGTCCAGCTTGCATGAGAAAAAATCGCATATTTCCAACAATTTTTCCAATTCCGGAATCGCGTCACCGGCTTCCCATTTTGCAACTGTTTGACGTGATACTGCCATTTGTTCCGAAAATCGCTCCTGGGTGATTTTTCTTTGTTTTCTGAGATACTGGATATTTTTTCCTAAAAACATATTTTTTGCCTCCAATTCATATCCTCAATATATATCATCATACAACGAAAAACCACCACCCGTTGTCTGCTTTTTTTGCTTATACTGCAAACCGGCAGTTTACAACAAGCCTGCATAATGCCATTGATCTGATCACTGCTTACGACAGTTCATGAACATAACAGCATAAGACGCATGGAACAGTAATGTAAACCATGCGCCTTTCCTGTTTGTGTTTTAAAGGAAGATTCTGAGCTGCAACGAGTTATAACAGGAGTATTTATTTTACAGATACCACCTCATACTCCTTCTCCTCCACCGTCTTTCTCAGCACGTCATCCGCAATTTCCGTCTGAAGCGTTACCACTGCCGTTCCCTTTTCATGGCTCACCTGCGCCTGTGCCACCTCCGGCAGAGCCTCCAGCGCTTTCTTTACCGTTGCCTCACAGTGTCCGCACATCATTCCTTTGATTTCAATCGTCTTTTCCATCGTTTTTGTCTCCTTTTCTTTCATATATATTTTTTTTGCATTACTTTCTCTTCTGTCGGCTTCCCGAACATCTTTTCCGTCAATATTATTTCCCTGAACGTTTCTTTCTTTTATATGATTTATCTCAGTATCGTTTTCTTTCCTGCCAGCTTCCGCCACAGAATCCATACTTTTCTTTCGCCTGTCCGCCGCACGCTGCCCTTGTTTTCTATCCTTCGCCGCATCATACATCCTGAAAAAATTCAGCCGCAGCGCATTGCTGACAACACAGAAGCTGGAGAGGCTCATCGCCGCTGCGCCGAACATGGGGTTTAACTTCCATCCAAATAAAGGATACCACAAACCGGCTGCCAGCGGAATACCGATGACATTATAAAAGAATGCCCAGAAAAGATTTTCATGAATATTCCTCAGTGTTGCCCGGCTTAACCGAATGGCTGCAGGCACATCGCGAAGCCTGCTCTTCATCAACACGACATCCGCCGCGTCGATTGCAATATCCGTACCGGCGCCGATTGCGATTCCGATATCGGCTCTTGTCAGCGCAGGCGCGTCATTGATGCCGTCTCCCACCATGGCGGTAACGCCACGTTTCTGCAGCTCTTTGATCACATTCTCTTTTCCGTCCGGCAGCACTCCGGCAATGACCTCATCCACACCGGCCTGTGCTCCGATTGCCTGTGCCGTCTTTTCATTATCTCCGGTTAACATAACTACTTTTATGCCCATATTCTGTAATTCTCTGACAGCTTCCGCACTATCCTCTTTGATTACATCCGCTACCGCAATCATCCCCTGATAAATGCCCGCTTTACTGAAAAACAGAGGTGTCTTTCCTTCCCCTGCCAAGCGCCCGGCCAGTGCGGCGGCATCCTCCGGTATGGATGCTTTTTCCCGGATAAAGGCAAGATTGCCGCCCGCCGTTTCTTCCCCCTGCCAGATTCCGGTCAGTCCGTTTCCGGGCACCGCCTGAAATGCTTCCACTGCCTCCTCCTGAATCCCCTTTTCCTCCGCCTTCAACAGTATAGCGCGGGACAGCGGATGCTCGCTTTTCTGTTCCAGTGCAAAGGAAAGGCGCAGCAGCTCTTCTTCCGTACAGCCCTTTGCCGGCGCCATATCTGTCACCTCCGGTTCGCCGCCCGTAATCGTTCCTGTTTTATCGAGCGCCGCAATCTGCACCTTTCCGGCAAGCTCCAGAGACTGAGCGGTCTTAAACATGATGCCGTTCTTCGCCCCCATGCCGTTTCCGACCATGATCGCAACCGGCGTTGCCAGTCCAAGCGCACAGGGACAGCTGATCACCAGAACGGAAATTGCTCTTGCCAGTGCAAAACCGGCGCTTTCGCCGACAAACAGCCAGATCATTCCTGTCAGCAGAGCGATTCCGATAACTGCCGGCACGAAGATGCCCGACACCTTATCCGCAACTTTGGCAATCGGCGCCTTCGTGGCCGCCGCGTCGCTGACCATACGAATGATCTGCGACAGGGTCGTATCCTCACCGACCCGCATGGCTTCACAGCGCAGAAACCCGGATTGATTCAGCGTCGCCGCTGAAACACTGTCTCCCGCCTGTTTATCCACCGGAATGCTTTCTCCGGTAAGCGCCGCTTCATTCACCGCACTCGTTCCTTCTATTATAATACCATCCACCGGAATATTCTCGCCCGGCCTGACAACAAATACATCCCCGATTCTGACCTGTGCGATATCCACTTCCGTTTCCGCACCGTTTCTCACAACAACCGCCCTCTGAGGCGCCAGTTTCATCAGGCTCTTGATGGCATCCGTCGTTTTTCCCTTCGAACGGGCTTCCAGCATTTTCCCTACGGTAATCAGCGTCAGAATCATCGCCGCTGATTCAAAATAAAACTCCTCCATATACAGCATAACTGCCTGCGAATCCCCATTAAGCTGCGCACCCGTCATGGCAAACAACGCATAAAGGCTGTATAGAAAAGATGCCCCCGCTCCCA
>CALDLG010000013.1 GCA_937910785.1 uncultured Lachnospiraceae bacterium | reverse complement strand
TAGGTCATCTTTTTCCCCTGCCTTTCCTTCGCTCTTCCCCCGCCGTTCCGACACGGCGGGGACATGAATTCTTTTCGTTCTTCTCATTCATTGTATCACCGATTCATGTACTATTCAACGATCAAAATTCCCGGCTCCACCTTCTTCACCCGGCCGGAAGCGCAGTATGCGAAAAGAAGAAACAGCATGGTCACGATAATGGCCGGAAGCGCCATTTTAAACGGACTCAGACCGGATGTAAAACGGCTGATTCCACACATTTTAAGCATGGACGAGGCGATCGGATCGGTCCAGACCGCACTGAATGCAACTCCCAGCGCCGAACCGGCCATGGAAACGATGCCGAAGCGGATAGCAAAAGCAAGCCGCAGCTTTGCCGACGCATACCCCAGGGATTTATAGATACCGAGATCACGCGATTCTTTATACAGAACCTTGCTTCCCGTCAACGTAACCGTTATCAGGATAAAAACAATCGTAACCGCATACATAAATACCATCAGCGCCGACAACGCCAGTACAATAATATCCACGCCCGACCACATATTTTCATCGATAAAAATACGATCCTTGTAGGTCTCCTCCAGAAATGCCGCCATTTCCTCCGTCATCGAGGCATCCTGGAACACATAATAAGTATAATAGGATTCTTCCTCCCTGGCATCCGGTTCCAGAAAAAGCTCGTACCCCTCCTTACTGATGCCAAAATTTTCTCCCATATCGTTTGCGCACTGATAAATACCGCTTATCATAAAATCCAGCTCTTTTCCGCCACAGGCAACCGGTACGGTATCCCCGACTCCGATCTGCAGCTCATCCGCAACGGTCTGCGTCACTACGATTTCATTCCGATAAAGGCAGGTCCTTCCACGCAGGATATTGAAATACTCCGGTTCGGATATAATATTCATCAGATATTCAATCTGACCGACAGATGCCCTGTTCATAACAAACAGATACGAATCGGCAATGCCGGCGCGCAGATCGATGAATTCTTCTATCTCCACCGCCAGTTCTTCTTCCGCGCATTTTATCCCCAGATCATACCGGGAGGCGCTGAAAGAATCCATCAGCCCTTTCCCGTCCGGGCCAAGCCAGGCATCCATTCTGGCTGTCAGTGACAGAAAGAAAACGAGCAGGGCTGCCACGAGACAGGCGCTGATATACTGCTTTTTCCCCGATACAAGCTGTCTGTACGCAAGCCAGAAAGAAAGCCCGCCTTTTCGAATCGGCGCCATAAAGCGGCTTTTAAAATAGACGTCCCAGACACCTCCCCGAATCGCCCGAATCGGTGTGATGCGGCTGATTGCCGCCATCCGGATGCAGATAAACCCTGTCATGGCAAGTAAAATCATTCCTGACGCAAGCAGGCTGTCTCCAAGCGGAATCCGGGATGGAATATAAAGGCCCGTCGCCGTAATCGTCAGACCGTTAATTTTCTTTACAACCAGTCCCGATAAAGGAATCCCTAAAAGCATACCGCTCACGATCACAAGCAGATACTGCCCCAGCCAGACCACACGCAGATCATTGCCGGTATATCCGATCGCTTTCAGAATGCCCATATTCACATAATTCTGCTCCATACCGCTGCTGATGCTGTGACCGATAATGAGCATCGCTACAATCAGCAGAACCGCCACGAAAACAAGCAGAAATCCCGCAAAAATGTTATACAGAATCAACATAAATCCCATAATCGTATCCTTGCTGTAAGAAAAGGACGTCACAGCCGCCAGATCGGTCTTTTCGTTCAAAACCTTCTGAAATTCTCCGGCGGACAAAGAGCAGTCTTCCGCGCGGAAAAGATGCAGCAAGCATGCCTTCTGTCCCTGGGCGGCATCCTTTGCCTGTTCAAGCAGGCCGGCAAGCTTCCGCATATCGTTCGCTGTCATAAATGCGCGCTTCATTCCCATCATTGCGCTGCCCGCTACCGGATCTTCAAAAAATCCTCTTATTATAAAAGTTTCCACCGGCCCCCCTTCAACCGCCGCAAGCTCCAGCGTATCTCCGATCTGTACATCATATAACATACTGAATGCCGGCGATACATAGACTTCTCCGTCCTTCAAAGCTTCCTGCTCTTTAAATCCATCCATATCATCGCGGTAAATCTGATAATTCCTCCCGTATTCCTCCCAGCTTAGCAGCTGAATGGAGCCCTCCACTCCCTCCGTCTGCCCTCTTACAAAATATCGGTCAAAAATAATGATTTCCTGCACCCCGACCCGTTCCACCTCGTCTAACGCATTCACCTGTTCCTCCAGCTTCTCCGTTCCGGTTTCCTCCAGAATCCAGTATGCGATATCCCCATATCCGGTCTGCTCTATGCGTTTTTCTTCATACACAGTGGCATTTTCCCATACGGATATGACGGCGCACAGCAAAGCCGTTATGATCAGCGTCAGCATAAAAATTCCCGCCATACTCCCCTTCTGGCTCTTTAAATCCGCCCTTAACAAATTGAAATATTTCATATCGAATCAACCTCGCTTCCTTCCCGTCTACTCGATGGATGCCAGCCACGCATCCACCTGCCTTTCCCGCTCCCTCGCATCCTCACTTCTCCACGGCTGCATAGCCATCTCGTCTATCACCTTGCCATCCTCCAGATATAACAGCCGGGTGGCGCGCACCGCCGCACGAACATCGTGCGTTACCATCAGAATATTCTGTCCGTCAGCATTCAGCTCGGTCAGAAGGTTCAGCACAGCCTGCGTATTCCGCTTATTTAACGCCCCGGTCGGTTCATCCGCAAAGAGAAGGCCCGGCTCATTGATTATCGCCCTCGCAATGGCGGCGCGCTGCGCCTCGCCGCCCGATACCTGCGACGGAAGGCGGTGCATCGCATCTTCCACATGCATCCGGGTAAAAAGCTTTTCCGCTCTTTCCCTCACTTCTTTCCCGCTCTTTTGCTTATTCAGAAAACCGGCCGCCAGCACATTTTCCAGAAGCGTTAAGTTGCTGACAAGATGTGACTGCTGAAACACAAAGCCAAACTCCCCGGCCCGCAAAGCCGCCATTTCCTTTTCCTTCAAGTGGGCGATGCCTTTTTCCTTATAATACACTTCACCCCCGGTAGGCTTATCCATACCGCTTAAAGCATAGAGCAGCGTAGATTTTCCGGCTCCGGAAGAACCCATGATAACCGTAAAATCTCCCTCATAAATTTCCAGGCCGACCATATCCAGTACATGATTCTGACCCCCGTTATTCGCAAAACTTTTGCATAGATTTTCCGCTTTCATAATCACCTTTTTCATCGAACTCCTCCTTTTTTCTGTCTGTATGGATATCTTATCAGAATAATTATTAAGAAGTCTTTAAGATATTCCTGCCAAAGACAGCTGCGTGAATATTCTGTGCAATCTGCAAATAAGAGTTTCATGCCGCACCTTTTCACACCTGAATCCAATTATAGAACAAAATGCCTTCGGCATTATGTTCGGAAGAACCTTCGGTTCTTCCACACTGTGTCGGAATTTCCTGTTATAGAACAAAAT
>CALDLG010000012.1 GCA_937910785.1 uncultured Lachnospiraceae bacterium | reverse complement strand
GCTGGCGCAGGGGGAGTGGATCGGATTTATCGACAGCGATGACTGGGTGACGCCGGATTTCTATGAAAGACTGATCGGCAGGGGAGAAGAGACCGGAGCGGATATGGTGGGCTGTGATTATCATCTGACGGATGAACACAGCATGAAGATCGGGCAGATCGTTCCCAATAACAAAAAAGAACAGACAGGGGTTTTAAACGAAGAAAAATATAAATCGCTGTTAGTGGACGGGGGAAGTCTGGTTGTCAAGGTATATCGGAGAGAGATTGTCATCGACCATCCGGGGCGTTTTCCGGAGGGTATCTTTTATGAGGATAATGCGCTGGCCAATTCATGGATGCTGCGTGCGAAGCATTTTGAATATATCGACGAGCCGTTGTATTATTATTATCAACATGATGCTTCGACGGTGCATACGATCACACAGAAGCGTTGTGAGGACCGCATGGAAGCAGGAAGGCTGATGCTGGGGGAAGCGGAGCGGTATCATTATCTGGAAAAATACCGGGATGAGATAGAATTTAATTTTACCGTTCTTTTTTATGTGAATACACTCTTTACCTATATGCAGGGGGTAAAGCCGGTGCGGTATGGCTTTGTAAAAAAGCTGGGAGATGAAATGCGGAGCCGGTTTCCGCATTTTCAGGAGAATCCCTATTATCGGGAAAGAGTGCATGAGGAAGAAAAGAAGCTTGTCGGTATGCAGATGCGTTCGACGGCATGGTTTCTTCTGTATTATAATCTGCTCTGGGGATATCGCAATTTCAGAAAGCGTCTCCGGCAGCGTGAAAAGATGTGAGAACGGGAGGCATACGAGATTCCATGAAAATGACGGATAAAGCGAAGGTCATGTATCTGATCGGTGTTTGTTGTATTATTTTTCTGTTATGGCTTGGAAATGAAGGGGACAACCCGCTTCGCTATATCGGCACACAGCTGCAGTATTCCTATGGGGTGCCGGATTCCGATTACGCACTGGTGATCAGGGAATCCATGGCGAGGTCCGGAATTGCGGCAAGCACGCCGGAAATCGTGGTGAATCGCGGCACCTATACGGTAGAGGTTCATTATACGACGGATACTGCCGGAAATGTGGTGGAGCTGTGGGAGCAGGGAGAAAAGGCAGCCGGCTGGACATTAGATCCGGCTCAGAACAGTTTTACGCAGGAATTTACGCTTGCAAAGGATGCAAAGGAGCTTTCGATCCGGCTGAATTACAGCGGTGCGGGGACCCTTACGATCCGGGACGTTACCCTGACGCCGGAAACGCTTTTTTATACGGACACCTATTTTATGATTCTGCTGTTCGTGCTTTTGAATCTGGCCGGTTATCTGCTGTACCGGAGGCATCAGCGCAGTCCGGTGGCGCAGGAAGCGCTGATCGATGGCTGTCTGATTGTGGGCGTTGCGTTGTTTGCGATGTCGCCGATGTTTTCCACCTATCTATATAACGGAGATGATCTGTGCTTTCATCTGGCTCGGATGGAGGGAATTAAGGACGGCATTCTGGACGGTCAGGTGCCGGTGATCATACTGCCGGATGCGTTGAAGGGAAACGGTTATCTGAATGCGATGTATCCGTATCTGTTTTTATATGTCGGCGCATTTCTGCGGATTTGCCGGGTTTCAATCGGACTGTCCTATAAAATGGTGATTTTTCTTGCGAATCTCGGTTCGGCATTGTGTGCTTATTATGCGTTTAAATCCGTATCGAAGTCCCGCAGGACGGTCATCCTCGGAGTGGCGCTCTTTACGCTGATGCCTTACCGGTTTACCAATATTTTCTCCAGAGGAGATCTGGGGGAAACACTGGCGCTTACCTTTTGGCCGCTTGTCATCGTGGGTATGTATCATATTCTGCTCGGAGACAGGAAGAAATGGTATTTTCTTGTACTGGGGTTTGGCGGGATTCTCCAGAGCCATATTCTGAGCGTTATGTTTGCGGCGGGATTCTGCATCATTTCCTGTCTGGTTTTTCTGAAAGAGGTATGGAAGGAAAAACGTTATGTGGAAATCTTCAGGGCGGCGGCCGTTACGGTATTGTTGAATCTCTGGTTCATCGTGCCTTTTCTGTACTATTATTTCGGACAGGAATTTCTGGGGACAGAGCTTCTGCGCTGGAGCGGCTATTTTGATCAGTCCATTAATCCGTCCAACTTCACGCAGTCCGTCAGTCTGTACAATAAGCAGTATTTTTCACTGGGACTGCCGCTTCTTGGCTGCGTGGGAATCGGCATACTATATGTTATCTGTGAAAAGAAAAAGGCATGGAGCCGGTTGGACCGTTATCTCTGTTTCCTGCTGATACTGGGCGTGGTATTGATGTGGATGACGACAGGCTATTTCCCGAGCATGGAAATGCGGAAAAACAGCTTTCTGGATTCTGTTCTGACGATGCTGCAGTTTCCATGGAGATTTATCGGGCCGGCCAGCGTCTGCTTTTTGCTTGCGGGGGCCGTCTGGCTGTCGCAGTCGGAGATTCTAAAGCCATATCGGAATCTGATTTTTGCGCTGCTTGTGGGATTGAATCTGCTGACGCTTCAGACGGTTCCGACCGATAATATCCATATGCCGTATGCGAGCGCGGGCGCAACGGCGTCCAAGGGCCATGACAGCAAAATGGCGGCCAATATCGGTATCTTTTATGCGCATGAATGGCGTCTTGAGGGCGTAACGGACGATAAATTGATTACCGAGGTGATCGTTTCCGATTTAAATCACGTTCAGGTATCCGGTTACCGGAAAAAGGGGACAAAAGCGGCGGCGGTTTATACGGCGGATACGGAAGGGAATTATCTGGAGATGCCGATCTTAAATTATGCCGGTTATCGGGCGTATGACGAACAGGGGAAAAGAATGGAAATTATCGATGGGGAAAGCCACCGTATCCGCGTTATGCTGAATGGAGACGGGAAGGAACATACGGTTTACGTTCGATTTGGCCCCGTCGCGGGATTCCTTGCGGCGGATATAATTTCGCTTTTTACGCTTGTGGGCATCGGGTATTTGTATTGGAGGAAGAAAATTTAAGGAATGGCCTGAATTGCCTTCGCAATCCGATACGCGCCCTCTCCGTCAACATATGCTCTCATGCGCCGGGAGCTATTCAGGCGTTGAGGGTAAGAAGCCTTATGAGCATTCAGAAATGCTGTCAGGGCATTGCAGACTTCCGCCAAAGAAGAACAGGCATTTCCCGCGAAGGGAATAATCCGGTTATCGGAAAAAGCCGAAACGGCGCTTATCTGATTATCCGCCGTCAGAAAGCTGACGGAAGGAACGCCTGTCGCACAGAGTTCGTACAGCGTTGTGCCGCCTGCGGAAATGCCCAGGTCGCATTGGCTCATCAGCGCGGCCATATCCTGAACGTTCGTGTAAATGCGAATTGCAGGGTGGCACGCGGCAAACCGCTCCAGTTCCTGAAAATGAGAATTAAGCCGGCTTGTGATAACGTGATAGTTCAGATTCCGCAGGAAGGTCTCAGAGCCGTCTGTGCCTTCCCCGTCGTTATCCGGGAAAGGATTTTCCCGCTCAAAGATATGATGAAAAAGCGTACCGATTACATTGCAGGCGTCGGTGCCTCCGGCCGAAAGCAGGACATGACGGACTTCCGGTCTCACTTCATAAGAAACATTCCGAAACTGCTCCCGGAGCGGCGTATAGGCTGCTCCCGTCAGTCTGCGGTCCGCCCTGTGATAGCAGGCGGGTTCTTCCGTCACATCATAGTTTATGATCATATCCGCCGGATAATCGAAGGCGAGCAGATCGTCCAGATATATGACCGGACAAAGCTCCCGAAGCCCGGAAAGATAGGCTTCCGTCACGAAATAGGAATCGATAAAAAGCCGGACGGCAGGTTCCGGGGTTTCCTTCAGAATCTTTTTTAAGATGGAAAGCTCCTGTTCCGGAGATCGGTAATTGCTGTGAAGGCAGATGACCGGAAATTCTGCCGGTGAAGCGAAGCGTTCTTCCAGAAGTGATACGCTTTTTTCATCGGAGACAAGAAAACGGACTTTCATGGAAAGGGATGCACAGGCCCTCGCAATGGATAAACAGCGCATAATATGTCCGGTTGCAATTTCTTCGTTTCCGTCGGTTCTGAAATATATGGCAGACATGGGATTATCCTTTCCGGGGGTTGGGGCGCCGCGTTTCGGCACTGTATACGTTTTATATGACTTTTGCTTCAGGTTCATTTTATCATATGAGGAGAGTTCGTGCAAAGACAGAATACCGTTATGAAGGGGGAAGGAATGGACATTGTTTTGCGAGGGTAAGGGAAACGGAACCGTGGGATGGAATGATGAATGAGCGCGAGTCAGGATATTGAACGGAGATTCTATGCAAGGATGGTATTTATATGATACAATAGACACAGATATACGGACCGGCGGCGTGCAGGTCTGACAGGAGGTATCACTTATGGGACAGACATCCATTGCCATCATCACTGCGAGAGGCGGAAGCAAGAGGATTCCGCATAAAAACATCAGAGATTTCTGCGGGAAGCCCATCATCACATATTCCATTGAAGCGGCTCTGCGCTCGGAACTTTTTGCGGAAGTCATGGTATCTACCGATGATGAGGAAATTGCCCGGATTGCCCGTCAGGCGGGAGCGAAAGTTCCTTTTATGCGAAGCAGTGAGAATGCGGGCGACTATGCGTCTACGGATGATGTGCTTCTGGAAGTGCTGGAGTGGTATCGGGAGCAGGGAAGAGAATTCGATACCTTCTGCTGTCTGTATCCTACGGCGCCCTTCGTAACGGCACGAAAGCTGAGGGAGGCGATGGGGATGCTGGAGCAGGCGGATTCCGTTATGCCTGTCGTGGCATTTTCCTATCCGCCGCAGCGCTGTATGATTTTAAATGAGAAAGGAGAGCTTCGGATGAAATGGCCGGAATATGCGAAAACCCGTTCGCAGGATCTGGAGCCGTATTATCATGACTGCGGACAGTTTTACTGCTGTCGGACGAAGCCCTTTCTGGAATATAAAACGACCGACCTGCCGCATATGGTTCCCCTGTTTATCAGCGAGCTGGAAGTGCAGGATATCGACAATCCGGACGATTGGGAGATCGCAGAGCTGAAATATCGGAAAATGTCGGGAATGGAGGATTAGCGGTGAAAAAGGAATTCAGAATCGGTAAAAGAATGGTTGGGGAAAACCATCCGGTGATGTGTGTGGCGGAAATGTCGGGGAATCATCTGAAAGATTACGGAAGGGCTGTGGAAATCATTCATGCGGCCAAAGAGGCCGGCGCCGACGCGGTCAAATTACAGACTTATACGGCGGACAGCCTGTCACTTGACTGTGAGAATGAGTATTTTCAGATACATGGCGGCCTGTGGGATGGAATGACGGAATATAAGCTTTATGAGGAGGCGTTTACTCCCTGGGAATGGCAGCCGAAATTGAAGGAGCTGGCGGAAAGTCTCGGAATGGAATGTTTTTCGTCTCCGTTTGATTCCGTTTCCGTAGAGTTTCTGAAAGACTGTGATATGCCGGCTTATAAAGTAGCGTCCTATGAAATCAATGATATTCCGCTGATACGAAAGATTGCCGCCCTGCATAAACCGGTGATTTTCGCGACGGGTATCGCGCATTTGGAGGATATTGAGCGTGCGCTGCGAATCTGCCGGGAGGAAGGAAACGAGGAAGTAATGCTGTTAAAATGTGTTTCCGCATACCCGGCGCCTTATGAGGACATTCATCTGTCAGTGATTCCGACTCTGGCCCAAACCTTTGACTGTCTGACCGGACTGTCCGATCATTCGATGGGAAGTGTTGT
>CALDLG010000011.1 GCA_937910785.1 uncultured Lachnospiraceae bacterium | reverse complement strand
CCCCGCACATGCGGTGGGCTTTTATTGTATCACCCGTTTTATGGGCTTGTCAAGGTCCTATTTTCCTTTTTTTGCCGCTTTTGCCATTTCATTTTCCGTTTTTCATATTGTTTTCTGTATTTCTATTTATTCTTTCTGTTTTTAACCTCTCATATTCTTTTTTCAATTTTATATTTCCCGCTTTTATCCTTTCCCAAATCAATTCTATTTCAACCCTATTCCACTCCAATAAAAAGAAAACAGCCTCATTGCATGCTCATAGCAATCATATTATAATAGCTGCAGATAACCGACGGTGGTTCAATAAGAAAACACCTGGACAATTACGAAACCAGAAGAAAGGACCGGTACCCTGATATGGCCAACGAAGATAAAAAAGATTTTAACGCAATGCTTCACAACAGCAAAGACATGCCCAAATTTCAGATTATTACGGACAAAAAGAGTATTGAGAAATATGGTGGAAACCGCATGTATTTCGCCCCGCCGATCGATTATGACAACGTTATGCGGCAGGTTCCCGCCGGAAAAGTCATCACAATCGGACAGATCCGCAGTTATTTTGCCCAAAAATCCGGTGCGGATTTTACCGACCCGATCACCGCAGGCATTTTCGTATCGATTGCCGCCTGGGCAAGCAGCCAGCGGGCCGACGACAAAATTCCCTTTTGGAGAACACTGAAAGCCGACGGAGAACTGAATCCCAAATATCCGGGCGGCACAGAAGCACAGAAACGAAAACTGGAATCAGAAGGCCACACGATTCTTCAGAAAGGCAGAACAAACATCCGTTACTATGTAAAAGATTATAGGAATGCCCTTTACGATCTTTCTTAATTCCGGTCATATATCAGTGAAAAGCCCTGAGACCGGACAGAAACGGGCTTTCACATTCGAAAATAATCTATTATATAAAATAAAAAATAAGAACAGATTGCTGCTTCTCCCAGTCCCAATATTGCCCCTAACAGCTTATCCAGACCATGTATTACGGAAATATTCAGAATGGCTGTAACCGGTTTAAAAATCAGATTACACAGCTTAAAAAGAATTCCTATTCCGATCAGTCCCACAATACAGACTGTCAGCACACTGAACGTCCTGGCCACAACACTGCTTACCGCCAGGAAAATCAGGGTTATGCATACGCAGGATACCGCAATGGAAAAAATATTGGTCAGTTCCTTTGTCATGCCATTTCTAAACCCTTTTTTCACCCTCCAGACTGCCAGAAGAAGCGTTATCACTATCAAAATCATTTTCAGGTCCGGCTTCAAAATAACCTTCATCACCTTTCGTACACTGCTATTTCAGTTCTATCGTATCAATCGAATCCCCTGTAATCAAAATATATTTATAAGAAGAAGAGGTCGGAATCAATGCATATACGGCTTTATCAAAATATCCCGAGAATTTCTCCACTCCGTTCATATTATAAACAAGACATTCTGATTCATTATAAATAATAATCTGATCCTCTGCAAATACAATATCCGTATATTCCATATCAAAATAAATGGAACGGCTCAGCTGCCCCGATTTATGATATACGTCCAGACGGTACCTGCTTCCTTCGGTACTGTTAAATACCAGCCCCACATTTTCTTTACCATAATAGATTCTCTGCACCTCTTCGTTGAGCAGCCGTTCCGCCGTATTGACCGGTTTCTGGCTTCCTTCAAAAAACATAATCCTGTCATCGGAGACTGCAAAAATCGTCTTCTCATCCAAAAAACGGGTATATCCAACGATCACATCCCGGTAATCGTAACCGCTCATATAATTATTGGTCTGATTCTGACCGACCTCCCCAAAATTATAAAAAGCTACGCTGGATTTCAGTTCTCCGCTGTCCACAAACAGATAAGAAACGCAAAGCAGCGTTCCATTTGGTGAAATGGATATACTGAACGGATACCCGCTGTCTTTCATCGTCGTCGTGAAACGCACCAGCTCGTTACCCTTCGTATCAAAAAGATAGATATAGGTAACCCCGGAATCATCCAGAACCACCGCTACTACGCCGTTTGCCGCCACACAGAAATTCCGGATAGGTTTGTTGGTCGTAATCTGCCCGAGCACTCCGCTGGTATTCATCACGTAAATATTTCTTCCGTTATAATCGCCGATTGCTACGACATTCCGGCAGATATCAACCATTGGATTCTGCATTTGAAAGGTTTCATTCCAGACTGCATTTCCTTTTCCATCCATGCAGCTTGCCCCGTCCTTGCTGTATGTCAGAATATATTCTGAAAAGGCAATCAGATTTCCGTTCTTGGGTTTCGATGTTTCTATCGAAGACACCGTTACGATCTCCGAATAAATTTTATTCTTCCATTGAATCAGAAAAGCCGCCGTCGCTGCCGCAGCAAGCACGAAGAGCAACAGACTGCGATAAAAAATCATAAACTTATGACTTTTTATTTTCTCCAGATAGCTGATACGAGGTGTCTTTTCCCTGTCCTTTTTTCTGTTTTTAAGGTAATTTCTGATATTTATCATATGGTATTCCTCTTAAATAAATACTCCCCGCTGCTTTTCGAAAAAATATTCCCGGCCTCTGTAAACCCCTTTTTTCCATAAATATTCATATGCTTTCATATTGTTAAAACAATTTCAATTTTTTTGAAAATTTATATCCCCCGCTGTGCTACAATAATTGTGTAATCATTGGTTTTACTGCTAATGCCGGTTTCGATAAATCCATTTTTATGCCAGAAATGTTCTGCCTGTGGATTTCCCTTTACCCATCCAAGTCTGATGCAGGAAATACCTAATTGGGATAAATATGTGCATAAATCGGTAACAATGCGGCTTCCCACACCTTTGTTTTGTATGGATGCATCTGTCATAAAAAATCCAATCAATGACGTATCAGCATCCGGAAATCCCATTATGATATCCATTACGGCAATAAGCCTCTGCCCGTCAAAGTAACCTGCATAATATTTGTCGTCTGCCGTTTTCCCCGGCGGCAAAGCCGCCATGTCTTTTCGGATACTGTCTTCTGTCACAAAAGGCGGACAATACTGATAGTATAAGGGATTCCTACGGCAAAGCATATAAACCTGCGGAACATCGGTATCCTCTATTAACCGCACTTTATATTGATTGGAAAAATTACTGATATTAAGTTTCATAGCCAATTCCTTCACAAATTCAGCCATCCTGGTGCAAAGATAACCTGTTTCCTGACCAGTGCACAATTTCAATATTGGAAAATACATATTGCATCCTGCTCATTGTATCATAAATCGAGCTAGGGCAGTAATATTTTTTGCCCATATTTAATATTATCAGGGTCTTTGATTTCATTCAGTTCACAGATTTCCTTTACTTTACCGGTATCTCCATATATCTTGATACTGATTTTATAAAGTGTATCACCCTTTTCAATCTTATAATATTCGGCAAAATTTCTGGCGAAAGCCTGCTCGCTCTGTACTGCCTCCTCCGCTCCGTTTCCGCCCTCTTTTGTATGGTTTTCGCCTCCGGCTTCATCCTCCTCTACTTTATTTTTATCTCCGTTTTCACTCTCTTCCGCTTTATTTTCATCTCCGGCTCCACTCTCTTCCTCTTTATTTTCGTCTCCGGCTCCATCCTCCTTCACCTTGTTTCCACCGCCTGCTTCCTCCTCTTTCGCTTTATTCCCTTCTCCACTTGCGCCTTCTTCATCCTTCTTTTCCATATTACCTGCGCTTTCCTCCTCCGTTCCCTCCCCTTTCGTATCTTCCTTTTGGGCGCTGTCCGCATCGGCCTCGTCCGTTTCCTCCGACATAGCTGCCTGATTTTCTTCTTCCAGTTTTGCATTCAGATCCTCCAGACGCAGAACTGTTCCGTCCGCATCTTTCTCATCCTCCGTACTTTTTTCAGACTCCGCTTCTACGGCATCCTCATTTTCCATGGCAAAGAAAACCTCCACCGCGGCCTCGTTAAGCTCCTCTAATTTCGTATAACTGTTTGTCGAATTGATAACGATCGCAATCAGAATGATAAAAATTGCCGTAAGCTGCACTGCCATAATTCCGGTCTTCTCCGGCATTTTATTCCCAGCTGCCGTTTTCCGAAACAACGCTTTCCCGTTCCGCGGCCTTCCCTCCCGCTGCATGTCCGAGGTCATCTGCGGCCGGTCTGCTCCCTGAGCTCTGTTCATACTCTGCGGCCGGTTGATGTTCTGCGGTCGGCTGATTTTTGCCCCCGTACCGTTCTGCATGCGTTTCCCGTTTCCGTCCTGCGCCCTTTCTTTATCCTGCGCAATCTTTCGCTGCTCGACCATATAGTTCTGCATGGCCTCATTGCTTTGATAAAAAATATCATATCCTTGAAGCTCATAGGTTTCCGAATCTTTTGTTACGGAAAACACCGGCATGTCCGATGAAATACGGCATGTGATCTCCTCTAAAAAAACATAATTGTCAAAACAGGAAAGCGCGCGCTCGCGGCCCGCTCCATATATGTAATATTTTTTCTTCTGTTCCCTTTTTCCATAAAAGAAGATTCTTCCGCCCTCTGTGGCTCCGTAATTTTTCAGATAGGACATAACATAATCTTCTACGTACAGCTGATACTTTTCCTCTTTATCTCCTCTGTGAATTACAATGTCCGCTGCTCCCATTTTATTTCCACGCCTTTCCATCCACCCGGTTACGGGCATACTTTTTTCTCAATATAGCATAAAAGGTGTGCGAAATTTATCAAATTCCGCGCACCATGCTAAAAGAGTATGGGCATACGGCCAATTTCATAGTTTTCGAAAGTATGGGAACGTCAAAAAGATTGATTGCAAAAATGATGCTCACACCGCATAAAGAAGAATCGATCCGGGAGAATGCCAAAAAGCGGCATTCTCCCACCAATCAAAATTATAAGAACTGATAAACCGTCACCGCATCATAATCACGGTCCGGCCCAAAAACGTTGGAAGGGAAATTGGGTTTGTTAATTGCATCGGGAAAATACTGGGTTTCCAGACACATTCCCACTCTTGGCCCATAGAGAACACCCTCTTTGCCGGTTCCGGCACTGATACAGTTTCCTGCATAGAACTGAACACCGGGAAGCGTCGTAGAAGCCTTCAGTTTTCTGCCGCTCTTTGGGTCCTCTACCATCGCTATTTCCCGGAGCGTCCCGTCCGCTCCGTCAATGACGAAGTTATGATCATACCCCTGTCCCAGCTTTAACTGTTCAAAATCGGCTTCAATATCCTGACCGATCGGTTTGGGCGATGTAAAGTCCATCGGCGTTCCCTCCACCGGCGCAATTTCTCCCGTTGGAATACACCCCGGAATAACCGGCGTGTAATTGGACGCATAAATCGTCAGAATATGGTCCTCTATTTTGCCGGACTGATGTCCGCTCAGATTAAAATAGGTATGGTTCGTCATGTTAATAACCGTATTTTTATCGGAAGTTCCATGATATTTGAGCCGCAGTTCATTATCATCGGAAAGGCTGTAAGTCATGGCGATTCTTTTATTGCCCGGAAAACCCATATCCCCGTGCGGCGCTTCCAGGAACAGGGTAACGCTCGTCTCGCCTGTTTCCGCAATTTCCCATATCCGTTTATGATAACCGCTTACAATACTGCTGTGCAGGTTATTTACGCCGTCATTGACCTCCAGCTGATACGTTTTCCCTTCAAGGCGGAAAGAGGCATTGCCGGTCCGGTTCGCGCTCGGACCGATCGTGGACCCGAAGAAGCTCTCGTTCCCATAATAATCCTCCAGCCTGTCAAAGCCCAGTACAATATCCTCCAATTTGCCTTCTTTGTCCGGCACATACAGATTCACGAGCGTAGCTCCGTAATTGATCAGCCTTGCCTTCATTCCATTTTTATTTTCCAGCGTAAAGGCATATACCTCGCTGCCATCCGGCATCGTTCCAAAAAGTTCCTTCGTAATCGCCATGATTCATCCTCCAATATTATGAAACACATGCACTCAGAGTTCCGTTCTTCCCTCTAATGCACGCAACAATGTCACTTCATCTATATATTCCAGATCGCCTCCCACCGGCACGCCGCTTGCGATTCTGGTCACTTTCACACCGGTCGGCTTGATCAGCTTACTGATATACATCGCGGTCGTCTCACCTTCCAGACTGGAATTGGTGGCAATGATGACCTCCTGAATATCCGATTGAAGACGCTGTATCAGCTCTTTTAATCGGATATCGTTAGGGCCGATTCCCAGCATGGGAGAAATGGCGCCGTGCAGTACATGATAGACACCCGTATATTTCCCCGTCTTCTCATAGGCCGCAAGATCTCTTGTGTTTTCAACCACCATAATCGTCCCATGATCTCGACCTTCGTTGGCGCAGACAGGACAGAGCTCCCGCTCGGTCAGCGTAAAACATTCTTTACAGTATCTCACGTTCGTCCTGGCATCCACCATCGCTCCTGCCAGCCGTTCTACCTTTTCCTTCGGCATGTTAATGAGGTGAAAAGCCAGCCGCTGTGCGGATTTGGTACCGATTCCTGGCAGCCCGGCCAGCTCTTCGATTAATTTATTGATATGTCCGCCGTACAAATCCATCAGAAGGGTAATCCTCCGCCAAGTCCGAGTCCTCCGGTCATCTTATTCATGATTTCAGCATTCGCCTCTTCCGCCATACGCAGCGCCTCATTGGCCGCCGCCATTACAAGATCCTCCAGCATCTCCACATCATCGGGATCAACGACCTCCTGTGACAATTTCACTTTGGTAACTTCCTTTTTACCGGTTACGGTCACCTCTACCGCACCGCCGCCGGCTTTGGCCGTAAACTCCTTCACTTCCAGTTCCTTCTGGCTTTCCTCCATCTGACGCTGCATTCTCTGAGCCTGCTTCATAAGATTGTTCATATTTCCCGGCATTCCGCCTCCCGGAAATCCTCCACGCTTCGCCATTTTTCTGTTTCTACCTTACCCTTTCCGTAACCTGCGGACCAAGATCCCAGGCACAATTCTATTCCTCTTCTATTTCCATATGAATGATCTGACTCAAATCGACGTAATCCTGCGCAAAGTCCTGATCGCTTCGTATGCTCTGAATCGTTATTTCAATCTCCCTGCCCGCAATATTGGAAACGATCCGGTCAAGCAGTTCCTTATTTCCCTCCTGCTTTAAGAAATAATCCGATGCCAGACCATCCTCCACGACCACCATAAGCCTGTTATCTCCGCCCAAACTCAGTCTTGCGTCCTTTAAGTATTTCTTCATCGGCATGGACGTTTCTCCAACTACGGACGGCCAGCTTCCAACAATTCTTTTAATATCCTCCGGCAGGGCCTTTTCAAGCTGCTCCCGCCTTGCCAGCGTTTCCGCCGTCGGCGCGCTCTCCTGCCGGACGGCTTCCGGCGCATCCGATGCGGGCATTGTAATTATGCCCTTTTCCAGCCTTTCCTCCATCGCACGAATTCTGTCAAGCAGTGACCCCGTATCGGTCTCCATTCCCGGCCTGCACAGTTTGATCAGTGCGATTTCAATTAGAATTCTTTTCTGCGCGGCATATTTAATCTGCCCTGCCAGCTCGGAAAAAATGCGGATATACCGCATAACCGTATCCGTTTCGATCTGATCCGCCTCTTCCTTTAGCCGGATCAGGTTCTCGGAAGACACATCGATGATGTCTTCTATGGAATCTGAGGTCTTCGCAAGCAGGAGGTTTCGCAGGTACCATGTGAAATCCGTAACGAACTGGGTCAGCTCTCTTCCCTGCATCACAATTTCTTCCAGCAACGATATGCACCCCTGCACATCCCTTGCCGTCACATAATCCAGAAGCCTGCTGAATACACCGGTATCCACCGCGCCAAGCACATCCAGCACTTTATCGTAAGTAAGCTCCTGCCCGAAATGAAAGGCGATGCACTGGTCAAGCAGACTCAGCGCATCACGAAAAGAACCGTCCGCGGTTTTGGCGACATAACGGAGCGCCTTTTCCTCCACCGAAATTCCTTCCACTTCCATCAGCTCACGCAGTCTGTCCGTAATCGTGTCGATTGAAATCCGTCGAAAATCATACCGCTGACAGCGGGATAATATCGTAATCGGTATTTTATGAACTTCCGTCGTTGCCAGGATGAAGATCACATAGGAGGGCGGTTCCTCCAGCGTCTTTAAAAGGGCGTTAAAGGCTCCTATGGAAAGCATATGAACTTCATCGATAATATAAACCTTATAATTTCCCTCCGTCGGGGAATAGGACACTTCGTCTACGATCTCCCGGATATTGTCCACGCCGTTATTGGACGCCGCATCAATCTCGATTACATTCATGCTGACACCTGCCGCAATCGCTTTACAGGTCGGACACTCCCTGCAGGGACTTCCGTCTTTGGGATGCTCACAGTTCACCGCTTTGGCGAAAATTTTGGCAATCGATGTTTTTCCCGTTCCCCTCGTGCCGCAGAAAAGATATGCGTGCCCGACCCGTCCTGCCTTAATCTGATTGCGCAGTGTCGTTACAATATGTTCCTGCCCTTTTACGTCCTCAAAACAATCCGGCCGGAATTTCCGGTATAACGCCGTATATGACATCTGAAATTCTGCCCCTTTCCAGACTTATTCTCAGTCACCGAAGCTGATACCCGTCATCTTTGCCTCCTGAACGATGGTCGCATCCGGTGATACCATTTTCAGTTTTCCCGCAACCTCCTCAAGCGGAACCTTTACGACCTCTCTGTTCTTATAACCTACCATAAAGCCGTATTCACCTTTTAAGATCAGTTTTCCTGCTTCTGCGCCGAGACGCGTCGCAAATACACGGTCATACGGACAAGGACTTCCACCCCTCTGCGTATGTCCCGGAACCGTTACACGCACATCCTGTCCCGTCTTTTTCTGAATGCGGTCCGCGATCTCATAGGAAACGGAAGGATACGGATAATTCTTCATCTTTTCCTTATACTCTTTCTTGGAAAGCTTCGCATCCTCTTTGGAGATCGCGCCTTCTGCCACTGCCATAATTGTAAACTTGGAGCCGCGCGCCATACGACCGTTGATCGCTTTTATAATTTTATCGATATCATAGGGAATCTCAGGAATCAGAATGATATCCGCTCCACCCGCCATGCCGGCATTCAATGTCAGCCAGCCGACTTTATGTCCCATAACTTCCACGATAAAAATACGCCCGTGGGAAGCTGCCGTCGTATGAATGCAGTCGATGCAGTCCGTTGCGATATTAACCGCACTCTGAAATCCGAACGTCATGTCCGTTCCCCACAGATCGTTATCGATCGTCTTCGGAAGCGTTACGATATTCAGTCCTTCCTCTCTTAACATGTTGGCCGTCTTATGCGTGCCATTGCCGCCGAGAATCACAAGGCAGTCCAGCTTCAGCTTATAATAGTTCTGCTTCATCGCTTCCACTTTGTCAAGGCCGTTCTCGTCCGGCTCCCGCATCAGCTTAAACGGTGTTCTGGAGCTTCCAAGAATCGTTCCGCCTTTCGTCAGAATACCTGAAAAATCCATTCCCGTCAACATCCGGAAATCGCCATAGATCAGGCCCTTATAGCCCTCTAAAAAACCATAAATCTCCACATCTTCCCCACTGCATGACAGACACTTTACAACGCCTCTCATCGCCGCGTTAAGCGCCTGACAGTCTCCACCGCTGGTCAGCATACCGATTCTTTTCATTCCGATTCCTCCTTCTGATTATTCCGTTTTGATATGAGCCGTCCGTTTCCCGGAAAACACACATATTAATTAAATTATATAATATTTTAAAAGGTATCGCAACCTTGACCTTTCCCCCTTTTTTCAGTACAATGTGAACAGAAAAACACAGAAGGCGCAGGGACTTGCTATTATGGAAGTAATTTTACAGAATCTGACGAAAAGATTTCCGAACCGCGACAGAAAAAAACGGGAAGACGTCATCGCGGTCAAAAATTTTACTCTGGAAATTCCGGACGGTAAGCTGATCGGACTGCTGGGCCCCTCCGGCTGCGGCAAAAGCACTGCGCTCAATCTGATCAGCGGCCTGATCAAACCGACATATGGGAAGATCTTTTTCGGTGAAAATGACGTTACCGATCTGCCCCCGGAAAACCGGGGAATCGGTCTTGTCTTTCAGAATTATGCCCTTTATCCGCATCTGACCGTAAAACAGAACATCCTTTTTCCGCTTCAGAACCTGAAGGGAAAAGACCGGCCTTCCAAATCCGAAATGCTCGAAAAGGCAATGGAAGCGGCAAAGCTCGTACAGATCGATGAGCTGATGGATCGAAAACCGGGAGAGCTTTCCGGCGGTCAGCAGCAGCGCGTTGCAATCGCCCGCGCACTCGTCAAAAGACCCGGCGTCCTTCTGTTAGACGAACCCCTCTCCAATCTGGATGCCCGTCTCAGACTGCAGACAAGGGAAGAGATCCGGAGAATCCAGAAAGAAACGAATATCACCACAATCTTTGTAACCCACGATCAGGAAGAGGCCATGAGTATCTCCGATCTGATTGTTGTCATGAAGGATGGCATCGTCCAACAGACCGGAAAGCCGCAGGAAGTTTATGATAACCCGGACAATCTCTTCGTTGCCCGGTTCCTCGGAACGCCCCCGATCAATGTTTTCGAAGGCCATATTCGAGATCAACGGCTATATATCGGAGACGACGCCGTTCTGGATGTAAAGGGTCTGTCCGACCGCTCCGTCTATGTCGGCATCCGTCCGGAGGGTTTTCTTTTACAGGAAAACGGTCCCCTCCGCTGTGAACCTGGCGGCGTGGAAGTCATGGGCCGCGATATCAGTATCGTGTCCCGGAACAAAGCTTCCCTGAATCCGGCGATCCGCTCCATCATCGGTGCGGACAGCCATATCGACACTTCCGGACCCATTATTAAATTCGCACTCGTTCCCCGCAAGGTATTTCTTTTCGACCACGAAACGGAGGAAAGACTGGAGACCGGCTTATGAACAAAAAATGGAAAAACAACGGCTTAAAGGCATGGCTTTATCTTTTACCGGCGATTCTCTTTCTCGGCGCCTTTATGGTCTACCCGTTAATCGACGTGTTCATATATTCCTTTGAGGAGGGCTATAATTCCGCCTCTCAGACTTACTGGGGAGTCGGTTCCTATAACTATTCCTATGTTCTCCATGACCCCTATTTTCTGCAGGCGGTAAAGAACACCTTCATTCTGGTCATCATTACCGTACCGCTTTCCACGGGAATCGCTCTGCTCATCTCGACCGGCCTCTGCTCCATCCGGCCGCTCCGAAATCTGTTTCAGACCATCTATTTCCTGCCCTATGTAACGAATACGCTGGCAGTCGGTCTCGTCTTCATGGTTCTTTTCAAGAAGACCGCCTATTCCGACGGCTTCATCAACCTGATCCTTTCCTGGTTCGGCGGGAAACCGGTGGATTTTATCGACGGACCATATTGGGCGAAAATGTTTGTCCTGTGTGTCTACACGATCTGGGTCGTTATGCCGTTTAAAATCCTGATCCTGACAAGCGCGCTTTCTTCGGTAAATCAGGAATATTATAATGCTGCCCGCGTGGACGGCACCTCACGCTTCCGTATCTTCATGCGCATTACGCTGCCAATGATCTCTCCCATGATATTCTATCTGATCATTACGGGTTTTATCGGCGCCTTCAAAGCATACAGCGATGTCGTTGCCCTGTTCGGAACCAATCTGAACGCGGCTGAAATGAATACCATCGTCGGCTACGTTTACGATATGCTCTATGGTGACAGCGGCGGTTATCCTTCCTATGCTTCCGCCGCGGCCATACTGCTGTTCGCAATCGTACTCACCATTACCTGCATCAATCTGTTAATCAGTAAAAAGAAGGTTCATTATTAAACAGAACGGAGGAATCTGAACATGGATTACAGGCAGATCGAGCGTTCCGCCAGGACCCGCAGGACCGCGCAGAACGTGATTACGTATCTTCTTCTGGCCTTCTGGGCCCTGATTGTGCTGTTTCCTTTCTACTGGATGCTCTTAACATCCGTAAAAAGCTATGGCGCATACAATTCGGAATATATCCCGAAATTTTATACGTTATCCCCGACCCTACAGAACTATATCGATGCTTTCAGCGCGGTGTCTCTTGGGCGGTATCTTCTGAATACGGTTATTTTTACCGTCGTGACGACCTCCGTCATGATGATCGTTATCACGCTCGCTGCCTTCGCCTTCGCGAGACTGGATTTTCGAGGTAAAAATATTGTATTCATCCTGTTTCTGTCCCTGATGATGATTCCGAACGAGCTCGTTATTATCACGAATTTCGCAACCATCACCGGACTGGGTCTGCGCAATTCCTTCGCCGGACTGATTCTGCCGTCCATAACCTCCGTTTTCTATCTCTATCTCTTAAAGGAAAACTTCGAACAGGTACCTGACAGTCTGTATTTTGCTGCCAAAGTGGATGGTACATCCGACCTCAGATATCTTCTGAAGGTTCTGGTGCCGATTTCCAGACCAACGCTGATTACGATCGCCATCCTCAAAGTGATCGAATGCTGGAACTCTTATGTATGGCCCCGCCTGATTACCGATGATGAACGCTATTTTCTCGTTTCCAACGGCATTCAGGAAATTCGGGAGAACGGATTCGGCAGGGAAAACATTCCGGCCATGATGGCCGCAGTCGTCGTTATTTCAGTCCCCCTGATCGTCCTGTTTCTCGTTTTCCGCAATAAAATTATGGCCGGCGTTTCAAGAGGAGGGTTAAAAGGATGAAAAAAAACCTGATTACCGCTTTGGGACTGATGGGAAGCTGTTTCCTGCTGCTGACCGGATGCCATGGAAAAGAAGGACTGGCAGCTTTCGAAATTCCGGAAACTTTTGATGTTTCCTCCGATTATGAGATCACCTTCTGGGCAAAAAACGATACGAATAAAACACAGACTGCCATTTATGAACAGGCGATTTCGGACTTCGAATCTCTCTATCCGAACATTACCATCAATCTCCGGCTGTATACCGATTACGGAAAAATCTATAATGATGTCATCACCAATATTGCAACGGACACGACACCGAATGTCTGTATCACATACCCTGATCACATCGCGACCTATCTGACAGGGGCGAATCTCGTCGTTCCTCTGGAAGAACTTTTTGCTGATGAAAAATATGGGCTGGGCGGCAGTCAGGTTCTGTTCGATTCTCCATCGGAGGCGGAAATCATCCCTCAGTTTCTGGAAGAGTGTTCTTTTGGAGGCCATTATTATGCCATTCCCTATATGCGATCCACCGAGGCCTGTTACATCAACAAAACCTATGTGGAAGCTCTCGGTTACACGCTTCCCGATATGCTCACATGGGATTTTGTCTGGGAAGTTTCCGAAGCCGCCATGGCACAGGACGCGGAAGAAAACTATCTGATCAATGGTCAGAAGGTTCTGATTCCCTTCCTCTATAAATCCACCGACAATATGATGATTCAGGCCCTGAAACAACAAAATGCCGGATATTCCACCGATGCCGGCGAACTGCTGCTTTTTAACGATACTACGGAGGAATTTCTGCGTACGATTGCATCCCATGCCGAAAGCGGCGCTTTTTCCACCTTCAAGATTTCAAGCTATCCCGCCAATTTCCTGAATGCCGGTCAATGTATCTTCGCGGTGGATTCCACCGCCGGAGCAACCTGGATGGGAAGCAATGCGCCGCTTTGCGATATCAGCCCCGACAAAATCGTGGACTTCGAAACGGCTGTCATGCCCATCCCGCAGTTTCATCCGGAAGCTCCGCAGATGATCTCTCAGGGGCCGTCCGTCTGCATTTTTAATAAGGCAGATCCACAGGAAGTGCTGGCCTCCTGGCTGTTTGCACAGTATCTGCTGACCAATGATGTCCAGATCGCCTATTCGGAAACGGAGGGCTATGTGCCCGTTACCTCCAAAGCACAGAATTCTCCGGAATATCAGGACTATCTGGCAAGATGTGGTGAAGACGATTCCGTTCATTACGATATTAAGATCCAGGCCGCCCTCCTGCTGCTTGACAATGTTGACCATACATTTGTAACCCCTGTATTTAACGGCTCAACTTCCCTCCGCGATGCAGCCGGCCATCTCATCGAAACCACCGTAAAATCCGTAAACCGCAGACAGACCGTTGACGATGCTTTTGTGGAAAAACTGTACGATGAAACGATCTCCCTTTACCGTCTGGACCAGTCCGGCCGCCGGGGTGCCCTCTCTGCTTCCGGCAAAACCGACCTCGGAAGGCTGCCCACAACATCCGTCGTCCTGCTGTCCTCACTTGCCGGCGTATGGGCCCTAATCCTTCTCTATCTTGCCATCCGGGCTCTCAGGAAAAAATAATGACTCCCGGAAGCGCTGCGAAAAGAACCAAATTAGGCAATAATACTATTGATTTCTCCAAAATATCATGTATAATTAGTTCGAAGTTTATCAACCACATATTTTGAAGTGGAAGGCCGCCGAAGCGGCAGAAGGAGAAAAAATGAAAAAATTTACATCGTTACTTATGGCTCTGGTACTCGTATTTGCCTGCGCCGGCTGTGGTGCATCGGGTCAGGATGCGTCCGGCGCGGAAGACAAAAAATCTGAGGGCGTTATGACTTACGAAGAATATGCCGCTGCCGCTCTCGATTCCGAAGTTGTTATCGAAGCTTATGTACAGGCGAAACAGTCCTGGTGGGAAGATCAGGCGACCGTTTATGCACAGGATAAAGACGGCGGATATTTCCTGTACAACATGACATGCTCCGAAGAGGATTACGCTAAGCTGACGACCGGCACCAAAATCAAAGTAACCGGCTACAAAGCGGAATGGTCCGGAGAAGTCGAGATCATCGACGCGACCTTTGAAATCGAAGACGGAAACTATGTTGCTACGCCGGAAGACGTTACTTCTCTTCTTGGCAGCGATGATCTGATCAAACATCAGAATAAATTCGTATCCTTTAAAGGCATGACCGTGGAAGCGGCAGGACAGGATGCTTCCGGAAATGATGTGCCCTTCCTGTATAACTGGGACGGTTCCGGCCAGGAGGGCGATGACCTGTACTTCAACGTTTCCTTAAACGGCCAGACTTATACCTTCACTGTGGAATCATATCTGTGTGACAGCACAACAGACGTATACGCGGCCGTAAAAGGGCTGAACATCGGCGATACGGTCGATATGGAAGGATTTCTTTACTGGTATGAAGGCGTTAATCCTCATATCACTTCCGTAACCGTAAAATAACTCTTGGACGAAAATTCAAATCCCCGCATACCGTAACCGGTATGCGGGGATTTTTTATCTTATGATATCTTATCGGGAAATATTTTCTCAGGATGTGGGTTTCCGCAGCGGGCAGCCGGACAGACTGATCCGATTCCCAAGCACGTTCAGTCCGCAGTCATCCAGATAGTCCTGCAGGATCGGGATCGACTGCGACGAGGTCGGTCCGATAATTATTTCGCCGATCAGATCGGATATGTGTATTCCCAGCTTCCCGCACATCCTGTTCAGATCGAGCGGATAGTATTTCTTAATCCTGTCCTGAGCTACATGATACTTGGATTCCACCACAAATTCATTCAGGATAAACGGTGAGATGACAAGCCGGCACTCCTTTTCACTGGCAAAGGAAGGATGCTTAAACGCCGCCGACTGTATCCAGGCATCCTGCATCAATGCCTCTAAACCGGGCATCGTCTCTGAAAATTCCTCCGCCTCCTTGATCAGCTCATAAAACTCTCCCACAAGACGGTGCTCCCGCATATCTTCCTGATAATACACCGTCTGCAATGAAACTGCCCCGCCGATCATCTTCTGCATGGGCGTCTCGTGAAAGGCAATGCAGACCCCCTGCCCCAAATGCCCATACCGTTCCCACTGGGAAGCATCGTCCCTGTATTTGGAGAAACAGGCCGCATAGGCAGAGTAATGAAACTCCTCTTCCATCTCTTTATGAAAAAACGCCTCCACTTTACAGCCCTTTTCTTCCTCGCCGTCCTGATTCAGTTTTTCCACGACCGCCTTACCGATTCCGTTCATAAACAGCCGCATTTCAGATACGTCGTTCATATTCAGCACATTGTTCAGTCGAAGCTCCGCGCACCGTATAATGCCGTCGAACGCGTTAAAATCAGTATAGTGATACAGCATATTCTGCCTCCGCCTTTGCAAAAGGTCCCGGAAGAGCCGCCACACCGCGGTGTTCCCCCAGATAGTCGCTGTCGAACGTTATTGAAGAACCGTCGGGATTTTCATACCGCTCCTCCGGCTCAAAAGCATAACCCAGAATATCGCTGTTGATGATACCGGTCTTAAAATCCTTCAATAATTCATATACGTTCGTCTTTACGACATATTTTCCGTCTTTTTCCACAAGCTCCACAAAAGCTTTGTCCGTCTCATTAATCAGCCGGTTCTCCTCCTTAGACCAGGACTTCGCGCCGTTAAAATACGCATTGCCATTGATCCATACCGGAAGATGCGAAAAATGATATTTCTCCAGTTTTCCCATATCCGGCTGTTTGTCCATTTCAAACCAGCCGATCCATTCCTCATAGTCCGGATAGCCCTCAAAGACTTCCGTGCCGACTACCTGATTGTCTCTCGTTCTGGAACTGATATCCTCTTCCTTCGTCCGCACGGGCCAGTTCTGAATGAAAATATTATTATAAATTCGGTTATCGCCATGCAAAATGCTCATAAAACCGGCGACTTCGGTGCGGTGCGGTATATGATAGGGGGTATAACGGGGCTGATTGACGCCCTCCACCGTCATATCCGTTCCCTTGCCCACCAGCGTGAAGGAACCGAGCATCAGGTTATGGACACAGGCAACTCCCTGCGTCGCCAGACGAACCGCCGCTTTGGAAAGCATAATATTATTATCGATAAGCGTCGGACCATGCCCCACCTCAATAAAGATGTCCTGACTTTCCATCGCTCCCTGTGCCATCGGCGTATCCTCCGAAGCATAGTTATCGTGTAACAGATTCTGGGTGATGCGGGTTCCCTGCGCCTGCCAGTCGCACCAGATTCCCATCGTACTGTGATGAATATGATTGCGCCGGAAAATCACATCGATCGCCGCATGGAGCTTGATGCCCGCAATCTCCGCTCCGCCAAGCTGCTGCATATTATTGATATGATGAATATGATTGTCTTCAATGATACTGAACACACATCCCATGCGCCCCACAATGCCGGCCTGTTCACAATGATGAATATGACATCTGCGGACAATGTGGCTTCCCACCTTTTCCTTCAGCCATCCATGATACTGTCCCCGGCATACCGCATCCCGCTCCATCTGAGTCGGGCTCTTCACATGCTTTCTCGTAAAATAGTGGTCGTTCTCCGGATCGTAATATTTTCCGAGTGAAATTCCCACGCATTTACTGTTGCTGATCTCGCAGTCCTCGATAATCCATCCCTTCGACCAGTGAGGACCCACCATACCATCCTGATAAGCCGCCGGCGGCGCCCATGTAGTAGCCGCTTTGTTTACGCTGAAGCCTGAAAAGGTGATATAATCCACCCCCGTTTTGGAGGGCATAAAACAGTTCCTGCGGACATTGATCTCCACCTTCTCCTGATTGGGATCCTTACCCTGAAAATTGGCATAGATTACGGTCTCGTTTCCGTCCTGTTCCGTATACCACTTATAAACGGAATATTCTCGTTCCCAGGAAGGCGTCCAGATTTCTCCCTTCTCGCATTCCTCCAACGTTTCCGCCTCATATAACTGGCGGTCATTCAAATAAACCGCGCCCGTATGTCTTACAAGCGGCGCAAAATACCAGTCGCCTCCAACATAGGTCGTATATGGATTATAATTCCCGAATACGCCGTTATCGATACGGCATACCCATACATTGCCCTGATATCTCTCCCATGTTTTGATCTCTTCCGCTCCCGTAATTACTGCGCCAAGCGGCTCCTCACTGCGATAGGTAATTCTCGCGAAATCCCTTCCCCCGTTTTGGGGATCTACATATTCGCGGTAGATACCGGGCGCAACAAGAACTTCATCTCCGGGCTGGGCAGCCTGCGCCGCCGTATTAATGTGTTTGAACGGCATTTCCCTGCTGCCGTTTCCATCCCGGAATGCCGCCGCATTTACATACCATAACATAAGATAACCCTCCTTCTTCCTCTTAGAATTTTCATTTGGAAATTATCCGTATAAAACAAAAGATTCCCCAGGAACTGGGGAATCCGAAACGGAGACGGCGGGATTCGAACCCGCGTGCCCCGAAAGGCAAACTGATTTCGAGTCAGCCCCGTTATGACCTCTTCGATACGTCTCCACATGAAACAAATTATATCCATTTCCGCGCGTCCCGTCAACTCCAATTTAAGAATTTTCCTGAATCCTGAAAAAATTAATATCGTGAATCAGCGCACATTCCCGTAATTTAACTGCTGACTCATTGACAACCGCTATGGAAGAATCCAGTTCTTCCGCCTCCGCAGTCGTTTCCTCCGTAACTGCCAGTGAATTCTGGGAAATCGCGTTTAACTGCTCGGAAGCGCCTGCCAGTCCGCCCTTAGAGTCGTTCAGTTCCATCATGCTGTCCGCAATCATATCGATATTTCTCACAGAGTGCCCGATCTCCTCATTGACCTTCGAAAAGACATTCCTGACCTCCGCCACCGTCTCGCTCTGTTTCCGAATGCTTCCCTGAATCTCGTCCATTGTCGCGACCGCATTTCCGGCATCCTCTAACAGCTCCTGTACGACCTTATCGATTGCCGCCGCGGAATGATTGGACTGCTCCGCAAGTTTCTGAATCTGATCGGCAACAACCGCAAAGCCTCTTCCCTGTTCTCCTGCTCTCGCCGCTTCTATGGAGGCATTCAACGCAAGAAGATTGGTCTCCTCCGCGATCGATGCGATTAATTCCGTAGCCGCCTGAATCTGCTGTGCCGACGTATTGGTCGTATTCGTCTGCCGCACGATCACTTCCATCCGCATGCTCACGTCTTCATCAACCTGCTCCAGCCGCCTTACGGTATCCATGCCGTCCGCTCCGTTTTTCCGGATTCCATCCATATCATCTCTCAGACCATTCAGGGTATCGCTGGCCTGTTCGATCATCCTTCCGATCCGGTCCACATCCGCCGCCACGTTTTCTGTCTGCTGTGACTGATCACCGAGCTCTTTCGTAATTTCCTGCATATTGGCAGCCACATGGTCCGCTGCCTGCGCGGTGGAATCCGCAATCCGCTCCATATTAACGACGGATTCATTCAATGTGTCCGTCGCTCCCGCAATCCGAGCAACCAGCTCATTAAGCTTCCGATTCAGTAAATCCGCACTCCGGGCGATACTGCCGAGCTCATTTCTCCGCCTCATATCCTTTGCGCTGACTTCCTGCGTCAGATCGCCTTCCGACATGGCGGTCAGCGTGGCCGCCAGACGTTTCAGCGTCGCGATCATCCTGCCTACGGCGATAATAACAATAATACAGGTAATTACCAGCGTACAGCCCGTAAAGATATATACCTGATTCAATATTTTATGAAAGAAAGAAGAATCCACTTTTTTATTCAGAAAAGTATAAATTACTGCAATTATTTCCGCACCCAGAATAAAGATCGGCAGCAAAGACAATACCAGAATATCCACCCGCAGACTCTTCGCGCCGATTCGTGTTTCCCTTTTCTCATTCTTTTCCTGTCCGTCCATATGTATTCCTCCCTTTTCGCGTGAACTCTCTTACAATTCCCTTTATACGGGCTTTCAAGCCTGTGTTTATTATACCAGATCGATCGGGAAATTGACAACCGATAACTTCTTTTCATTTTCCTGCAACAAAACACTTTTATTCCTCCTCTGACAGGTATACGGATGATACGATATCTATATATCCAATCCTTTATAAAAAGAATGGAGGACCGAATATGCTGACTCTTGTCAAAAAAGCAATGCATGGTGCTAAGTTTCCGTTTGTTTTTCGCTACGGTTTTGCTAAGAAAAGCCTGCTTCTGTTTTTATCTTCCGGCCGAATCATTATAATAAATACGCTGAACAGGTTTCAGACAGATAAAAACAGAAAGAGAGGCATTCTTATGAACATAGGTATGTTGATTATCGCAATTATCGGCGGCGTTGCAGGGTTTTTAAGCACCATTTATCTGGTTGTCAGCCTTCCCGCCATAATCATATGGAAAATCTACCGTTGCTTTAAGTACAAATATTCTCTGACGGACTGATTTTCCGGAAGGCGGATTCCGTATACATGATAAAGGGGCGGTCATGTAAAAGCCCAAACCAATTCTGCCCCTTTTTCTTTTAACATTTTCTTAGCGCATCTTCCCGTTTCCTTTTTGTCCAAACAAGGTATAATGAATCTAACAGAACGTGCATACTATGGGAAGGGCTTATCATTCAAAATGAAATTAAAAAAATTATCCAACCTTATCATAACCTTATCCTGTCTGGCCGCCGCAACGGCACTGGCCTTTCTTTTCTTCCATCTTGTACCGAATAACGGCAGCAATATTGCGCTGATCTATATTCTTGCCCTGATCATAATCGTGCGGTTTACGGACGGCTATCTGCCGGGCGTTTTTTCGTCGGTCGTCGCGGTCATCTGCGTTAATTTTCTTTTTACCTATCCTTATTTTGCGCTGAATTTTACGCTGGCCGGATATCCGATCACCTTTCTGGAAATGCTGGCTGTCACCTTATTTGTGAGCACGATGACCACTCATATGAAGGAACAGGCAAAACTGATTGCGGAACGGGATAAGCTATTATCGGAAGCCGAAAAAGAAAAAATGCGCGCCAATCTTCTCCGGGCCGTTTCACACGACCTGCGAACGCCCTTAACGGGCATCATCGGCGCCAGCTCTTCTTATCTGGAAAATCACGATGCCCTGACGGAAAGCGAAAAAAATGCCATCGTCACGCACATTCAGGAGGATGCCAACTGGCTCCTGAACATGGTGGAAAATCTTCTGTCCGTAACGAGAATCTACAATCGTTCCACCAAAGTCAAAAAAACTGACGAATCGGTAGAAGAAGTCGTTTCCGCCGCAATGCTCCGTCTGAAAAAAAGAATACCCGATGCACAGGTTGGCGTATCGGTTCCGGACGAGCTGCTGATCATACCGATGGATGCCATTCTGATCGAACAGGTTCTGCTTAATCTGCTGGAAAACGCAATCATTCACTCGCAAAGCCGGGAACCGATTCTGTGCTATGTAGAAGACAATGATAAAACGGTCTCTTTTCATGTGAAGGATTTCGGCATCGGCATCGCCGAAGACAGGGTGCGAGATATTTTCGACGGGGCTCCCTATATCGGCAGCACAGAGTCCGATTCCAACAAAGGCATGGGCATCGGACTGTCCATCTGCAAAACCATTATTACGGCACACGACGGCTCCATTAACGTCCGCAATCATGAACAGGGAGCAGAGTTTTATTTTTCTCTGCCGAAAGAGAGGCCACCCCATGAATCCTAAAAAACAGCTTTTACTCATCGAAGACGAACGCAACATCTGCAATTTTATCATGACAACCTTAAAATCCAACGGCTATAAGGTAATCTCGGCGCTGAATGCCGAAACCGGATTATCGCTCGCGGCTTCCCAGTGCCCCGATCTGATTCTCCTTGACCTCGGTCTTCCCGATATGGACGGAATCGAAGTCATCCGGAAAATACGAAGCTGGGGAAACCTGCCGATTATCGTCATCTCCGCCAGAACCCAGGAGCGTGAAAAGGTGGAAGCGCTGGACGCCGGCGCCGATGACTATATCACCAAGCCTTTTGGCACCTCCGAAATGATGGCGCGCGTCCGCACCGCTCTGCGCCGGTCCACCTCCGGCAGCGGTCAGAGGTCCTCCGATCAGAACCGATATATCGCGGGGAATCTTGTAATCGATTATGAGAAACATATTATCACGATCGACGGAGAAATCATCCATTTCACGCAGATCGAATACAAAATCCTGACCTACCTGTCCCGGAATGCGGGTAGAGTCATTACCTATGATTCCCTGATTTCTCATGTCTGGGGACCGTTTGCGGACAGCAATAACCGGATTCTTCGCGTCAATATGGCCAATATTCGGAGAAAACTGGAAAATAATCCGGCAGACCCTCAGTATATCTTTACGGAAATCGGCATCGGCTACCGAATGATCGATAATGAAAACCAATAGCATTTCCATACGCCATATGGTAAACTAAGGTGGAAACGGATGCCGCAATACCGCAATTCTCCCTGTCGGAGTGAGATATCGGCAGTCATCCTATGGAGGAAAACAGACAGATGGAAACGGATGAAAAATACATGAAGGAAGCCATGAAGCAGGCCAAAAAAGCTTATGCGCTGGGTGAAGTTCCCATCGGCTGCGTCATTGTTTATGAGAACAAAATTATCGGAAGAGGATATAACAGACGGAATACCGATAAAAATACCCTCGCTCACGCAGAAATCACCGCGATCAATAAAGCGAGCAAAAAACTGGGTGACTGGCGTCTGGAGGGCTGCACCCTCTATGTAACGCTGGAGCCCTGTCAGATGTGCTCCGGCGCCATTGTACAGGCCCGCATCACGGAGGTTGTCATAGGCTGCATGAACCCGAAAGCCGGGTGTGCAGGTTCCATTTTAAATATTCTGGAAATGCCTCAGTTCAACCATCAGGTCCTTGTAAAACGTGGAATATTGGAAGAAGAATGCTCTGCCCTGCTGACGGCCTTCTTCAAAGAACTGCGTATACGGAATAAAGCGGAAAAAAATGAAAAAAAAGCGCTTTCGTCCTCACAGGCTCTTTCATCCGCGGAACCTGAGTGTTGACAAAACGTCTGAAAAACGATATACTTATTAAACCGCGCAGCCGGGGCGTTAGCGGTGCCCTGTACCTACAATCCGCTCCAGTAGGGGTGATGCTTGATTGAGGGCTTTGTCTTGTACAGCTGCCCTTTATAAGTGGCGTTGAAGTTCGGGTCTTACGCAATGGGAATCCATGAACCGTGTCAGGGTGGGAACACAGCAGCACTAAGTGGAAGCTTCCATGTGCCGTAAGGGTGCCTGGCGGAGTTAACTGTAAAGGTAACGTGTATGAGTCGGGTTCGAGAGAAAGCGCGCGGTTTTGGTTTTGAAGGAAGTATTGGAAATATTCCATACCTCCCCTCTTTTTTCAGCTCTTTTCTTTCTGTGCTGCTTTTTTCTCCCTCTTGATCTGATACATATTCCGGTCCGCCAGTTCCACCAGAATTTCCAGACTCGCCTGATCCGCATTTGTTTCAATCCAGTATCCGACACTGGCGTCCAGCTTATATGCTCTTGTATATCTGGCATTATACTGTTGAATGGCAATTTTGATTCTGTCGATATATTCCAGAATGCCGTCCTCGGAATATCCGTTCACAACGATCACAAACTCGTCTCCGCCATACCGCGCCAGGAGTTCTCCATGCCGGCGGTTATGCTCCAGAATATTCGCCATCGCTTTAATGTAGGCATCGCCTTCCTCATGCCCATACAGATCATTCACCTTTTTCAGTCCGTCCATATCCGCAAAAATAACGGCTACCGGCAGCTGCTTCTTCTGAGCCTCTTCCAGTATCCTCGGCGCGAATTTATTATAGCCGGCCCGGTTATTAACCCCCGTCAGCTCGTCATAGAGCCACATCTTGCTCAGTCGGCCAAGCATGGCATTCATCGTATCCTGTCTGCGCACCGTTTCAAGCGCGTTATCCAGACTCAAAATGAAATGCCGGAAAAACCGTCCCTCCAATGCGGCACGATAATTTCCCACGACACAGTATCCGAAACAGTATTCCTGATGATGCAGCGGCATAATCAGATAAAAATCCCCCTGCTTTCCCCGCTTACAGTCCGGCGGCAGTAATTTGTTTTTCGGAAATCCCTCATAGCTCGTAAATACGCCTTTCTCATAGGCCAGGGGCACCCAGATATCCTCCGTATATATCGTCTCATCCCGGCCCCGCTCTCTGCCTTCCGCCATGCGCTCCAGTTCTTCGAAATAATTCTCGATGCTTCCGCACATACATAAATAAAAATAATCGGGAGACAACAGCTTAATATACTGCTGTGTGCACTCCTTAAAATCATCGAAAGTCTCCAGGCCGGTAAATTCCGCCGCACAGCATTTCAGCAGCTCCAGATTGTCATCTACCTCAACGGATTTTCTAACATACATTTCCTGCAATTCCGCATGGGTATAACAATGTTTTTTATCACAGCCGCAGGACTGCGAAAAAAGCGGCTTTCCATAGACGATATGCTCCGTCTGAGGCTGCCCTCCCCGTATCGCCTCCTTCAGCGTTTTATATGCGATCTCGGCTGCGGCGTATTCACCCCGCCTTACCGTAGTCAGGCGGGGATGATTCAACTGTGCAATCGAACTGTTATCATATCCCGTTACCAGAATATCATCGGGAACCTGATATCCGGCTTCTTTCAGCGCCAGAATCGCTCCGATCGCCATGTCATCGTTTGCTGCCATAACCGCATCCGGCAATGGCATGTCCTTCTTTAACATCTCTTTTATCGCGTGAATGCCGCTCTTATATGTATAGTCTCCATAAGCGGTCATCTGCTCGTCCCACTCCAGTTGGTACTGTTCCGCCGCCTTCCGGAACGCATGCAGCCGTTCCTCTGCGTCCTGACTCTCCACAGGACCGGATATATAGAAAATTCTCCTCGCATGATGCTCTTCCACAAGATGTTCCACTATGGCATGAATACCCGACTCATTTTCCATCCAGATATTAATCGCACCATCTATTTTAACCACCATAGCGGCACAGGGCACGCCAGCTTCCCGGATTCTTTCAATCAGCGCTTCCCGGATTTTCACATCGTGAATCGTTTCCAGATTGGTAATAACACCATCATATTGTGTAAAATCCGGCAGGTTATAGATATTGTATTCGCCGTTTTCATATTTAAAGCGAGATGCATAGTACCAACCGTCACAGGTAAAGATATAGACATTCGTTCCTTCAGGAAGCGCACTGTCCAAAATGCCGTTAATCATTCTCTTCTGCGTATCGAATCCGACGCCGCCCATTAATACTGCAATATTCATCTGTTTTCACTCCATTTTGAGAGACTTAATTATGTACATTATAACACATTTCATCCACAGGGACTATATCAAAGCTCTACTTTCCGCAAATAATAACCAAACTTCCCTTCCTCCGCTTCGCCCCCTTCACATTCAAATGCTTCAAACCCGAACATCAGCGCAACCATCTTTTCCCTCTCATAGAATACACCCGGCACGCCCAGATAAAAGTCCTTTTCCTTCCCCAGAATCAGATAGCGGTAATTGTAAAATCCATGCAATAAAAAACTATTATTGACAAGATGCTGATAATTTTCGCGCAGAACAATAAAATCCTTCGGTTCCAGTTTCACATAGATTCTGTTATCCCCATAGGGGTGTATCTGCTCATAAGTGGTAAGTAGCTGCTCCCATTTATTTTCATAAAGCGGCACATGCTCTGTCTTTTCCTCCCTTTGTCCGCTTCTTCCTCCGCCCCTCTCCGCTTTTTTCCATGCCGGCCGGTTTTGCTGCGGCATACGGAGCGCTTCGGCCCTCATAACCGGTCCGGTCTCTGATGAAGATCCGGCTGTTCCTTCCCTCTCCGGGTAGAGGGAAATCTCAGGTGACCGGGTTTGTTCCTCTTCCCGCTTTATCTTCCTGCCATCCGCCCATGCTGCGGCTTTCTCCTGACGGTCCGATAACTGCCCCGCTCGCATATCCGTATTCTCCCGACGATCCAATAGCTGTCCGGTACGCACATCCGCATTCTCCCATCGATCCGACAGCTGTTCGGTACGCACATCCGTATTCTCCCATCGGTCCGATGACTGACCGGTACGCATATCCGCATTCTCCCATCGATCCGATGACTGACCGGTATGCATATCCGCATTCTTCGGACGATCCGGCAGCTGCCCGCTCCGCACGTCCGCGTTCCCCTGTCGGCCCGACAGCTGCTCCGCTCTATCCACATTCTCCGGACGATCCGGCGACTGACCGGTACGCATATCCGCGTTCTCCCATCGGTCCGGTGACGGCTCCCCGCCGGGCAGCTCGGTCGTTGGAAAATATCTGCTTTCGCCTTTTATTTTCATAAAATTTGACAACGGGATTTCCACCCGCCAGACCTCTTCCGTCATGCTTCCATTCCATTTTCCGCTTCCATTTTTCATCACAAGCGCATCCGCTTCCCGCCAGCCTGTCTTACTCTGCAGGCGAACCGGAAAACTGCCCGTTACGGCTCCCGGAATATTTTTAACCTGCAGTTCCAGCCGGTAAGCATTATCTTTTTTTTCCGCCTTAAAATATCCTGCACTGCCCTCCCTGATATCATTTTGAAACAATCCCATATAAATGATTTCTTTCCGGTACATCTTCTCACCTCTCTCTATTTTATGTATATGACAGATATACCAAAAAATGCCAGATGATTTGTCATCTGACATTTTTCATCCTTTATACAGTTCACTACAAGGCAGCCTAATGCACTTTCTGCCTAATAGGCAAGCGTATCCAGATATTTCATATAATTGACTACCATAAGCGCAATTTTAAAGGTAAGCGCATCATCAAAAGTACGAATATCCAGTCCCGTGCTTTTAGCCAGTTTCTCAATACGATAGACGAGCGTATTCCGATGCACGAACAGCTGTCTGGAAGTTTCCGAAACGTTCAGATTATTTTCAAAGAACTTGTTAATCGTTGTTAACGTCTCTTCATCCAGTTCATCAGGCACATTGGAGCCGAAAATCTCGTCGATAAAAATATGGCAGAGATTTACCGGAAGCTGATAAATCACCCTGCCGATCCCCAGTCTGTTATAAGCGGTTACCCTCTTTTCCGCATAGAAAATTTTCCCTACGTCCAGCGCCATTTTCGCCTCTTTATAAGACTTGGACACTTCCTTCAGTTCTTCCACGATTGTTCCATAGGAAACCCTGACGTTCATCATTGCTTCCATGCTCATCATATCGACAATCGTATCCGCCGTATGCTCCAGCGCCTCATAACCTTCTCCCGGAGCCATGGACTTAATCAGAATGACATTGCTCTCGTCTACGGCCGTTATATAATCCCCAATCTGAGAAGAAAACATTCCGTTCAGCAGCTCCGAAGCCGGATTTTCTTTTTCGCTCCCTGTCTCAATCAGAAAAACCGCTCTCGGAACGGCGACTTCAATATGCAGCTTTTTGGCACGGTTATAGATATCCACTAACAGCATATTGTCCAGAAGCAGATTTTGGAAAAAGTTATTTCGATCATATTTTTCTTTATACGCAATAATTAAATTCTGCAGCTGGCTGACGGCAATTTTTCCAATCATATAAGTATCTTCGCCGGTTCCCCTTGCATCCAGAACATACAGCAGATCGCCCTCGTCCAACACCTTCAGCAAATGGTGCGTTCCTATGACCTGACTGTCCGCCGGCGAATAGGCAAATTCCGTGACCAGATTTAAGGATAAATCATTTAATTCAAAAGTGGATGCTACCGTATTTCCTTCTAAGTCCAATACGCATAAATCCACCTTGGTAATGGATTTTAACTCTTCAATGCTGGTCCTGATAACCTGACTTGAAATCATATCTAAACTCCCTTCCCCCTGAATAAAGTGTTCTCTTTAAAGATAAAAAGGGGATGCTGCCGCATCCCCTTTGCTCACTGCGATTAGTTTGTAATAACCTGCTCTGTTTCCTTATCGAATACATGAATCTTATCAACATCAAATGCAAACTTAACCGAATCGCCAGGTCTTGCTGTTGTACGGGAATCTACTCTTGCTGTAATCGGGAACTCAGCCAGATCAAAGTATAAGTAAACTTCTGCACCGAGCAATTCGTAAACCTTAATGGTAGACTCAAATACACATTTAGCGCTCTCGATAAAGGACGGTGAATCATATACATCCTCAGGACGAATACCGAATGTAACGGTCTTTCCAGCATATCCGCCATCGATCAGCTTCTTGGATTTTGCTGCCGGAAGAGGAATGCTGCTGCCTGCTACTTTCAGGCTTGCCACATCACCGCTTACCTCAACAACCGCATCAAGGAAGTTCATCTGAGGTGATCCCATGAATCCTGCTACGAACAGATTCTGCGGTTTCTCATATAAGTTCTGAGGTGTATCTACCTGCTGAACAACGCCGTCTTTCATAACAACGATTCTGGTACCAAGCGTCATAGCCTCTGTCTGATCATGTGTTACATAGATAATCGTTGTGCCCAATCTCTGATGTAATTTAGCAATCTCTATACGCATCTGCACACGAAGTTTAGCATCCAGGTTGGAAAGAGGCTCATCCATAAGGAATACCTTAGGATTACGAACGATTGCACGGCCCATGGCAACACGCTGTCTCTGACCGCCGGACAGAGCCTTCGGCTTACGGTCAAGGAGAGGGGTCAGGTCAAGGATCTTAGCTGCTTCCTTAACCATCTTGTCGATCTGATCCTTGGGAACCTTC
>CALDLG010000010.1 GCA_937910785.1 uncultured Lachnospiraceae bacterium | reverse complement strand
ATTTTGTACAATCTGCCTTTACAGTTTATTTATCGCACCTTTTGACACCTGAACCTTAATAAACAGGATTCTCAGCGGGCCGGGATGAAAGCGGCAGGCAGGAAGAAGGAGTTAGACACAGGCGTCCTGATGGTGTATGATAGGGACAACATATACATAAGATACAGAGAGGAAACGGCATCGTTATGATTATTTTAAAATCCAATAAAGCGCAGTTTGAGTATGATATTCACGCATTGGTAAAGGCTTTCTATCCGGAGGAGGATGTACGGGTGCTGACGCCGGAATCTGTGATCAAAGACCGGACGATTCGTGAGAAGCCGGCACAGATGGAGCTCGTGTTTGAAGAAGAAACCGTCCGTTTTCGGATGATGCGGAGTACGGAAGAGACAGCGGGGGAAGAAGAGAAGAAGGAGCGGACTGTTTTGGATATGGCTTCGGAATGGAAGCAGGAGTATATATGGCATGTTGGTCCGGAAGGACGGCTTGATTACAAAAACGCTTTCAAACGATTTTTTTATACCTCCCTGCGGGAAGAGACCGGAATTACGCTTCCCTGGGGGAATCTGACGGGCATCCGGCCGACGAAGATTCCGATGGCCATGCTGGAGGAAGGAAAAAGCGAAGAGGAAATCCTTACTTTTCTGGAGACGGAACATCTGGTCAGCAGGAAAAAGGCGGCGCTTAGTCTGGAAATTGCCGGGCGGGAACGACGTATTCTGCAGCCGCTTCATTATGAGAACGGCTATAGCCTGTATATCGGAATTCCATTTTGCCCTACCACCTGTCTGTACTGCTCCTTCACATCTTTTCCCATCGGCGTATGGAAATCGAAGGTGTCGGATTATCTGGACGCGCTGGAGAAGGAAATCGATTTTCTTGCGGAAACATACCGGCATAAGATACTGGATACGGTTTATATCGGCGGCGGTACGCCCACTTCTTTATCCGCGGAAGAGCTGGACCGGCTGCTTACGAAACTGAAAAGCTCTTTTGATTTTACGTCCGTACAGGAATTTACGGTTGAAGCGGGACGGGCCGACAGTATTACGGAGAAGAAGCTGGAGGTGCTTTTCCGGCATGGCGTAGACAGAATTTCCGTCAATCCGCAGACGATGAAGCAGGAAACATTGCGGATTATTGGCCGAAGACATACGGTAGAACAGGTGGAAGAGGCTTTTTTTATGGCGAGAAGAGTCGGGTTTGAGCATATCAATATGGATATTATTCTGGGGCTTCCGGGAGAAAACGCGGAGGATGTCAGGAAAACGATAGAGGCCATACGGGCGCTTGAGCCGGACAGTCTGACGGTCCATTCGCTTGCGGTTAAGCGGGCTTCAAGGCTGGCGGAATGGATAGAAGAGAACGGAATTGCCACGCTGTGCAATACCGAAGAGACGATGCGGATTGCTGAGGAAGGCGCACATGGCATGGGGATGGTTCCTTATTATCTTTACAGGCAGAAAAATATGTCTGGCAATTTTGAAAACGTTGGCTATGCGAAGGAAGGGAAATACGGCATATACAATATTCTGATTATGGAAGAGAAACAGAGTATTGTTGCGCTTGGGGCCGGAACCGTAACCAAAAGGGTGTATTCGGACGGGCTGATTAAACGGTGTGATACGGTGAAGGATGTTGCCGGGTATATTGAGAGAATTGAGGAAATGATAGAAAGAAAGCGTGTATTGTTATGTGATTAAAAATTTTCAATTCGAAATACAATGCGCGTCTGGCAGCCATTACTTTATTTTATGAAAAATCGCAGGGCGATCATTTACGTTCCTGGTATTTCAGTGGGCACAGGGAACTATTTTCAGCCGGATTTGCAAAGCATCTGAAAACGTTTCATTTTGAGGAGGTTTTATGGCGATGTACCGGAATTATATTTTTGACCTGTATGGGACGCTTATTGATATCCGTACCGATGAATACAGCAAAAATTTTTATAAAAAATATGCCAAATGGTTAAGAAAACAGGGATTTTCATTTGAATGGAAACTTTTTTACAGGCTCTATGTCTCAACAGAACATGCATACCGGGAACATGCCGCGAAACAGGGGATATTCGCGAAAGCGGAAATAAATGTTGACAATGTTTTCCGCGACGTATTTGCCGCACGCGGCTGCCGGCTCTCAGATGAGGAAATTACTTACCTTGGTGAGAATTTCCGAAGACTGTCCCTTCTATATATGTGCCTTTACCCTGATGCCATCGCGTGCCTTGATGCGCTGAAAAAAGCGGGAAAAAGAGTATATCTCCTGTCAAATGCACAGAGAAGCTTTACATGGAAAGAGCTTCTTGAGACAGGGCTTGTGGCGTATTTTGACGGCATCCTCTTATCTTCGGATGAGGGCTGCATGAAACCCGATCCTGAATTTTATAATATTTGCTGTAAACGGTATGGGCTTGACAAGACCCGGTGCATCATGATAGGAAATGAACTGAAGTCGGATATGGCAGGCGCATCTGCCGCAGGCATAGATGGATTTTTCATTAACCGTTCGCCCGTGTTCCATAAACGGGAGACTTCCCTGTATAAATATGTGTCGGAAAAAGGCTCCCTTATGGAAGTGATCCGGCAGACGGGAATTCAATAATGCCGCAGTGCTCAGTGCTTTTACCGGGAAACTTCATGAAAATGATTTATGATGGAATCAAGCCGGATGGATTTTAAACTTTCTGTAAAATTCTCCTGTATCATGCCATATGGCTCCTGCAGGATATTGTGTATATTTCTGCCGACCGGACATGCGGCGGCAGGGGAGGCATGTATTCCGAACAGATTCCGCATGCCGTCAGGGTCAATCGCATTACAGATATCATAAAGAGTGATATCTTCCGGCTGTTTTACAAGTTTTGTATTGCCAACGCCCGATTGTGTTGAAATCATCCCGGCTTTCTTTAACCCGCTTAACAGATTGCGGATAATCACGGGATTGCAGCCGGTGGATTTTGCAAGCAGACTGCTGGTCACATTGGCAGAATCACCGTATTCATTAATAAAAATCAGGCAGTGGAGCGCAACCGAACATTTTTGACTGATGTGCATAGCCAGCCTCCTTTCTTCCATAGGATTATACCATATCATATTCATCATGTAAATGTTGACATTACACCTTTGACACGCTATAATATGAGCTGTAATAATAAAATTTACAGGAGGTTGTATCATGAAGTGTACTCAGATTATATTCAGTCCGACCGGTGGAACGAAACGGGTTGCTGACATCATTTCCGATGGGCTGGCAAATGATGTGGGAGGGATGATTGATCTGTCAGATTCTAAAGCCGCCTTTTCACAGGTTTCTTTTGGGGCAGAGGATATAGCGGTTATTGCAGTGCCTTCCTTTGGCGGACGCGTGCCCTCAGCAGCGGTGCATCGTCTGCGGGAGATAAGGGGAAACGGAGCAAAGGCTGTAATCGTATGTGTATACGGAAATCGTGCGTATGAAGATACACTGGTGGAACTGCAGGATGCGGCGGAGCAGGCAGGCTTTTGCATTGTAGCAGCCATCGCGGCCATTGCCGAACATTCCATCGTGCGTCAGTATGCTGCGGGAAGGCCGGACACAGAAGACCGAAAACGGTTAGCGGACTTTGCCCGTCAGATTCTCGCAAAGCTGGAATCCGGAGCGGTGACAAAGCCGTCTGTTCCCGGAAACCGTCCCTATAGGAAGGCCGGTGGCGCAGGCATTGTGCCGAAAACGGGAAAATCATGTAACAACTGTGGATTATGCGCAAAACAGTGCCCGGTTGGAGCGATCTCCGAAGAAAATGCGGCACTGGTCGATAAAAAGATGTGCATTTCCTGTATGCGTTGTGTAGCGAACTGTCCGCAGAAGGCAAAATCATTAAATGGCGCAATGGTCAGTGCGGCATCCCTTGCGCTCAGGAAGGCCTGTTCGGTTCACAAAGAATGTGAGCTGTATATCTGAAAAAGCATCTAAAAACGGAATACGGTACATAGCGGTTATCTGGAAACAGATAGTCTTATGAAAAAGGAAAAAGATGGCTGGCGGCAACCATCTTTTTTCTTGCAAAACTGCTTATTTTTATTATAATGATAGTATGACTATCAATATGATAGAGTAACTATCGAAAAGAAATGCCAGATTATGGAGGTATGGTATGCAATCATTATCAAAGGGTAAAATATGGCTTCTGGCGGTGGGGCAGCTGGGCTGGGCTATGCTGTCCGGATTAATATCTAACTGGCTGGTATATTTTTACCAGCCGGATGAGACTGCCCAGGCGGCAGGGCAGATTCTGTTCATTCCCCAGGGAAGGGCGTTGTTTGGGGTATTCACCATTATAGGAGCAATCACGGCTCTTGGGCGCGTGTTCGATGCGGTGACAGACCCCTGGATTGCTTCGTTGTCCGACCGGTGCAGATCCGGGCTTGGACGAAGGATTCCTTTTCTGAAATGGGCATCCCTGCCCCTGGCCTTTTCCACGGTGATGGTGTTCTGCGCCCCGGTGGGACATATGTCCGGTATCAATGTGGTCTGGCTGTCAGTGTTTACCATGTGCTACTATCTGGCAATTACCGCTTACTGTACGCCCTTTAATGCGCTGATCCCGGAGCTGGGGCACGATCAGAAGGAGCGGCTGAATATCAGCACAGCCATTTCGCTGACCTTTATTGTGGGTACGGCCTTAGCTTATGCGGCGCCGGTGATCTGGGGGCTGATGGAGCCCTCTCTGGGGCGGGTGCCGGCTATGAGGGTGACCTTTGGAATGCTGGCGGTAATTGCTTTTTTCTGTATGCAGGTTCCGGTGTTCGCCATCAGGGAGAAGGATTATGTGAATTCCCGGCCGACAGAGGGGACGGCGTTCTCCTCCCTGATCAAAACTTTCCGGAATAAAGAGTTCCGTATCTTTGTTGGTTCGGATATATTTTACTGGATCGGCCTCACCATGTTCCAGACGGGGCTGCCCTTTTTTGTAACCTCTCTGCTGGGACTGCCGGAGAGCATGTCTACGGTGTTTTTCGTGGCAATGACCGCGTTATCCCTTGCTTTTTATATACCGGTAAATCTGATGACCGTGAGGTTTGGCAAACGGAATATGGTGCTTGCGGCATTTTTGATTTTTGCGGCCTGCTTCGGATATACGGCGCTGATGGGACCGGGACTTGGCATTTCGCCGGTAGTTCAGGGATTTATTCTGGTGGTGGCAGCTGCCTTTCCCATGGCGGTTTTCGGGATTTTGCCTCAGGCCATGGTTGCCGATATTTCCGAGAGCGATTCCAGAAAGACCGGGGAAAACCGGGAAGGGATGTTTTATGCGGCCCGTACCTTTGCTTTTAAACTGGGGCAGAGTGTTTCCATGCTTTTGTTTACGGCTCTGGCAACGCTTGGAGGAGGCGGAACCGGTTATCGGGTAGTGGCGGGAACCTCCTGTGCGCTGGCTTTGACCGGCGGCCTCATTCTCCTGTTTTATAATGAGAAAAAGATTAACGATGTGATTGGCAGTGGGGAATCGATATGAGCTTGAAGCAGATTCGTGCGGAAGAACGCAGGACGGAAAATGAGAATCGGAAACGGAAAATGCTGGATGCCGCTTTTGCATGCTTTGGGAGAAAGGGCATCGAAGCGGCTTCCATGGCGGATATTGCCAGAGAGGCCGGGTTCGGTGAGGCTACGGTGTACCGTTATTTTTCCAACAAGGAGACCCTTGCCCTGAAGTGCGGGATACGGTTCTGGGATATGGCCTGCGGATTTATGAAAGAGTGGTCAGAAACACCGGAGTTTCAGGCTCAGAGCGGATTAGAGCAGGTGGAGGGATTGATTGGGAGAGCTTTTGCATTTTACCGGGAGAACAGGGAAGGGTTTTGCCTGATCCACAATCTGGACGGGTTTCTGTTATCCCATAAGGTGGGACAGGAGCAGCTTTCGGAGTATGAGCGGGCGGTGGACAGTCTGCGGCCCCTGTTGTGCAATGCTCTGGAAAAGGGAAAGCAGGATGGCAGTATCAGGAGCGGCGTTCCGGTGCCGCAGCTTTATTATGCGATGACCACCGGGATTATGAGTGTGATGCAGAAGCAGGCGGCAGCAGGGAGCCTGTTGGCCAGTGACCGGATTGTGGACCCGGACGAAAAACTGGAGTTGTTTCTTGAACTTGTGACCGCAGGGGTGAAATCCGTCTGCGGGAAGCAGGAGGGATGATATTGGGTGAGAAAATGACAGGGGGCAGCGGACAGAGAGAAGTATGTCACTGCCTGAATGAGGAAAGCTATGAAGCCCGGATGATGGAGACAGTGGAGCCGTATCTGCGAAGGTCAGTGATAAGAGGAAAAATGAACGGGCTGTATTTTGAGTTTTATGCAAGACCGAAGCCCAGGGGAACGATCGTAATCTGTTATGGCTTTACCGAGACCTGTGAAAAATATCATGAGCTGATCTATTATATGCATCGGTCGGGATATCAGGTGGCTGTGATGGACCATCGCGGCCATGGAAAATCTTTCCGGGAGGCAGAGGATACATATCTGGTCCATGTGGAGTCTTTTTCCCTGTATGTGGAAGATCTGCACCGTTTTGTACGGACAGAGGTACTTCCGAAGGCTCAGGGGCGGCCGCTGTATCTGTATGCTCATTCTATGGGAGGCTGTATCGGAACTCTGTATCTGGAGCAGTATCCGGGAATTTTTCAGAAGGCCGTGCTGAATGCGCCTATGTTTGGGATTAACAATGGCGCCATACCGGATTTTGCCGCCATGCTTCTGTGTCATGTGGCGGTTTTGCTGGGAAAGGGGAGGAAACGCCTGTTTACCATGGGCGGCTTTGATCCTCAGGAGCCCTTTGAGAGAGGTGGATGTGATTCTCGCGCCCGCCATGATTATTATCTGAAGCTTCGCCGGGAAAATCCCGAATATCGGACCAGCTATGCCAGCTACGGATGGGCCGGAGAGGCCATGCGGGCCGGAAAAAGAGCCATTACACAAGGAAATGCGGTAAATATCCGTATTCCCGTATTGCTGTTTCAGGCGGCGCGGGATACTTTTGTCCGGGCAGGGGAGCAGGAGCTGTTTCTGAGCCGTATTCCCGAAGGGAAGAAGCTTATTGTGGATTCCAGACATGAGATCAATCGGATGACCGGTGACAGGCTGGAGCCGTATCTGTCCGAGATTTTCGGATTTTATCAGGAGTGAGAATGCTATATTTATCCGATACTTTACACAGGACCGGATGTCTGTTATAGTGTGAAGAGTTTCATTATGGCATTCTTCCTGACAAGTCCGCCTGACCTGGGATTTCAGATTCCGCACAGCGGCAAAATGTTGGTAAGTGTGAAAAGAAGGGAGATAAAAAGCAATGTGTAAAGGGAAAAAGATTTTCGGAAAAAAATGGATTGCGGGCGTTCTGATGTTTCTGGCAGCGGGAATGCTTACGGCCTGTGCCGGGGAACCGGAGAAGATAAAGGTCGAGCCGGTTAAAGTAGAGAGCTATGAAGAGGAAGGCAAAAAAGACGCGTCTTCCGGCGCGGAAGATGGAGAAGGGGCGGCTGTGGGGCCGGAGAGCATGGAAGACAATGCCGAAGCGGATACCGGGGCCGGTGAGATTTCCGACGGGGCGGAGACATCCGTTTCAGAAGAGAAACTGAAAGAGTGGTTTGGCGAAAACTGTATTGTGGAGCAGACCTTCGAGGTTGAACTCAGCGAGTATGAGGGGAAGGTTTATTTTGTTCCGTACAGGCCAAAAGAAGACGGGGCAGAGTTTTATATGCAGATCGTGCGGGATGGCGAAATCATGACGGAAATCAACAGTTATGTTCCGGAGGCGCTGCAGCAGGAGCGATTCGGAAGTCTGGATGCGGTATCCTTTTTCGACCTGAATTTCGACGGGAATACGGATATCGTGCTGATAGAAACATACGGAGATACGACTTTTGCCGCGGTTTACTATGGCGAGCCGGGTAATGAGGAAGAAGGTAACGGTTTCTTTCTGGCACAGAGCCAGCTGTCGGAGGCCCTGACGGATGCGTTGGACACAGTATCCGTATCGGAGCTTCGGACGCTGCTGACCGGAGGGAAAAAGAACGGCGGCTTTTCCGATTATCAGGAGGCATATGGAGCGGTCATCCGGCTGTGTGAGCTGGAGGAGTCGTATAATGCGGAAGAATATTCGCAGGAATTGACATATGATCTGATTGATTTTGACGGGGATGATATTCCTGAGCTTGTTGCGGGCGTCCCTGGTTATTATGTAAGTCTCTATACATACACGGGCGGCAGGGTCTGCACGCTGATGGATAAATGGGGATACGGCGCCATGGGAAATGCAGGGTATGAATATGCTCCGGGGAAAAACAGCCTGCGCAATCAAAATGCGGATTATGCGGGAGCGATTCTGTATACCACTTATATGACGATGGGAGCGGAGTATACGATGGAGCAGGTGGTACAGATTGTGTTTTATAATTTTGACGACGTAAACGGAAACGGTATCCCCGATGAGGAGGAACAGAGCTCCATCGGATATTACGGCGTGACCTATATAGACGGACGGGAAGTGACGGCAAAAGAGTGCGAAGCTTATGACATGGGCGGTTATGAATTTATAGCGGGTAAGATGAGCGCGGAGGATATGCTGGCACAGCTTGGACAGTAGGAGCAGAAACAGTCTTCTTTCATAAGGCATTGAAAAATGACGGGAAAGCATGTAAAATAGACTGAAAATAATCAGGTGGGATCATGATATCAGGCAGAAAAATATACCCGAAAGGAGTCAGAAAATGGCATTAAATAAGAAACCGGTCACAGGCATGAAGGACATTTTACCGGAGGAAATGGAAATCCGGGATTATGTAATCAGTGTTATCAAGGAAACCTATAAAGAATTCGGTTTTACTTCGATCGAGACACCCTGCGTGGAAAATATCGCGAATTTGAACTGTAAGGCAGGCGGCGAGAATGAAAAACTGATTTTTAAGATTCTGAAGAGAGGAGAAAAACTGCGGCTGGAAGAGGCAAAGAGCGCAGAGGATCTGGTTGACGGCGGGCTTCGCTATGATCTGACGGTGCCGCTTGTACGCTATTATTCCAATCATGCAAACGAGCTTCCATCTCCCTTTAAGGCACTGCAGATGGGGAGCGTGTGGCGGGCGGACAGACCCCAGAGGGGACGTTACCGCCAGTTCATGCAGTGTGATATCGATATTCTGGGAGAGCCTTCCAATCTGGCGGAGATAGAACTGATTCTTGCGACGACGACAACGCTTGGAAGACTGGGATTTCGGAATTTCCGGATTCGGATAAATGACAGACAGATTTTAAAAGCCATGGCGGCTTACAGCGGCTTTGCCGAAGAAGATTATGATCAGGTGTTCATTATTCTGGATAAGATGGACAAGATCGGCATGGAGGGCGTGAAAGCGGAGCTTTTAGAAACCGGTTACACGAAAGAGCAGACCGAAAAGTATCTTGCCCTTTTCAGGGGAATGGAAGAAGCGGATGACCCGATTGCCTATATTACGGATATTCTGGCGGATTTTCTGCCGGAAGGAATCAAAGAGAGCTTCCGGGAGATTATCGACAGCGTGGAAGCGGTGAAAGGCGATTTCTTTGAACTGCTGTTTGATCCGACGCTGGTCCGGGGCATGTCTTATTATACCGGCACGATCTTCGAGATTGCGATGCCGGAATTCGGGGGAAGCTGCGGCGGAGGCGGAAGATACGATAAGATGGTCGGGAAATTTACCGGAAATGATGTGCCTGCCTGTGGATTCTCCATCGGATTCGAACGAATTATCCTGTTGCTTTTGGAAAGCGGCTTCCGGGTTCCGGGCAAAGGAAAAAGAACTGCCTATCTGCTGGAAAAAGGGCTTCCGAAGGAAACGCTCTGCCAGGTGCTTGCGCAGGCGCAGGAGGAGCGGGCAGGCGGCAGTCAGGTTCTGGTGGTGCGCATGAACAAAAACAAGAAATTCCAGAAGGAGCAGCTGATAACACAGGGCTATGAGAATATCCGGGAATTTTATAAGAACCCGATCAGGTAACGACGGACAGAAAGGAATGGTGACAGCTATGGGATTGCAGAACCCTGCATCTGTTTTTCAGATGATGAATCTGTGGAATAAATTTAAACAGAACCACCCGAAATTTCCTCAATTTATGATGGCGGTGCATCAGAACGGCATACGGGAAGGAAGCATTATCGAGATCAATGTGACGACACCGGACGGACAGAGCTTAAATTCCAATTTAAAGATCAGCGCGGACGATATGAAGCTGATCGAGGAGCTGAAGAGTCTGACGATGAACTCATAGCATCATGTCATAAGTACGTTTACGGAAAATGACAGGGGAAAACGGCTCTGTCCGGGCAGAGGAATTTACAGCACCGGCAGAGCGTAGAAAAAAGTAACAATTAAATGTCAACCAGTACAATAAAAAGGTTGACAATCATCCGAGCTCCTTATATACTGTAAAAGGACCTGTACCACAGTGGCTTCTGTTCAGATGCCTGCGATTTCGGTCTAATACATATATGAGGAGTTTTTATGATGCGCGAAGCAGTGAAAAAGATCACAGAAGAAAAAAAGAAAAAAGAAGAACAGGGCAGGGGAATCACAACGAAGGAAGTGGTCAGTGTCGGCATGTTTGCGGCGGTGCTGGCGGTTCTTTCGCAGATTTCAATTCCGATGCCGTCGGGGATGCCGATTACCCTGCAGACCTTTGCGGTGGCGCTGACGGGCGTTGTATTGTCATGGAAGCTCGGAACGGCGGGCACGATCGTTTATATTCTGCTCGGCGCAGTGGGGGTTCCCGTATTCGCAGGATTCAGCGGCGGCGCACAGGTGCTTGTCAATTATACGGGCGGCTTTATCTGGGGTTTTATTGTGATGACGTTTCTTTGCGGAATCGGCGTACAGATGAAAAATAAGGCGCTGGGGATTCTGACCGGACTGGCCGGACTGGCGGTCTGTCATTTATTCGGTACGATGCAGTTTATGCTTGTCATGAAAATGGGGGGCGTAGAATCCTTTCTGCTGGCATCCGCTCCCTATCTGGTGAAGGACATGATTTCCGTTGTGCTCGGATTTATCATCGGAGGACAGCTCAGGGCACGTCTTTTGAAAGCGGGGCTGTTATGATGCGGCTGCGCGTACACCATCTGTTATGCAGCGCGCTGTATGTGGGAAAAGGATACAGCGAGGCATTCTGCGGGAACATGCAGAGAATCGTATGGTGGCTGTGGGAAGAGCCGGATCATGTACCGGAGCGTGATAAAGAAGCGCAGGGCGCACGCAACGGCAGGCCGGGTGACGGAGAGAAGCGTAAGATCCGGCTGGTTTCGGAGCCGGATAATATTTGCAGCGCATGCCCCAATCTGGGCGAAGGCGGCTGTAAGCTGGATGATGACCGCGTGGTATCGAAGGATGAGGCGCTGGCACAGGCGCTTGCGTTGGAAACAGAGCGTGTATATTCTGTTACGGAGCTACTGGGTATTGTGGGAAGAAACCTGACAGAGGAAATTTTCGAGACTTCCTGTCATAACTGTGAATGGTATGCGCAGGGGCTATGCAGTTATGAAGCGTTGGCGGACAGATACCGGGAGCGGGAAACACATTATCCGAAAGAGATTTCGGCTGAAAAGGTTTCCGCCGGGTTTGGGAAGGCCCTAAATTCGTTTGGTACTTGACTTTCGGACAGAAAATGCTATGTTAGATATAGGTAATTTGAGAAAGCTTTCGGGAATTTCCTGAGAGCTTTTCTGCTTGAGCGAAAGAGTTCGGAAAGGATACATTCACAGCAATGGCGAAAGATTATTTTTTTGTATTTTACAGCGTGCTGGCAGTCATTCTGTTGCTTGGCGCGCAGATGAAGGGAAAAGGCTTCTGGCATGAGGATGCGCTGTCTTTGCCGGTATCGAAAGGACTGCTCGGATTCTGTGCCGTCGGGATTATGCTGCATCACATGTCACAGACGATTTATTTTGCGGGAGAAGATACGGGAATTCTGATGTTCATGGTGGATGTCGGCGTCTGCTTCGTCGGGGTGTTCTTTTTCTTTTCCGGTTACGGACTTTACAGCAGTCTGCGGGACAAGCCGGAATATCTCAACGGATTTTTACGAAAAAGACTGCCGGTCATTGTAATTCCCTTTTATATGTGCAATTTTGTCTATATTCTGGGAGCATATATGGGAGGCTACCGCTTTGAGAAGGGAGAGCTTCTGCCATATCTGACAGGCTATACGCTGATGAATACACAGATGTGGTATATCGTGGAGATCTTTTTTCTGTACCTGCTTTTTTTCATGGTCTTTAAAGTGGTGAAAAAGAAGGGCGCGGCATGCCTCATTTATGGCATTCTGCTCTGCGCGGTGACGGCCGGAAGCCTTCTTCTTGGACATGATCAGACGACGATTTCGGGCGGTGCGTGGTTTCATGGGGAATGGTGGTATAATGCGACGCTTCTTCTTCTGGCAGGCATGCTGTTTGCCAGATACGAAAGACCGCTTCTGGCTTTTGGCAGGAAATATTATGGGTTCGTGATGACAGTGGATGTTCTGCTGACCTGCTTTTTCTATGGAAAGACATTGCAGGCGCTGCAGACGAAAGGATACTGGCATGAATGGGATGGTTATCCGGGCTATGCCGAGAAGGCTCAGACGCTGGCCATGCAGCTGCCGTTTATTTTCTTCTTTGTGCTGTTTGTGATTTTGCTGACGCAGAAGATTCAGTTCAAAAACAGGATTCTTTCTTTTCTGGGAGAAATATCGTTGGAGCTGTATCTGATACATAATGTATTTATTATGTATCTGCCGGTGAAAAACCGGTTCTGGTTCATTGCGGCGGTTTATGCGGCGGGAATCGCGGCGGCGTCCGTTCTGCATGTTATCGACCGTAAGCTGATCGGATTTTGCAGAGGAGCAAAGAAAGGCTGAGGAGTCAGACTGGAATTAAGGAAGAGCAAAAAACTGCAGAAAAAGCAGATGGGAATAAAAAAAGAATGAAGAACTGCAGAAAAAGCAGAAGGAAATAAAAAGAGAATGAAGAACTGCGGAAAAAGCAGATGGGAATAAAAAAGAATGACAAATTGCTGGTAAATCAGTTGAAAATCGAAAAGGAGGATGAAAAATGGCAGATAATCGTAAAATAGACAACAGTAAGCTGGAAGCTGCGGTGGAAGTATTTGCGAAGGAGCGGACGAACGAAAATTTTGTGAAAGTCATGGAACTGCTCGAAAAGGCGGTTCTATATGTACCGGCGATGATGCCGGAAAATCTGGATCAGGAGACAATGAACGGCATGCGGGAAGGAAAAGGAGTCAGGCTTCCGAAGGACGCGAAAGTTATTCCCGTTCTTTTGCAGAAAGAAAGCGGAGAACATGCGCTCCCGCTGTTTTCTTCCTTAAAGCAGGTTCCGAAAGAAAGGAGAAGTCCTGCCATTCTGGCGCTTCCGTTCTTTAACTGTGTGGCAATGGCAATGGCGAACCGGGAGAAAGTACAGCTTGTTGTCCTGAATCCCTATACGGACAACATCATCCTTCCACCGCAGATTCTGGAGGTCGCGATGAAGAGAGCGCAGCAGATACAGTCCGGAGCGGCGCAGCAGTCCGGGGCCGGGGCAGCGCAGCAGTCAAGAACGGTGAAACTGACGGAAAAACAGTTCCATCAGCTGGCCAATGGGATGATGGCTTATACGGCGCTGCCGTCGTTTCTGTTTGACAAACAGAAAGAGGGACTGGAGCAGCTACAGCGGGAAGAGGGAGCTTTTCTGGTTTCCCTGTATGCGGAGATTTATCCGAAGGAAATCAAAATGCCTTACGGAGAAGATGATTTTTCCCTGCTGACTTTAAATGTGACGGAAGATATGCAGATTACGAGGATCGATATGCCGGAGGAGAAGCCGGAGAAGGGGCTGTGCTGCCGCATTTATGTAGTCTGGAAGCGGGCGGAGGAGGAGATTTCCTATTATACGATCGAGCGGGCGGAGAACGGAAATATGATTGGCCGCATTCTGCCGGATAAGAAGCATGTGCGTATCGAGGAGGCGCCGGGCAGTGCGGAGATCGAAACGATTATGAATCTGGCGCGTGGAGCTGTGGACGGACAGGCTGAATGAGAAGGGGAGGAGTCGCATGATTAAGACAATTGTATTTGATTTGGACGGCACGTTACTGGACACGCTGGAGGATCTGACGGACAGCGTGAACGAAGCGATCGGGAGGTTTGGGTTCCCGGAAAGATCTGTTGAAGAGATCAGAAGCTTCGTTGGAAATGGCATCGCCAAGCTGATTGAGCGCGTGCTCCCGGAGGGAACGAAGGACCCTCATTATGAAGAGATTCTGAAGGTTTTTCGGGAATATTATGCCCTGCACTGCAAGGATAAGACGAAACCCTATGATGGGATTCTCAGGATGCTCGAACAGTTAAGGGAGCAGGGATACCGGATGGCGGTCGTATCCAACAAATTTGACGCGGCGGTGAAGGAGCTGTGCGCACTGTATTTCGGTGATCGCATTCTGAACGCGGTGGGAGAGAGTGAAAAGGTCAGAAAAAAACCAGCGCCCGATGCGGTATACCGGGTGCTGGAAGAGTTATCCGTATCATCTGAACAGGCCGTTTATGTCGGGGATTCCGACGTGGACCTGGCGACTGCGAAAAATGTGCCGATGACCTGCATCAGCGTAACATGGGGCTTTCGCAGCCGTCAGCAGCTTCTTGAGGCCGGAGCGGCGGAAGAACTGATGATCACTGATCCGATGCAGCTTCCGGGGCTTCTTCGGACTCTTTCTCAGGAAGCGTGATCAGGACCTTCAGAATACGATTCTTGGCGATACCCTGTGCCTGAAGCAGAATGCCATTTTCAAGCTGAATAGTCTCCTTATCGTCAGGAATCCGCTCAAGTCGTTCGATCATCAGACCGCCGATGGAATCGAAGTCTTCCGAATCCAGCTCCGTTTCCAGAGCGTCATTGATATCGTCGAGCTTCATGCCGGCTTCCACGAGGAACTGGCCGGGCTGTGTTTCCTTGATTAGTTCGTCTTCGTCTTCATCATATTCATCCCGGATCTCGCCGACGATTTCCTCGATCAGATCCTCCATCGTAATCAGTCCGACGGTGGTGCCGTATTCGCTCAGTACGAAAGTGATATTATAGGATTTCTCGCGCATTTCCATCATTAGATCGGCAATTTTCTTGTATTCATATGTATAGTAAGCGCTCCTCAGAATTTTCTTGATCTGGAATTTTTCCTTGTCTTTTACCAGAATAAAATCCTTGATATTGACAATGCCAATGATGTTGTCAGGATCGTCCTCATAAACCGGGAGCCTTGTGAACATGGAAGCCTTGAAGGTCGAAAGCACCTGATCATAGGTCGAAGCAATGGAGATGCTCGTCATATGAATTCTGGGCACCATGATATCCTTGGCAACCGCATCGCCGAAATCGAACACATTGTAAATCATCTCCCGTTCCTCGGATTCGATAGCGCCGCCTTCATGGCTCACATCCACATAAGTTTTCAGTTCATTTTCCGAGATGCTCATATTGCGGTCGCTGTCGTCGATATGCAGCAGATGCAGGATGCCGGCGGACAGCTTGTCGACGAGGAAAATGACCGGGGTGAGCAGTGTCATCAGGGAATGAATGATACCGCTGTAGAGCAGGGAAATCTTCTCCGAACTGTTCATTGCCCATGTTTTCGGAATGATTTCGCCAAACAGCAGGATGATAAGCGTTAATGCGCCCGTTACGAAGCCGACCATATAGCTTCCCCATGTCCGGATGGCAAAGGTCGTTGCAACAGAAGAAGCGCTGATGTTGACAATATTATTGCCGATCAGGATCGTACTGAGCATTTTGCTGTATTGTTCCAGTATGGAAAGGACGCGGACGGCACGTTTATTGTTCTCCTGTGCCAATGTGCGGAGCCGTACCTGATTTACGGTAGTAAAAGCAGTTTCGGCAGAAGAAAAGAACGCTGACAGTAAAACCAGAATCAATAGGGAACTGAGTTGTATGACACCTGTGGTATCCAATGAAAAATTCACACTCCTTTTAAAATAATTTTGAATAGATTTCTTAGTAAAAAATATTACATGATAGAGAATATTGTGTCAAGTTTTTCCTGTGTCCGGAATATATATTTAATATCTTTTTAAGAAAAATAAAAGAGAAGGAGGGGCCTGGATTGAAAAATCTGAGATTTTTCAATCGCGAATTTGTGCTTGCAGGGCATAAATCCGCGGGCTGAGAAAGGGTATGGGTATTGTTACGGAGAAAAAAACGGTTGAAAGCGGGAAGGTCATTTTCGTCATGAAATGTATGCTTGCCGCGTATATTCTGACGGCAGGGCTTCTGCTTCTGCTGGCGATGATGCTGTACCGCTTCGGACTGTCGGAGAAGGTTGTATCGATCTGTATCATCGTGATCTACATAGTCGTAACGTTTCTGGCAGGCTTTATCGCCGGAAAAAGGGCGGGAGAGAAGAAATTTCTGTGGGGCCTTGCCATGGGCTGCATTTATTTTCTGATTCTGACAGCGGTTTCACTCATCGTAAACAAAGGGTTCGAGAACGCGGGAGGCAGTCTGATTACTGTTTTCGCGCTCTGTGGGGGCAGTGGAATGCTTGGGGGCATGATCAGCTGAAAAAAACACTTTTCATAAGGAAGAATATATGATATACTATTTCAAATTGTAAACACAGCCGGTTTCTGCCGGCTGGAAGAAGGGCCTGTCAGTGGTCTGGTAAGAATGGAGGAGCATGATGAAACACATTAAGACTTTAAACACGAGAGATTTGAAGGAATCCATGAAAAAAGGCGGCTGCGGCGAGTGCCAGACATCCTGCCAGTCAGCCTGCAAGACATCCTGTACGGTTGGCAATCAGAGCTGTGAGCAGACGAAATAAGCTTTATCGTATTCGTATCGATGTCATGTAATAAGAGAATGACATGGTTGTTGAAATGATGTTTTATAAGCAGCGATTCGCGTCGCTGCTTATTATGCGTTCGGAAAAGGAGAAATGATTTTGGTACATCAATACAAGAATAACGGCTATAATATCGTACTGGACGTGAACAGCGGAAGCGTTCATGTCGTGGATGATCTTGTTTATGATCTGATTCCTGTCGTAGAGACGCTTCTGTCCGAAAATACGGCAAAAGAGGAGATCGTGAAACAGGCCGTTTTAAGAAAAACGGATATTTCCGCGGACATGGCATCGGAAGCGGTGGAGGAGATTCTGGAATTAAAGGATGCCGGCATGCTTTTTACGGAGGATATCTACGAAAAATATATTGAGGATTTCGGAGAGCGGGAGACGGTCGTTAAGGCTTTGTGCCTGCATATTGCTCATGACTGCAATCTGGCCTGCAGGTACTGTTTTGCGCAGGAGGGAGAATATCATGGAAGAAGGGCTCTCATGAGCTTTGAGGTGGGGAAAGGAGCGCTGGATTTTCTGGTGGTAAACTCCGGGAACCGGGTAAATCTGGAAGTGGATTTCTTCGGCGGTGAACCCCTGATGAACTGGGATGTGGTGAAGCGGCTTGTGGAATACGGAAGGAGCATTGAGAAGGAGCATCATAAAAAATTCCGGTTTACGCTGACAACAAACGGCGTTCTTTTAAACGATGAGATCATGGAATTTGTGAACCGCGAGATGGGGAATGTCGTTTTAAGCATCGACGGACGCAGGGAGGTAAACGATCGAATGCGGCCGCATCGGGGCGGACAGGGAAGCTATGAGGAGATTGTGCCGAAGTTTCAAAAGGCGGCCGAAAGCAGGAACCAGATGAATTATTATGTGCGCGGAACCTATACGCGGTATAATCCGGACTTCGCGGAGGATGTGAAACATCTGGCGGATCTTGGATTTGAACAGATTTCCGTGGAACCTGTCGTTGCGGGGCCGGAAGCGGACTATGCACTTCGGGAAGAGGATGTGCCGGCGCTGCTTCAGGAATATGATAAGCTTGCGCTGGAATATTTAAAAAGAAGAAAAGAAGGAAAAGCTTTCAATTTTTTCCATTTTATGATAGATTTAGAAGGTGGGCCCTGTGTTGCCAAGAGGCTTTCCGGCTGTGGATCGGGAAACGAGTATCTGGCGGTGACGCCATGGGGAGATTTCTATCCCTGCCATCAGTTTGTGGGAAACGAAGCGTTTCTGATGGGAAATGTGAAGGATGGAATTACCCGGCCGGATATCAGGGATTCCTTTAAAAGCTGTAATGTATATACGAAGGAGAAATGCAGGAACTGTTTCGCGAAGTTTTACTGCAGCGGCGGATGTGCGGCGAATTCCTATCAGTTCCATGGCAGTATCCATGATGTATATGATCTGGGCTGTGAGCTGCAGAGAAAGCGCATTGAATGCGCGATTATGATAAAGGCGGCGCTGGCTGACTGCGGGGATGCACAGCCGGTAACAGCCGGTATTTAAGAAAGGATGAAAGAGAAATGAAGAAGAACAAAGCCATTACAGGCCTGGTGATCTTCGTACTCGCACTGGTTGGGCTGGGATATCTGGCCGTATTCGGTGCCGGTGCGGACAAATCGGGCTCCGCTTCCAGCATCAGGCTGGGCCTTGATCTGGCCGGAGGCGTCAGTATCACCTATCAGGTAGTGGGAGATGAACTGCCCGATAAGGAAGATATGAGCGACACGATCTACAAATTACAGCAGCGTGTCGAGAATTACAGTACGGAGGCGCAGGTCTATCAGGAAGGGGATGACCGGATCAATATTGAGATTCCGGGCGTTTCCGATGCCAATGCGATTCTGGAAGAACTGGGACAGCCCGGAACGTTGTATTTCATTGCCCAGACGGACAGCGCGGGCAATCAGAACTATATATCCAATTTCGCGGTTGACGGGGACGGCAATATCGTTATGCAGTATGATCTGACGAAGACGCTGGAAGAGCTGCAGGCGGACGGCTCCATTGTGCTGACCGGTACGGATGTGGCCAGTGCGCAGGCCGGTTCCCAGCAGGACAGCGTGCTGAACAATACCGAATATGTGGTACAGCTGACGCTGACAGAAGCCGGAACAACCGCTTTCGCGGCGGCAACGGAGAAGGCTTTTAAAGCGGGAGAATCCATTGCGATTTATTATGATGGAAAGTTTGTGAGTGTGCCGAACGTTCAGGCGGTGATCTCGGACGGAAGCGCGGTCATTACCGGACAGGACAGCTTCGAAGAAGCGGACAGACTGGCATCCACGATCCGCATCGGCGGACTGAAGTTAGAGCTTCAGGAACTGCGTTCCAGTGTAGTCGGCGCACAGCTTGGCTCCGATGCCATTCGGACCAGTCTGATTGCGGCGGTGGTTGGTTTCGCACTGGTCGTCATCTTCATGATCGCGGTTTATTATGTGCCCGGTATTGCGGCCAGCTTTTCGCTTGCTTTATATACCGCGCTGATGGTGATTCTGTTAGACGCTTTCGAAGTGACGCTGACCCTGCCCGGTATCGCGGGTATTATCCTTTCCATCGGTATGGCAGTGGATGCGAACGTTATTATTTTCGCAAGAATCAGAGAGGAGCTGGCTACCGGCAAGACGGTCCAGTCAGCTATTAAAATCGGCTTTTCCAAAGCCCTGTCCGCGATTTTGGACGGTAACATTACGACTTTAATCGCTGCGGCCGTACTGGCGATCAAGGGAACCGGAACGATCAAAGGATTTGCGCAGACACTGGCGCTCGGTATTATCCTTTCCATGTTTACGGCGCTGATCATTACGAAATTTATCTTAAACGCGCTCCACGCGCTGGGCGTTCAGAGCCCGAAGGCTTATGGTGTGGCAAAAGAGAAGAAAACGCTGCGGATTCTGTCCAGACAGAAGGCGTTTTTTGGAATTTCCATCGCTGTGATTCTCGCAGGCTTTGTGGTAATGGGTGTGAATCAGGCATCCGGAAGGTCAGCGCTTAATTACAGCCTGGAGTTTGTGGGAGGTACGTCAACGACGCTGACGCTGCAGGAAGATATGCCGATCGAGAAAATCGATTCCGATATTGTGCCGTTAATTGAAGACATTACCGGAGACGGCAATGTACAGACGACGAAGGTGGCCGGTTCCAACCAGATCATCATCAAGACGAGAACACTGAGCGTAGAGGAAAGAGAGACCTTCAAGAATGTAATGGTATCGAATTTCGGCGTGGAGGAAAGCTCCATTACGGCAGAGACGATCAGCGCGACCGTCAGCTCGGAGATGAAAGCCGATGCGGTTATTGCGATTGTGGCTGCGGCTGTCTGCATGCTGATCTATATCTGGTTCCGTTTCAAGGATATTCGTTTCGGCGCCAGTGCGGTTATCGCATTACTGCATGATATTCTGGTCGTACTCGCATTCTATGCGGCGGTCAGAGTCCCGGTGGGCAATACCTTCATTGCCTGCATGCTGACGATTGTGGGTTATTCCATCAACGCGACCATCGTTATTTTCGATCGTATTCGTGAGAATATGAGAGAGATGGGACGGAAGGACGATCTGGATGAAGTGGTGAACAGAAGCATTTCCCAGACACTGTCGAGAAGCGTTTTCACTTCTCTGACGACGTTCTTTATGGTAGCTTCCCTGGAAGTGTTTGGTGTCTCTTCCATCAGAGAGTTTGCGCTTCCGTTGATGGCAGGCATCATCTGCGGAACCTATTCTTCGATCTGTCTTGCAGGAGCGTTGTGGAGCCTGCTGCGTAAGAAGATGGCAAAGAAGAGCTGATCTTTGTCTGCGCAATAACAGACGGAGCTGAGCGGAATTTGATAAAGAAAATGCAACAGAGCAATCCCCGGAAACGGTATGATACGGTTTCCGGGGATTTTTTTGTAACAGGAAATTCCGAAATAGTGTGAAAGATCCAAAGCCAATCTGTTTGGTGAATTCAGGAAACGGAAATACCGGCGGATGACGCTCCGGGCGGTATTTTCGCTTTTCGGTTGCGGCATTTTACCTTCATAAAGGAAAGAATATCCTCCTGATCCCTGTCATCTAAGAGCTGATAATAATAGAGAATCAGTTTCTCCCGCCTTTTCAGGAATTTGAACTTTTTATGGTTTTCCGGAATACTGATATGATTCAGAAAATCATTTAAATCATCGTTGTCAGGGCCTGTATTGGCAGCTCCTTCCGACAGGCACTTCGCTGCCGCCGCGCTGTCGATTGTGAGTTCCAGAAAATTGCCGACAGGAATGCCGTATAGTCCGGACAGATGATACAGGGAATGGAGGGGAGGGGTAATACGGCCCGTTTCATAATGCGAGTAGGTCTGTCTTGATATGTTTAAGCGGGAAGCGACGAATTCCTGTGAATAATCATAGGCGCTTCGAAGTTCTCTTAAGTATTTTTCCAATGTTTTTGCTGACATTTTGTTTTCACACTTTCTCTTAGCCGGGCGAACAATAAATACTCCGAATTGCAAAAAGGACTTGAAAATATATTTATAATAGCATATTATGTATATGCGGAGGCTATTGACGATATCATATTGCTGTACATATGATTGTCTAAATAGCATACAAAATGTAGTAAAAATACGAAGCGGAACACTACAGGTGGTGGTTACGCAGAGCATTCCCGCTTTGCGACACGATAAATTCTTTAAGGAGGAAGAGGAATGAGAATGAAATTCATTCAGAAACTTTTGGCATGTGCCCTGACAGCAGCGCTGATTACCGCGCCGTCCATGAGCGTATTTGCCAGCAGCATTACAGACAGTAATCCGCCGGGAAGCAACCCGCCGGGCGGCTCATCTGTTGAAGAAGAGGTTGTGGAGATCGTTAATCGATCCGAAGAAGGCGGTTCCGCGGTAGGCAGTATTGCGGATATTTCATCAACCAGTTCCGTAGCAGGTGTAAAATCTACTGTTGGCGGCGTATATGCTGCATCCAGCGTAGATGGCGTAGCGATTAATACGAGCGTTGCAAGCATCACAAGCGGTTACAATCTGGCATCAGATGAGACACCCTATGCAAGAGTCTATAATATGGACGTAAAGAAGAGCCATCTTGCAGCGGCGGCGATCAATCAGGCAGCAGAGGCGCTTGGCGCGGTTGTAGGTCCCTACATCAATGTGGAGCTCGGCTTTGTAAAGGGCGGTAAATTCGGTCTGCTTCCGACTGACGGAGCGCCGATTACTTTAAGCTTTGGCATTCCGAAATCTTTCGCACAGTCCGGAAAGACTTTCGCGGTGATCTGCGTACGTCCCGGCGGTGTGGTAACGGTTCTGGAGAATACCAGCACGAATCCGAATATCATAACCTTTACGACGACAGGCGGACAGGGTTCCTATGCGATCATCAAATACTAATTTGACGAAACGGAAAGCAGAGTCTGGAAGAAGAGAGATCTTCTTCCGGTATTTTCTGCTTTTTGTTATGTTACTTTTCAGTATTTATCAGTACGGTGTACATAGATTATATGGTTTTAGCGTTTATCCGGACGAGTTCGGTTATTGGGCCATCGCGGCGCAGTGGGTCGGCTATGACTGGTCCGAAGCTGCGTCCCTTGGATCTTATTATTCATTTGGATACAGCCTGATACTGGCTCCGATTCTGATGTTTTGCCGTAACGCCGTTACGGCTTATCGTGCGGCTGTGGCTGTCAATATGATATTGCAGTGCATTTCTGCCGGACTGTTATGGGGAATTTTCCGAAGGCTTTCCGGCCCAACCGGCGGCCCGGAAGGACTGGCACGAAAGATGGGAGCGGTGTCGGCAACGGGAATTGCGGTATTTTATCCGGTATGGACTTTTTATATGCAGACCACACTGACAGAGTCTCTTCTTGCGTTTCTGTATGTGCTTATCTGCTATCAGTTCATTCTGTTATTTGAAAATAAGAAAATTTGGAGTGTTGTGATAAGCGCAGGATGCTTATCACTGTCTTTTCTCTTTTTATATTATATTCATATGCGTACGGTGGGCGTAGTCATTGCCGCCGCGGCGACGATGATACTGTATCTGTGGCACAGACCGGCTTATCGGAAAGTGCTGTTTGCAGGCATTTGTATTCTGATCGGCGGGGCGGCCGCCGGTATGTGGATAAAGGGTTATGTTACCGGAACGGTATATGCGGCGGCGGATACCGGCGTCCTGTCCCGGAATGATTACGCCGGGCAGATTGCCAGTGTCAGAAAGATTTTTACCGGTCCGGGAATGATTCAGTTTCTGCAAAGCTGTGCGGGTAAACTGTACTATCTGGGGATGGCGTCCTTTGGCCTGTTTCTGCCGGCAGCGGCCGTCTGTATAAAAAAGACCGCCAGGCTGTTTGCATGCCTGTTTCGAAAGAGAACGGAAGAAACGGAAAATGCGGGAAACTGGCTTTCCTTTTTCCTGCTGTTTTCCATGCTGGGCCAGTTCTTCGTAACGGCGGTTTTTACGAGCAGTCCGGGGAGACTGGACGGCATCTTTTATGGCAGATATAACGAATATTTGCTGCCGGTTTTCATGGGGATCGGCGTTCTGCTTCTGCTTGAGAGCAGGAGACCCTGGAAAATTCTGCTGATCAATATCGGCATTCTGGCCGTGTTGTTTGGCATAACGCTGTATACGGCGCTGCAAAGCGATGCCGATCTGATGTATGGCTTTTTTGCGGCGGGGATCAGTTACCTTTCGGGAAGCATGTATTCCTGGCAGGCTTTGCCGGAGCTTGTGAAATCTTTCCTGTTTGGGCTGTTCCTGATGGCGTTCGTGACAGGAGCCGTATATATGAGCAGAAATTCCCGATGGAATATCTGCATGACAGGCATGCTCCTGTTGATGGAGATTTTGCTGACGATTTGTCTTAACAGCAAATATACATGGCATTTTAACGATACAAATTATTATGATTTAAAGCTTTATGAATATATAGATTCTTACGAAGCGGAGCATCAGGATGTGCCTGTCAGCTATCTGTACGGCGGCGGAGTCCAGTATATCGACCTGATTCAGTTTGCCATGCAGGGTCAGACGATTGAAATTCTTCGGGAAAAGGACGAATCCGGCAACAGTCCGGAGTGGGAGAGTCTGAGGGATTCTTTTCCGGAAGAGGGATTTCTGATTGTGGATTCTGACAGCGGATATCTGGAGGAACTGGAAAAGAATTGCAGAAAATGTAAGGAAGGAAGTTCCTTCGTCCTGTTTTGGACGGAATGATGATAAAGGTCGGAAAGAAAAACGTGCGAACTGAGAAAGGAGCATGGTGCAGAGATGAAACTGATTATTCAGATTCCATGCTATAACGAGGCGGAAACATTGGAAATTGCGTTGAATGCGCTGCCGGAGAGAATAGAAGGAATCGATGAAATTGAATATCTGATTATCAACGACGGGAGTCAGGACAATACGGTAGAGGTAGCCAGGAACTGGGGCGTGCATCATGTCGTGAATTTCAAACAAAACAAAGGGCTGGCCAAAGGCTTTATGGCCGGACTGGATGGATGTCTGCGCAATGGCGCGGATATCATTGTCAATACGGATGCGGATAATCAGTATTGCGGCGATGATATCGGGAAACTGGTGCGGCCTATTCTGGAAGGAAAAGCGGACATTGTAATCGGGGCCAGACCGATCGATGAGACGGAGCATTTTTCCTACATAAAAAAGAAGCTTCAGCATTTTGGAAGCTGGGTCGTCAGAAAGGCATCCAATACGGATATTCCCGATGCGCCGAGCGGCTTCCGGGCATTCAGCAGAGAAGCGGCGATGCATATCAATGTGGTAAACGATTATACCTATACGTTAGAGACGATCGTGCAGGCCGGAAGGGAACGAATGGCGATCACAAGCGTTCCGATCCGGACAAACGGCGAGCTTCGTCCCTCAAGGCTTTTTAACAGCATCTGGGGCTATGTGAAGAAGAGCATGCTGACGATCCTGCGGGCTTATATGATGTATAAGCCGCTCAAGTGCTTCACCTATCTGTCGGCAATGCCGATTGCCATCGGTCTGCTGATCGGCTTCCGTTTTCTGTATTTTATGGCTGTCGGAAGGGCGGGAGGCCATGTGCAGTCACTGATTCTTGGATGTACGCTGATCATCATGGGATTTCTGACGTTTATGATGGGCCTGATGGCGGACGTCATTGCGGCCAACCGGAAAATCCTGCAGGATACGCAGTACCATGCGCGCAGGGCGGAGTATGAAGCGATTTATGAGCGCAGGAAGATGGAGAAAGAGAAGGTAAGGACTTACCGGGTGATCAGCAATGCGGAAACTGTTCCGCCTTCGGAGGTGAAAGAGGGCTGAGAAAAAGGGGCGGTCTTTGGGGGTTCTGCGGCGGGAAGGACCGGGGGAGACAGAAAAAATGAAGGGAAAGGTTCTATGAAGAAACTGGTTTTAATTGGTCCCGTGTATCCTTATAAGGGAGGAATTTCACATTATACAGGTCTTTTATATCGGGCGCTTGAAAAAAGCTATGATGTTGAAATGATATCTTATAAGATGCAGTATCCTCAGTTTTTATTTAAAAAAGAGCAGAAGGATTATAGTAATAATCTGTTTAAGGTTGAAAACGCAAAATTCCTGATTCATACAGCGAATCCGTTTAATATTATCGGAATCGGCAGGAAGATTAAAAGAAAACAGCCTGATATGGTGATAATGCAATGGTGGCATCCTTATTTTGCTCCCTGCTACTGGCTGATGACAATGGCATTAGGAAAAAAAATTAAGAAACTATTTATCTGTCATAATGTGTTTCCGCATGAAAGATTTCCGATGGACAGAAAACTGACTAAAATGACGTTAAAAAGAGCGGATTATTATATTGTGCAGTCAAAGCAGGATGAAGAGGATTTGAAGACAATCATTCGGAATCCTGTTTATGCGAAAACAGTTCATCCGACATACAATGCCTTTAAAGCGGAAGGAATAACAAAGGAGCAGGCAAGACAGAGGATTGGATTGAACGGAAAAGATAAGGTTCTGCTTTTTTTTGGTTTTGTTCGTGAGTATAAAGGGTTAAAGCATTTAATAAAAGCCATGCCGATCATAAAGGAACAGATTCCGGATATCAGATTGCTGATCGTGGGAGACTTCGGGGAAGACAGGCAGCGATATCTTGATTTGATCATGGAAAATAAAGTGACGGATGTGATAGAAATTTATGAAGGATATATTCCGGACAGGGAAGTGGAAAAATACTTTGCTTCCGGTGATTTGATAGTGCTTCCATATGAAAGCGCAACACAAAGTGGCATCGTTCAAATAGCATATGGCTTTGAAAAGCCAGTGATTGTTACCAATGTCGGAGGGCTGCCGGATGTGGTTACGGACGGAAAAACCGGGTATATAGTAGAACCGCGGAATTATAAAAAACTGGCAGAGGCAGTTATAAAATATTTTGTATCTGATAAGGAATATGAATTGGTACAAAATGTAAGGAAAGAGGCAGAGAGATTCAGCTGGGATAGAATGGTAGAAACAATAGAAGATTTTTTTACAGATAATAGAAAATGATATTGATCGTAATACAGGAGACGGCTTAAATGAATATTGTAAAAATAAAAGGACTGGTTGCGTCAAATAGAATTACCAATGGCATTGCGGAGGGAATGCTGGAAATATATACTGTTATCCGCAGAAAGGTTACCGGAAGCTATACGAAAAACAAAGAGGATGTAATTGCTTTAAACTTGTTGAGGCAATATCTGAATAAGCCCGTAAATGAAATAAAATATCTGGATATAGGAGCAAATCATTTTCGAAGAGGAAATAACAGTTATTTATTTTATGAATATGGAGCAAGAGGCATTTTGGTTGAGGCGGACCCGTTATTGTGTAAAAAGCTGAAAAAGCACAGAGAAGAAGACAGAATTATTAACGCTGCAATAGGAGATGGGAATGAGAGCATTCCTTTTTATATTCTGTCCTTACCCACAAGAAGCAGTATGGATAAAGAGCATGTTAAAAGATCCCTGAAAGAAGGATTATCAGTCAGAAGGATTCTTAAGATTCCCTGTAAGAATCTTGAGGATTTATTGAATGAATATGATTTTGAGCCGGATTATTTATCCATTGACATTGAAGGAATGGACTATACGGCACTCAGGACGTTAAAATATGAAAAGCACAGGATAAAAGTAATTATTGCGGAAAAAACGGCTGAATTAAAAGAGGGGGAATCAATGGATGCTTATATGGAACGGCAGGGCTATGAAGTATATCAAAATTGCGGAAGCAATGTTATTTACAGATTAAAAAGCTGAGGCAGGAAAGGTGTTAGATTAAATAAAGCATGCAGAATAATGAAGGGGATTTGATAAGCATAATTATCCCGGTTTACAATGTGGAAAAATATTTAGATGAATGTATAAACAGTGTTGTGAATCAGACATATCAAAATACGGAGATTCTGCTGATCGAGGACGGTTCCACAGATACTTCTCCGGAGATATGTGCGGAATGGAAAAAAAGGGATTCCAGAATTAAGGTATGGCATCAAAAAAACAGAGGGGTTTCCAGTGCAAGAAATAAGGGTATGGAAATGGCAGGCGGGAAGTACCTTTTATTTGTTGATGCAGATGATTATATTGATGAAGCCTATGTTCAGGGTTTGTATGAAAAACTTGATATTGCGGATATTGTAATATGTGGATATAGCCGGGTTACAGAAACACAGAGACAGATTTTGATTGGAAAAGAAGGATTTCTGAGCAGAGAGGATTTATTTTATCATGCAGTATGCACGAATATTGTGCATGGGGCGGCATGGAATAAGATATTCCGGAAAAATATTATAGAAAATAAAAAGATCAGATTTCATGAAAATATAGCAGTCGGAGAGGATATGGTATTTGTAATAGAGTATTTGCAGTATTGCAGATCATATTATTATGTCAATTCGGCAAGATATTTTTACAGGAAAAATGAACAGTCTGTTATGAATGATACTTATTCCAGCAGGCAATTTAATAAAAAGAATCTTACAAGCCTGAAATGTATTTCACAGTTGGAAAACATAACAGGGACAGAAAATAAAATGATACAAAACTATATAAAGTACCGTGCTGTCAGGAGCAGTATCAGACTGATGCTGCAGATGGTCATAGGAAATTATGCCGATAATGTGATTTTTAAAAGGATACAAATGAATTGTCAGAAAAATTATCTGTCATATGTTGCAGTCAAAGCCGGTACGTTTTTGGAACGAATAGTTGGATTCCTGTTATGCATCTCTCCTAATTTAGTATATCAGGGAGGAAAATTTGTGATTAGTCGAGAATTACTGTCATTGGGGAAATATATGGAATAACTGCCTGAAATAGGATTTTACAGAGCTGGAAAAGATTAGAGAGCAATCATGAATATTTTATTTGTTTCTAAAGTGAAT
>CALDLG010000009.1 GCA_937910785.1 uncultured Lachnospiraceae bacterium | reverse complement strand
CGGCGTTTCCTCTCTCTCATCCTGCGGCCCTTTCGCCAGACGCCTGTACCATGCTTCTACTTTAACGGCAACAGAATCCGCGTCGATGCCGACTTCTTTCTTTAACAGTTCCACATTGCCATGCTCCACATATTCATCCGGGATGGCAATCCCAAGCACCTTCGTATTTACATGCAGCGAGTCCACATAATCTCTTACTTTCTCTCCGAATCCGCCGCTTGCCACATTTTCTTCCATCGTAACGATCAGGCGGTGCTCCCGGCAGGCCTCCCTTACCGCCTCTTCATCGATCGGCTTAACAAATCTCGCATTGGTCAGGGAGCAGGAATATCCCTTTTCAAGCAGCTGTCTGCGCACCTCCAGCGCAACCTTAACCATGCTTCCGACCGCGAACAGAATAATCTCTTTTTCCTGATAAATTTTTTCGCTCTTCCCGTATTCCACCGGCTCCCTGTAATCCTTCAGTCCGTCAAAAGCCTCTCCTCTTGGATAACGGACCGCCACCGGACCGCCATAGGCAAGCGCAAACTTGATCATATCGGAAAGCTCCCATTTATTTTTGGGGGCTAAAATATGCATATTCGGAATGGAAGAAAGATAGGACAGATCGAAGATCCCCTGATGCGTCTCACCGTCACTGCCTACCAGTCCGGCCCTGTCGATCGCAAAGATCACAGGGAGATTCTGAATGCAGACATCGTGCAGGATCTGATCATAAGCTCTCTGCAAAAAGGAAGAGTAAATTGCCACGATCGGCTTCATCCCTCCCGCGGCCAGTCCTGCCGCAAAGGTAACGGCATGTTCTTCCGCAATTCCCACATCAAAGAAACGTTCCGGATACATATTCCGAAAGCGTTTTAAACCGGTTCCGTCCGGCATGGCCGCCGTAATCGCGACGACCTTTTCGTCCCGCTGTCCCAGCTTACACATGACTGTCGAGAAGATATCCGTATAGTTTGCCTTCGTTCTCGTCTTACTGGGAATTCCGGTTTCGATGTCAAAAGGCTCCGCTCCATGAAATCTCGCCGGATGCCGCTCCGCCGGACCATATCCCCTGCCCTTCTGGGTTATGGCATGAATCAGCACTGCGCCTCTGATCTTTCTCGCTTCCCGCAGCATGCGCATCATCGCCTGAATATTATGTCCGTCCACCGGCCCAAGGTAAGTAATTCCCATATCTTCAAAAAACATCCCCGGCACAACCAGCTGTTTAAAGCTGCTTTTGGCACGCCTGATCTGGGATACGACTTTATCTCCATACTTGGACTTGCCATGCAGGGAATTGTAAACACCTTCTTTCAGATCAAGATACATATCCGCCGTCCGGATATTGTTCAGATACTTGGATACGCCGCCCACATTTTCGGAAATCGACATATTATTGTCATTCAGAATAATGATGAAATTCGTCTCCAGACGGGAAGCATTATTCAATGCCTCATACGCCATGCCTCCGGTCAGCGAACCGTCCCCGATTACGGATACGATCGTATTTTTCCCGCCCGCAAGGTCTCTCGCCTTGACCATGCCGAGTCCCGCGGAAATCGAAGTGGAGCTGTGTCCCGTATCAAAGCAGTCGCAGTCACTTTCTTTCCGCTTGGGAAAACCGCTGATTCCTCCATATTTCCGCAGATTCACGAATCCGTCCCGCCGCCCGGTCAGAATTTTATGCGTATAGGACTGGTGGCCTACATCCCAGATAATTTTATCCTCCGGCAGATTCAGGGACAGATGCAGCGCCATCGTCAACTCCACAGCCCCCAGATTGGAACCCAGATGTCCGCCGGTCACACTGATGGAGCGAATCAGAAACTGTCTGATTTCTTCCGCGAGCGCATTATAATTTTCCGCGCCAATTTCCTTAATATCATTTGTTTTTTCTATTTTTTCCAGAAACATCGTACTGACCATGCCTTTCTCTTACCCCGAAAACTTCTATTTTTCTCTGTTGACCAGCTGCTCCACCAGCTTTTCAAGGAACAGATTTCTTTCCGGAAAAGATGACAGTATCCGGATCGCTTCCTCTGATAAGGCTGCTGCCATTCCGGCCGACTTTTCCAGCCCGTATATGGTAACATATGTTTTTTTATTATTTTTTTCGTCGCTTCCTATGGGTTTTCCGAGAACTTCCTGACTGCCCGTGACATCCAGAATATCATCCTGAATCTGAAAGGCAATTCCGATATTACAGGCACATTTTTCGATTGCTTCGATCTGCTCTTTGTCAGCGCCTGCCAGAATGGCGCCCGTCATCATCGCCGCCTGAATCAGCGCCGCCGTTTTGTGCTCATGAATGAACGAAAGCAGCTCTCCCGTTACATTCTCCTGTTTTTCCTCCGCTTCGATATCCGCGCACTGCCCGCCGATCATTCCGTATATACCGGCTTTTCCGGCAAGAACGGTCAATGCCCGCGCCACTCTTTGGTAGTCCTCCTGATCCTGCGCCTTTTCGAAAGCAAGACAGGCGGTCTCAAAGGCATAATTGAGCAAACCGTCACCCGCAAGCACCGCCATGCCTTCTCCATATACCACATGGGTCGTCTTCCTGCCCCGTCTGTATTCGTCGTTGTCCATCGCCGGCAGATCATCATGCACGAGAGAATAATTATGTATCATCTCGATCGCTGCCATAAATGGTTCTATCATCTCACCGGTACCGCAAAACATTCGAAAGGTCTCTGCCATCAGCATCGGCCGCAGTCTTTTTCCACCCGCCAATACCGAATAGTTCATCGCTTCTGTGACAGTCCTCTGAAAGCCCTCTTCTTTTGGCAGAAATTTCTGCAATACCGCCTCCGCCTGTGCTGTTTTTTCCCGTAAAGTTTCCTCAAAATTCATCCAATTCACCGTCTTCATTGATTATCAATACCTGTTTTTCCACTTTGTCTATTTTCCCGTCACAATATTTCAAAAGCTGCATCCCTTCCTGATAGGCCCGAAACGATTCTTCCAGCGTGATGTCTTCCTCTTCCAGACGCCCGATCGTTTCTTCGATCCGTTCAAACGCTTCTTCCAGGGAAAGCTCTTTTTCTTTTTTTCCGTCCTTATTCTCCTGCTTCATAGATGTCCTCCATATCAGGGCAGCCTGCCGCAATTAAGCTGCTTTCTCAGTCTGCCATTGTATGCCTGTCCAAAACCCTCGTATCGATCACACCGTCCTTCACATAAACCCGCAGTCCGTCTCCCGGTTCCACCTGGGCAATCCGATTGACCGTTCTGCCCTGACTGTCTGCGGCCCAGGCATATCCCTGATTCAGTTTTTCCAGCGGCGACAAGCCTTTCATCCGCTCGATATAAAGGGCCAGCTCATGCTTTTTCCGGGATAGTTTCCGCTCCATCGCATCCTGCAGCGTTTCCTCCAGATTCATCATATAAGTGCGCTTCTGGCGTACCCGATTCACCGGGCTTACATATTTCAACTGCATCCGGTACCGCTCCAGCCGGCTTCGATACCTGCCGATACAATTCCGGCACAGATGCTGCATCGTATACGCATACTCGCTCATGCGTTCCTGCAGCTGCTCGATATCGCAGACTGCCAGCTCTGCGGCCGCGGAAGGCGTCGGCGCCCTCAGATCCGCCACGAAATCCGCAATCGTCGTATCCGTTTCATGTCCTACCGCCGAAATAATCGGAATCGGGCAGTCGAAGATTGCCTGTGCAACGGCTTCCTCGTTAAATGCCCAGAGATCTTCAATCGAGCCGCCGCCTCTGCCTACAATGACGGCGTCAACCTGAAAATGCTCCATCGCATGAATGCCGTTTATGATGCTTTGGACCGCCATGTCTCCCTGAACAATAGCCGGGTAAAGGATAATCCGGACATAGGGATTCCTTCTCGACGCAATCTGTATGATATCCCGGACCGCCGCGCCCGTCGGCGCCGTTACCACGCCAAGCCGGCCAATATATGCGGGAATGGGCCGTTTATATTCTTTCGCGAACATTCCCCGCTCCTCAAGCTCCCGTTTCAGCCGCTCAAAGCGCTCATACAGGGCTCCCGCTCCGTCCTGTCTGATCTCCTTCGCATACAGCTGATATTTCCCGTCCCGCTCATAGACATCGACAGTCCCGCTCACAATAACCTGCTGCCCCTCTGCCATCCGGAAAGTCAGCCCTCCGCGGTTCCCCGCAAACATAACACATGCTATTGTGCCTTTTTCATCCTTTAATGTAAAATAAATATGTCCTGAGGAATGATATTTGCAGTTACTGACCTCTCCTTTTACCGAGAGAAACTGCAGCATAAAATCCTGCGTGAACATATTTTTAATATAAGAATTAACCTGTGCTACCGTATATACATTCTGCATCGCAATACTCCGAAATCCGATCCGGTAAGTTTTCTGCTTCCGAAATCGGACCGTCTTCTGTTCAGGCTTCTATACAAACTTCGCCAGAATGCCGTTCACAAAGCCCGACGAAGCATCCTGACCGAATTTCTTGGCAAGCTCGACCGCCTCATTAATCGCCACACCGGCAGGAACGTCTTCATCAAAAGAAATTTCATAGACGGCCAGGCGCAGAATTGTCAGATCCACCTTCCCCATCCTTGCCGTATTCCAGTTTTCCGCCCTGCCATTCAGCATCTCATCGATCGTTTCAAGCTTATCCATAATTTTCCGGTATTTGGAAGAAATATATTCCTCATCCGCCGCATCCGCCTCACAGGTATCCTCAAAAAAAAGCTTTTCCTGTTCGGGCATCTCCTCCGAACTGTTAAATTCTACGCGGAATAACAGCTTAAATATCTGTTCTCTCAGTTCTCTTCTGCTCATATCGGTTTCGTCCTATTTTTCTTTTGATACATTGATTCCCGCAATGCGGATATTGACATCGGTCACTTCCAGACCCGTCATATTTTCCACCGCATTCTTCACCTTCGTCTGAACCCTCTGGCATGTGGCCGGAATGTTAAAGCCGTATTCTATCGTAATTGCCAGATCCACCTTCACCTTTTTCTGAAGAACCTCCACTCTCGTGCCCTTCGCCGTATTTCTGACACCCACTCTGCTGAGAAATTCATTCGTCATATTGCCGGACATCGCCGCCACGCCCTCTACTTCCGTCGCCGCAAGCGCCGCAATCATCGCCACCACATCATCCGCAATTTTCACCGAACCGATTTCTTCGTTTTCCTGTAATACAAAAGTGTTTTTGCCAAATTCCTGTTCCATCTGCCACACCATACCTTTCTCAGTCTTCTCCGATAATAACCATTCTGATTAAGTATATCAAAATATATCGCTTTTGCCTAGAGCGTGTTTGAAAAATGCGTATCGTCAGGCTGCGGCCGTACTGCATATATTCCTGACGGAGGTCCTTGAACGGCGCCGGTCCTTGGTGAAAATGCGGCATCGCCGCTTTTGAGCCTAGTACCGCTGCTGCCGTTCACGGAGCGGAAGCGTGCCTCCAAAGGAATATATGCAGTACGGCCGCAGCCTGACGATACACCCGAAGCAGCTATCCTATAACCAGAAGCTCATACTATACTGTCTGGCATCGTCTGTATAGGAGACAACACCGTCGGGGCAGTCCAGATAGTGGAAAATCTCCTGCCGGTCGATCAACCGCTCCTGCATCTGCCGATAAAGTTCCTCCGATGCGCATTTTAGCGTAATATATGCATTTCCCTTTTCGTATCCTTCCTGAAAAATACGTTCCAGCTGTTCTTCATCGAGCGTGGTAAAATATAATCCCTCTCTGACATAATAATTGGCTTCCATGGAGGTACACTGTGGCAGCTCCACCACATTATCGATCGCATGGGTCTTGCAGAGCTGTTCCGTCGTCACACACAGATAATCGTAATTGATTCTCGGTATTTTCTCTTCAGGCCAGGAATCGGCGCCGCCTACTGCCTGATAGGAAGCATCTCCCCATGTGGTATCCACATAGTACCATGCACCGTCAATCCGAATCAGATTCCATGCATGTCCTTCTCCCGATGATACGCTTCCAAGCACAAGGGTTGCATGAATGCCCGCCCTCTGCAGCAGATACTGGGTCGCTTTGGCATACCCCTGACAGACCGACCGGCCATCCAGAAAGACCGAACAGATATTCTGATTATCTTCCGCCGAATCGTCGTATTCCGTATGATCGATCAGATATTCATAAATATATTTGACCGTTTCATATTCATCCGCTCCGGCCGGCATTCCGGCAAGGCACTGACTGACATATGCCTCGATCCCCTCCTGCTTTTTCTCAATTTCTTCCCGCTCCGTCTGCCAGGTTCCGGTAAACGTAATTTTTTTAAGCATATCTCCCAACGTATATTTTGTATAAGTATAACCATTTACATAGAAAATTTCCGGGTGATCGTTCAATACGCATTGAAAAACCTTCGAGATCACTTCCTGATCCATCGTCGACAGCGTTACATTCTCCTGAAATGTAAGCAGGGACCATAAAATCTCGATATAGACCGTCTGCTCCTCCTGCGTCAGTCTGTGAAATGCATAAACATCCGACTGTTCCTCCCGCAGCGAAAGCCTTCTTTCCTCCGTCAGTTCCTCCGCCGTTTCGGAAGTATCCGCAGTATCCGCGCCGTCAGCCTCATCCTCCCGCAGCCGGATTCTCTGTTCCTCTACGGCATACCCCTCCGCCTGCCGGCTTTCCTCTTCCCGCTCTACCGAAATCATTCCTTCCGGAAGATATGCGGCGAGCTCGTCAAGCGGCTTCTTCAGCCAGTCCGTGCGTCCCGCCGTATATGCCAGACATCCAACCAACACCATCATCCCTGATAATAAGATAAAAGTCTTTTTCATCATCATACCCATACCTTTCTCTCAGTCTGCAAATTCGTGTTTTTCGGACTCTGTCATAACGGGTCAGGGTGAGAAACGAATCAGTTTCTGCCGAATTCGGAAAGGACCAGCCCGCTGTTACGCTCAACCGTCATGCCGACACTCCACTGATTGACAAACAACAGGAGCGGATTTCCCTTTAAGTCCTTTATTTTTTTCATATCGGACGTCCCCGTCAGCTTATCCAGATCGATATCTTTATTCTCGATCCACCGGATATGCTCATACGGAAGATTCTCCAGCCGGATCTCGACATTATATTCGTTTTCCAGACGATATTTCAACACATCGAACTGCAGAACGCCGACAACGCCCACAATGATTTCTTCCATGCCCGTATTAAATTCCTGAAAAATCTGAATCGCGCCCTCCTGTGCGATCTGCGTGATTCCCTTCACGAACTGCTTTCTCTTCATCGTATCCAGCTGTCGTACTCTGGCAAAGTGCTCCGGCGCAAAAGTAGGAATTCCCTCATACTGAAACTGCTCCTTCGGCATGCAGAGCGTATCCCCAATGGAGAAAACGCCCGGATCAAATACGCCGATAATGTCTCCCGCATACGCTTCGCTCAAAATTTTCCGCTCATCCGCCATGATCTGCTGGGGCTGTGAAAGCCTCATCACCTTGCCGCCCTGTATATGCTTCACTTCCATGCTGGCATCATAGCGCCCCGAACAGATGCGCATAAATGCGACACGGTCTCTGTGTGCCTTATTCATATTCGCCTGAATCTTAAATACAAAAGCGGAAAAATCATTTTCCACCGGATCGATCAGCCCGATATCCGCCTTTCTCGGCAGGGGCGTCGTCGTCATCTTCAGAAAATGCTGCAAAAAGATCTCCACGCCGAAATTGGTCAGCGCCGAACCGAAAAATACCGGCGTCAGCTCCCCTGCCCGTATTCTGTCAAGATCATATTCCGCGCTCGCACCGTCCAGAAGATCGATCTCGTCCAAAAGCTGTGCCTTAAAGTCTTCACCGATATGAGAAACAAGCGCATCCTCTTCTCCGATGCCGATCCGGGTGGCCTGTCCTTCCTTCGTCCCCTTTTCCGTATCGGAATAGGTGATCACACATTTCGTCTCCCGCTCATATACTCCTTTGAAATTTTTACCCGAACCGATCGGCCAGTTAATCGGGCAGGTCGCTATCCCAAGCTCTTTTTCGATTTCATCCAACAGCTCGAAGGTATCGTTGGCATCCCTGTCCATTTTATTGATAAAGGTAAAAATCGGTATCCGCCGCATCACGCAGACCTTGAACAGTTTTCTCGTCTGCGCCTCAACGCCTTTGGATGCGTCAATGACCATGACCGCCGAATCCGCGGCCATCAGCGTCCGGTAAGTGTCCTCCGAGAAGTCCTGATGTCCGGGCGTATCCAGTATATTGATGCAGAAACCGCCGTATTCAAACTGTAAAACGGAAGAGGTTACGGAAATACCTCTCTCCTTCTCGATTTCCATCCAGTCGGAAACCGCGTGTCTTGCCGTCGCCTTTCCCTTCACACTGCCCGCCAGATTAATGGCGCCGCCATATAACAGAAATTTCTCCGTCAGGGTCGTTTTCCCCGCATCCGGATGCGAAATAATCGCAAAGGTTCTTCTTTTGTTAATCTCGTCCGCAAAATTGCCCACGTTTATTCTCCTCCATAAAGCATTGATGTTCCGGCAGATTCCGGTCTGATACCGAAATAATCGAGTACGGTGGCTCCGATGTCCGCAAAGGTATCCCTCGTTCCCAGATTTCCGGGCGCTATCTTCTTTCCATACATCAGAAACGGCGTATGTTCCCTGGAATGATCGGTAGAAACCGTATAGCCGGGATCACATCCATGATCCGCCGTCAGCATCAGAATATCATCCTCCCGCAGCTTCCCGCAGATCTCCGGCAGCTTTCCGTCGAAATACGAAAGCGCCTTCGCATAACCGTCAATATCATTTCGGTGCCCATACAGCATATCATAATCCACCAGATTGACAAAGCATAATCCTTCAAAATCCTTCTCCAGATACGCAAGCGTCCTGTCAATGCCCTCTTCATTTCCCTTCGTATAGGTATATTCCGTAATTCCCTTCCCGGCAAAAATATCCTGAATCTTGCCGATGGAAATAACGTCCCTGCCGGCGGCGCTTAACTGATCGAGCATCGTCACGCCGGGAGGCTGTAAGGAGAAATCGTGCCGTCTCGGCGTTCTTACATAATCCCCGTCCTTCCCGGTAAAGGGTCTTGCAATCACTCTTCCGACACCGTGCTCTCCCTTCAGAATCTCTCTTGCCATGCGGCAGTATTCATACAGGGTTTCCACCGGAACAACATCCTCATGCGCCGCAATCTGAAAAACGCTGTCCGCCGATGTGTAAACGATCAGCTTTCCGGTCTCTACATGCTCCTGTCCATAGTCCTTTATCACTTCCGTACCGGAATAGGGCCTGTTGCACAATACGCCCCGGCCTGTCTTTTCGGAGAAAGCTTCCAGTATCTCCCCCGGAAATCCATCCGGATAAGTGGGAAGCGGCCGCTTCGATATAATCCCTGCAATTTCCCAATGCCCTATGGTTGTATCCTTCCCCTTCGACGCTTCCTTCATACGGGCAATGACTGCGGACGGTTCCGCTTCCTTTTCACCGCATGTTACGCCGTCAATATTAAAAAGCCCCATTTTCCCCATATTGGGCATATGAAAATAAGAACTGGAAGATACGGAACGCAGCGTATTGGTTCCCTTATCCCCATACGCCGCCGCATCTTCCATCTCACCGATTCCGAAACTGTCAAGTACAATTAAAAAAACTCTCTTCATCTTTTGGCCTCCATATTTTATTCTTGCTCCATCTGATTTCCGGTAAAACCGCAGGCCCAAAAGGCCTGCGCCCATTATATCATAAAGTTTTCATCCATGCACCTAATTTGCATTTACCGTACTGATTATAATTGCATCGGCGCTGACACCGGTTTTCCGGATCACGATATCTTCGATCTGTGCGCGCTGCGCTTCGGTCAGCTCCGTCGTATTCACCACCACATCCACATTGTCTCCGTCAATGCTGACGATGGCATCCGAAAAGCCCTTGGCTTCCAGTAAAATCTCCGCTGCGGTCTCCTTCTCGGCAATATCCGTCATGGAAATCATGCTGTTAACCGCCTCCTGCTTCTGGGTCTCGCTGATATTGGCGTTATTGATAATCTCAAGAAGCATTTCCTTATTCTGCGCTCTCGTCTGCTCCTTCTGCAGTTTGGCTCCGGATAAAACGGAAAGTCCTGAGGATGCCGTAAAGACCGCCTCGCCCGGCGCTTCCTCCTCTCCTGCCGCTTCTGCCACCCCTTCATCCATAATATCCGTGCTGCTTACCTCCACGTCACTGTCCAGGCTCAGGATATCCCCGCCCGCCTGTTCGATATCTTCATCGGATAAGTCTAACAGCGCGCTGTAATCCACATCTTCCTCCGCCATTGCAAGATTCCCCAGATCATCCGTCGTAATTTCCCCGTTTACCGTCATGATTTCTTCATCCGTTACTTTCGTACCTGCGAAATTCAGGTATCCTGCCACCGCAATCATAATTGCCAGAGCCGTAATCATTACCTGATTCTTCTTGATCATATTCTTCAAACCATTCTCCCCTTTAATTTATTTGGTTTTCATTTTTACTACTCTTATCTTATTCGCATCGATACCAAATAATACCTGAATTGTCTCAATAATATTCTCTTTTACACTTTCAGAGTCTCCTCCCTGCGCAATGACAACAACCCCCTCCACAACAGGCTGTATCACCTTGCTCACATAGGGCACATTCTGACCGGCCTCGTTTACCGTATATACGGTCGCCTCTTCCTGGCGCTTCTCCGATACGGTCCGGCTTCCTCCCTCCGCATCCGCTTCCACGGTCTCACTTAACTGTTCCGGCACATCCTTCTCAAGCACCCGCTCTTCCGATTCTCTCAGAGTGATCAGAACCTCCACCTCACCGGCCCCCTCGATTCTCGTAAGCGACTTCGAAAGCTTATCCTCCCAGTATGCCGCATAGGAACTTTCCTCTGTCCCCTCCCCCTGCAAAACACCGTCCGCATCCTCCTGTGACGAAACGCTTTTTCCCATTATAGCGGAATCCCTGTCCGATATATTGGACTTACTCCCGGATGATGCGGAATCTTTTTTCCCCGCGGGCCAGGCGATGACGCATAACAGAATTCCTGACAGTATCATGATCAGAAGCTGATCCTTCCTCAATTTCTTAACACCCGTTATTTTATCAGTCAGTTTTTTCATCGGTTCCATAAATACTCACCTCCAAATCCTCCTCATCCATTCCCAGCACGATACAGAAACGCTCCCGCAGCCGCAGCGTCAGTTCCTCCGTTCCTTCCTCATTCGTTCTCTTCTCCTCATCCCGCATGCCATCCTGCCCGTTTTTTCCGCTCCCCTGCTGTTCCGCACCCGCTTCCTCTCCGCCGTCTCCTGCACCGATTTCGATTTTCCCGATCTGTATCTTCCCGACGGCTTCCCCGTTCGACTGCCCGCTCTCCGGCTCCGTCCCTTTACAGACGAGAACTCTTACCTTCTCGATCTCATATTGCCCG
>CALDLG010000008.1 GCA_937910785.1 uncultured Lachnospiraceae bacterium | reverse complement strand
ACTTAAAATCCTGCGGGACTAACCTCCCGTACCGGTTCGATTCCGGTCGCCGGCAGTAAAAAGGAATCCTGTTATCAGGCAGATGATTCCAAAAGCACGAGCTGCAGGGCTTGTGTTTTTTAAATACCGAAACCGACCGACCGGTCGGACGGAAACACAAAGGAGTATACATAGCATATGTTGGGAAAATTTAGTGTAAAGAAACCGTATACTGTTCTGGTGGCCGTAATTCTGGCAATCGTTCTGGGGGTTGTTTCCTTTACGAGAATGTCCACGGACCTGCTGCCGAATATCAGCCTTCCCTATGTTATTGTCATGACGACCTATCCGGGAGCCAGCCCGGAGACGGTGGAAATGGTGGTAACACAACCAGTGGAAGCCTCCATGGCGACAGTCAGCAATATTGAAGGAATTAATTCTGTTTCCAGTGAAAATTATTCCATGGTCATTCTGGAATTCGCGCAGTCGGCGGATATGAATGCGGTCTCACTGGAGATCAGGGAAAATCTGGACCAGATCAAAAGCTACTGGAGCGATGATATCGGAAGCCCTATTATCATGAAGCTGAATCCGGATATGCTTCCGATTATGATCGCAGCTGTCGGCAATACGAGCATGACCGATGCGCAGGTCAGCGAAATGACACAGAACATTGTGATTCCGGAACTGGAGAGCATCGAAGGTGTGGCATCTGCCAGCGCTACAGGATTATTTGAAGAAAGTGTTAATGTCATTATCCGGCAGGAAAAGATCGATGCCATTAACGAACAGGTATTTTCTTCTATTGACGAAGAAATGAAAGAGGCGGAGCAGGAGCTTGCGGACGGCAAGCAGGAGATCTATGACGGTCAGTCGGAGCTTGCCGATGCGAGAACGGAGCTTGCGGACAGCCGGCAGGAAATAGCGGACAGCCAGCAGGAACTGGATGACAGCCGGACGGAGTTAGAGGAGAATAAGCAGAAGCTTGCGGATGGTAAGGCTGAAGTTGCTGAGAATAAGGCGAAGCTGGAAGAAGGAAAAAACGAACTCGACAGCAAAAAGGGTGAAATGACCGAAAAACTGGCGGAGGCCGAGACGGAGATTCTGACGGCCAAAGCGGATCTGGAGGCCGCCAAGACACATCTGACGATGGAGATCGCTACGGCCAAAGCGGCTATTGAGGCGGCTCAGGAAGGGGTTGCTCAGATTGATGAGGTTGTAGAGGAGTATGATAATGCGGTTGCGGTAATCGGAATGATAGACAGTCTGTCCGACCCTATTACGGATGATGAAAAACTGTATTTATCACAGATACTCCCAGTGGATATCAGCAGTATGAGCGATGACGAGATAAAGGCGCAGCTGGATGTTGTAAAGGCATCGTTAAGCGCCGCAATCGACGCGATGGGCGGAGAAGCCGGTATCGAAGAGATGAAGGCCAAAAAAGAAGAGCTGGCCGGAACCATTGTGATGCAGGAGACGGTCGTTTCCACTCTGGAGGCACAGCTTCCTGCGATCGAGGAAAATATTAAAAAGCTGGATGATGCACTGACGGAGGTTTATAAAGGAAATCTGACGGCAGCCGTAGAATTCGCCAATGCCCAGACGGTGATCAGCATCGGGGAACTGCAGCTTACTACGGCAGAAACGCAGTTAGAGGCAAGTGAGAAACAGCTGGAGGCAGGAGAGGAGCAGCTGGAAGCCGGTCAGGAACAGCTCGATTCGGCACTGGAGCAGTTGAAGGAGGGAGAAGAGCAGCTGAATGAAACGGCCGATCAGCTTGCCGATGCGCTGCAGCAGATTCTGGACGGAGAAGAGGATCTGGAAGAAGCGAGAGAAAATGCTTATGATCAGGCTGATATGAATGGGATTCTGACAGTTGATACGGTAAAATCCCTTTTAGCGGCTCAGAATTTTTCCATGCCTGCCGGTTATGTTACGGAAGAAGGAATCGATTATCTTGTCAGGGTCGGTGACAAGCCGGAGGATATCGAGGCTCTGAAGAAGATGCCCCTTATCAATCCGGAAATGGACGGTGTGGATGTCATTACCCTCGATGATGTGGCGGATGTATTTATGACGGATAATTCCGATGAAATTTATGCCAATGTAAACGGCGCCCCCGGTATTATGGTAACGATTCAGAAGCAGACCGGATATTCTACCGGTGATGTTTCCGACCGGATTGCGGATAAATTTGAACAGTTAAAAGCGGAAAACGAAGATCTGATCCTGATCAAGCTGATGGATCAGGGAATTTATATCGATTTCATTATGGATTCCATTATGAATAATGTGCTGTTTGGCGCCGTACTTGCGATTCTGATTCTGATTTTATTCCTGAAGGACTGGCGTCCCACGGCGGTTGTGGCCTGTTCGATTCCGATCAGTCTGATTACGGCGATCGTGTGCATGTATTTCAGCGGAATAACGCTGAATGTCATATCCCTGTCGGGCCTGGCGCTTGGTGTCGGCATGCTGGTGGATAATTCCATCGTCGTAATCGAGAATATTTTTCGACTGCGAAGCGAGGGATATTCCGCAAAAGATGCGGCCGTAAAAGGAGCCGGTGAAGTGGCGGGAGCCATTGTGGCATCCACGCTTACGACGGTTTGTGTATTTCTTCCGATTGTTTTTACGGAAGGCATAACAAGGCAGCTGTTTGTTGATATGGGACTCACGATTGCCTATTCTCTGTTTGCCAGTCTGCTGATTGCCATGACTGTAGTGCCCGCCATGGCAGCAGGCGTGCTTTCCCGGACAAAGGAGCAGAAGGAAGGCCGGTTTTTCGGCGGTTTGATAAAAATTTATGAAAAAATGCTGTCGTTGTCGCTGCGGTTTAAACCGATTGTGTTTTTGTTCGTAGTTGCGCTTCTGTTCGTGAGCGTAAAGGCATCCTTTGCAAAAGGGACCGCCTTTATGCCGGATATGGACAGTACCCAGATCAGCATGACGCTGACGCTGCCAAAGGATACACCGCTTACGGAAACAGCGGAAGTAACGGATAAAGTGGTGGAGAAGCTGATGGAAATGGAAGAAGTGGTGGATATCGGCGCTATGGCAAGCACTTCCAATATGGGTATGCTGACGGGAGGAGGGAACTCCGCGACAAATTCCACATCGCTTTATGTGGCGCTGCGGGAGGACAAAGAAAGAGATAATCAGGAAATCGCAAAGGATATGCAGGCAAATATCGCGGATATTCTGGAGGAAGCGCAGGCGGAAGTGGTAATTGAGACATCTACAATGGATATGAGCGCACTTGGCGGAAGCGGTATCACCGTGCAGATTAAGGGACGTGAACTGGATACATTGCAGAGTATTGCCAGAGACGTTGCGGCAATTATTGACAGCGTGGAAGGAACAGCGGATGTTTCCGACGGGCTGGAAGAGTCCACCGGCGAACTTCGCATTATCATCGACAGAAACAAAGCGATCGGACATGGACTGACGGTAGCGCAGGTTTTCCAGCAGATACAGGCAAAACTGGCGGATGCCACCAGTGCAACGACTCTGGAAACGGAAATAGAAGAGTATGATGTTTATGTAAAAAATGCAAAAGATCTGGAGCTGACCAGAAACCTGATCAAAGATCTGGAGATTGAAAGAAGCAAACAGGACGGAACAAAGGAAACGATCAAACTTTCGGAAATTGCGGTTTTTGAAAGCACGCAGGCTCCAAAAGCGGTCAACCGGGTTGAGCAGAGCAGATATATCGGTGTGACGGCCTCTCTTGAGGAAGGTTATAATATCGGTTTTGTTTCCGAGGATGTGGAAGAAGCGCTTTTAAATTATGAAATGCCAAGTGGTTACAGCTTTACGATGAGCGGTGAAAATGAAACGATAACCGATGCGATGGAACAGGTATATCTGATGCTGCTGCTCGCGTTGATCTTCATGTATCTGATCATGGTGGCGCAGTTTCAGTCCCTGCTTTCGCCCTTTATCATCATGTTTACGATTCCGCTTGCCTTTACCGGAGGATTTATGGGACTCGTGATCAGCGACAGTGAAGTGAGTGTTATCGCATTGATCGGTTTCGTCATGCTGTCGGGTATTATCGTCAATAACGGTATTGTTCTGGTGGATTATATTAATCAGCTGCGCGCCGACGGCATGGAAAAAAGAGAGGCCATTATCACTGCCGGAAAGACGAGAATGCGGCCGGTTATGATGACAGCGTTGACAACTATTCTGGCGTTAAGTACAATGGTTTTCAGCGACGAAATGGGAGCGGACATGTCAAAGCCGATGTCTGTCGTTACGATTGGCGGACTGATTTATGGTACGCTGTTGACGCTGATCGTTATTCCCTGTGTATATGATATTTTTACGCGGAAGGGAAGAAAAAACAGAGAAGACGGAAATCAGCTCTTATTGGAGAAAAAAGAAGAAAATGAATAAGGAATATGTATTATCAAAAGAAGAACCTTCGGGATCAGAATCCTCAAAAATTGAATATCTGCCTAAAGTCAGGGCAATTTATCAGGCCGTATTTCAACTATTGGTGGAGGGAGCGGATATAAACAGTCTTACGGTGTCGGAAATCACCAAAAAAGCCGGTATCGGAAAAGGCACCGCCTATGAATATTTTTCCGATAAGGAAGAAATGATTGGCAGAGCGATTTGTTATAATGTAGAGGTATTCTGTCAGAAAATATATGAAGGAACGAGGAACGAAAAAAATCTGTACGATAAAATAAATTACGTTCTTCTTGCAATGGAACGGAAGGTTCCGGATGCAAATTGTATTTTGCGGCTGATACATATCATTTCTGAAAATTCTGTCACAAGCAGCCGGTTTAAGGAAGAACAGAAGCTGTTTGGGGAAATGCCGGTGGTGGGCGTTGTGAAGAGGGTGCTGGATGATGTGCAGAAAGGCAGAGAGGTTCTTTCCGAAGAAAAAAGTGCATATCTGGTTATGAGCCTCTATTCCAGAATTTTAGGTTATGGAATGCTGTTAAATGATGAACGGTACAGTAAGGCACCGGAACGAGAAGCCATGCGCGCGTTAATCTGCAGAGGAATCTGTAAGGAAGTAGAAGAAATAGAAACTTTATGAAGCCTGATCTGTTTCACAGGACATCTGACCTGTTTATGACGGGAAAGAAAGCGAAAGGTAAGTTACACTGAAAAATGGATGTTATACGGCAATTAAATCACCACGCAGAGGTCATACTGCGCGGTGATTTTTAAGGTGATTTAATGAGAAACGCTTTGTTCCGATCTATATTGGTTTACCAGAGATACTAATTCGGAAGTCGTAATGTAGGTAATCCGGCCGCCTTCGTACTGTTCGTCAACCCATTTTTTGATAAAAAGAACAAGAGGGTCTTTTTTGGAGATCATTGTTTCTGCCGTATGGTTATAATACTGGTTCAGCCAGTAAGCGATGCCCGCAACGCCCGAAAGGTTGTTGATGGCAACAAGCGGGGGACGGTTGAGCAGCTTCTTGGTATCAAAAATATTATAAATTTCTTCATCTTTCAGAAGGCCGTCCGCATGAATTCCCGCTTTGGTCAGATTGAAATTTTCTCCCACAAAGGGTGTCATCGGCGGAATATCATAGTTCGTTTCCCTGGAAATATAGTCAGCAATTTCCGTAATTACCGTCGGGTCCATGCCGTCAAAGGTTCCCTTAAAGGACGCATATTCAAAGACCATGGCCTCTAACGGAACATTTCCGGTGCGTTCACCGATACCAAGCAGGGAACAGTTAACGGTTGAAGCGCCATAAAGCCATGCGGTGGAGGCATTTGCCACGCCTTTATAGAAATCATTGTGGCCATGCCATTCTATCATATCGCTTGAAATATCGGCGTAATGGGAAAGACCGTACATAATGCCGGGCACGCTTCTCGGAAGGGATACGCCGGGATAGGATACGCCCAGTCCCAGTGTATCGCAGGCCCGTATTTTGATCGGAATCTGATATTCATCGGAAAGCTCTTTCAGTTTAATGGCAAAAGGAATTACAAAGCCATAAAAATCCGCTCTGGTGATATCTTCAAAATGGCATCGCGGCCGCAGTCCCGCATCCAGACATTCCTGGATGATGCGGAGGTATTTGTCGATAGCCTGACTTCTCGTAAGCCCCATTTTATTGAATATATGGTAATCGGAGCAGCTCACAAGAATGCCGGTTTCCTGAATACCCATACTCTTTGCGAGCGCAAAGTCCTCTTTTGTTGCACGAATCCAGGTGGTGATTTCAGGAAAATCATATCCCAGCTCCATGCATTTTTCGATGGCATCCCGGTCCCTCTGAGAGTAAACGAAAAATTCACTCTGACGGATAATGCCGTTTGGACCGGAAAGACGGTGAAGCATCTTATAAATATTTACAACCTGATCGACAGTATACGGTGTTCTTGACTGTTGACCATCCCGGAAGGTGGTATCGGAAATATAGATCTCTTCAGGCATGTTAATCGGTACATGCCGATGATTATAGGTAACCTTCGGAACCATATCATAGGGAAAAACTTCCCGGAACAGCTCCGGAGAAGGAACATCCTGCAGCCCATAGACATATTGGTTTTCCTCAAGCAGATGCGTGTGCTGGTTATACAGTATTTTTTTCATCGTATTCATACCTTTCCATCGTTTTGTGAGCCGGATTGTACAGCGGGCTTTCAAACATTGAATTATTGTATACAATTATACTTGCATAACATAAAAAGTCAATACCCATTTATAATAAAATCGGAGACAGCTCTTTCGAGCTGTCTCCGATTACAGGTAGTATTCTATGATTCTACAGCGATGTTATTTTACTTCTATCCGCTGAACAGCTTCTTTGCTGTCGATATCCTTTTTCGGAAATTTAACCTCAAGAATACCGTTGGTATAGCAGGCATCAATATCACCGGCTTCGATGTTATTAACACGGAAGCTTCTGGAATAGGAACTGTAATATCTTTCCTTACGGATATATTTATTTTTATCCTCCTCGTCCTTTTCTTCTTTGTGAGAAGCCGAAATGGTCAGCAGATCATTTTTCAGATCAATGCTGATATCCTCCTTCTGAAAGCCCGGAAGCTCTGCCTGAAGCAGATAGCTGTCGCCCTGATCGATCACATCGGTTCTGAAAGCGTCATGACGTTCCAGTTCATTGTTTCCCCAGAAATCTCTGAAAGCATTGTCGAACATCTTGTCGAATGAATCTTCGAAAAACATGGGTTTGTAATTGCGATTGTCGAATAATGCCGGTCTTAACATAATAATCACTCCTTCTTTATAATTTCTACTTATTATTGCCGGATTCCGATAAATCATATCATCGATTCGGTAAAAATGATTGTTTCCACAAAGGTAAATGGGTTCTTTTGTTCCTTTGTTTATAATTGTTATACATCAAATAGAACAAACAATCAATAATAGAAATATAAAGAAAGAATAAAGAAATTATAAAACGCTATATTTTGATCTGTGTCCATTTTCCTTTTTTAAAACGCGTCGAAGCAAAGAGAAATCTCGAAATCTGATCTGCAAGAACGCCCAGCCAGATTCCCACGATACCGAGCCCCAGCACATAGCCTCCCAGATAGGAGCCGATCGTACGGATGAAGGTAACGCTGATTGTGGAGGCCACGGCAGTATAGAAGGTATCGCCGGCTCCTCTCAGACAGCCCATGTATACGACCTGACTGATCTGGAAAGCGACGACGAAGATAATAACCCGCATGATGCTGACACCGATGGCGACAATATGTTCTTCGGTGAAAAAGAGCCCCATAAGCGGCCCGGCTCCCACGAAATACAGAACCGCAAGGCACGCGGAAATTATGCCGCCGAACATTCTGCAGATGCGGCCGTATTCTTTGGCGAGTTCTTCGTCGCCGGCGCCGAGACTGCGCCCGATCAGCGCGACTGCGGCCGCCTGAAGTCCGTCCCCGAAAGAGAAAGACAGGCCCATGATATTCATGCCCACCTGATGGGCAGCCATTGCGTCGGTTCCCTGTCTGGCTGCCATGATGGCGGTCATCATAAAGCCGATTCGCATGAGAATCTGTTCGAAGAAAACGCTGTAGCCAACTCTGACTAGATGGAAAAAGCATTCCATAGCAGGGAATACCTTATTTTTGAGAATATAAGGCAGGCTGATAAAACCGTCCGGTTTCAGGATGGACAGAATGCTCATAAAAGAAGCCACTACCGTTCCGAGGACGGTTGCCAGAGCCGCTCCATGTATTCCCAGGGCCGGAAAACCGAAGCGTCCGGTAATCAACAGATAGTTAAAAATGATATTGACCGTGTTGGAGGTCACGTTAGTACGCATGGTAATTTTCGTATTGCCAGCGCCTCTTTGAGCGGAATTGATGCCCATCTGGATGCAGTTGAAAATCATGCCGCCCATAATAATTCGGAAATATGCCACCGCGCTGTCATGAGTCTCCGGCGTGGAACCGCACAGATGAATGATGGGATCGGCCAGCGCTACAAACAGAACGCTCAATACCGCAGCGGCTGCCACAATAAAAAGGATGGCCGTACTGAGTATACGGTTGGCTTCTTCGGGTTTTTCTTCCCCGCGCCGTCTGGCGACCAGTGCGGAGACCGCAACATTCAGGGCAAAGAAAAGCGAAAGACCAATAAATTTGGGCTGAGTCGTAAGCCCTACGGCCGCTACTGCGTAAGAGCCGAGAGAGCTGACCATCAGAGAGTCTACCAGCCCTGCAAAAGCTGTGAAAAACGATTCTACAATAGACGGCCATGCCATGTTGAAAGTAATGCGGATATTTTCTCTGCTGTGTTTCGGTTTTTTATTTTGAGGTATCTCCTGCTGTAATTCTTTCTGTATTACCTGTTCCATATCTGTTCCGCCCTGTTCGTTTTGTCCGGGTAAGATACTGCCGGCTGTTTTATTCTATTATATTTTACGGGCAGTTTATTTTCAAGATGAATTGGCTGATGCGCCATGACGCGGCCTGACCCCGTCGCCGGGCAACGATTAGTTCCGGCAAATTTTTACAAAAAAATTATATATCCGTGAGATTTTTTCCGTAAAGCTATGATCTAATATACAGAGGACGCTCTAAAGAAATCTCAATTTATCGTGTGCACAGGAGGAAGGTTTCATGCAAGGCAGGGAAACTGAAAAACTGGTCGAAAAGGCCAAAAGAAAGGAACCGGACGCTTTTACTGAACTGATGCAGCTTTATATGAAGGATATGTATAAGGTTGCTCTGGCAATTCTGATGAATGACGAAGATGCGGCAGATGCAATTCAGGATACCATTCTTGTCTGCTGGGAGAAGCTTGATACGCTGAAATATCCCCGATATTTTAAAACATGGATGACAAGAATACTGATTCATAAATGCTATAAACTCAGAAAAGAGGCAAGGAATGTGGAACGGCTTGAAGAATATGAGGAACCGGCAGTTTATGATGAATATAAGATTGAATTGATGGAAGCGCTGGCGTCATTGGATGAAAAATATCGTATCATAATGACTTTATTTTACAGTGAAGGTTATCACATTCATGAAATAGCGGAGATTTTGAAGATTCCGAAAAGTACGGTACAGACGCGGCTTTCGCGGGGACGCGCAAAGCTTGCCGGATACTATTGTGAATTGGAAAGAAAGGGGTAAACCGCATGAGCAGGAAAAATGTTTTCTTATATGATATCGATGTGCCTGAAATCGTTCAGGAGAAAGCCGAAGCTGCCTTTTTAATCATCAAAGCGGAAGGGGAAAGAACGATGAAAGAGGAGCAATATGGAGAAAAAAATAAAAACGCAGAATCGAAAAGTAAATCGGAAGGAGGACGGCGGAATAAAAAAGGAAGCGGTCTGCGGAAAAGAAGCCGGATAGTCGGTATTGTGACCGGTGCGGCGGTCTGCGCGGCAGTCATTACCCTGGCTGTCAGCGTAAAGTGGATTTGGAACAGGCCCGTGGATTATGCGGAGAACGGGACGGAAACAGAAGGGATTCCGGTTGGAGAGGAAGGAGAAGATGAGAATTTCCTGACTGCAATTGATCATATGTTTACGCTGCAGGTTCAGGCGGCGGAGCTGGAAGAAGGACAGCCGGTTCCGCTTGTTGATAACGCGGGACTTTCCGATCATGATACGCAGATTAACGGAAAGCAGGCGAGCAACTGGGTAATGGGGGGAACGGAAGACGGGGGAGTGGACTATTGTATCGGTCTGCCGCTTACATGTACAGGAAGTAATATCGAGAAGATCACATACAGCATCAACCAGGGCGCATTTCAGATTGTACAGCCGAAAGGAGAAAGTATTATTATCGATGGTGAGCTTTATGACGGCGAACTGAATACGGGAATGATCGGCGGGACGGATGAAGAATCGGACGACCCGGCGGCCCGTCACTATGAAACGGTTTTATACCGTTCCTTTACGCTGGATTACCGGAAGCAGTCAGATCAATATACATGGATCAATCTGTGCAATGAGGTTTCGGGAAAACCGGAAATACTTGAGCTGATATGGGGAGAAGGAAAGAGTCTGGAAGAAAAGAATCAGGGCATGCAGAATATGTTTAATAATACGATTATTACCTGTACGGTTCAGTTTCAGGACAAAACAACAAAGTCGGTGGATATTCAGGTGAACAGCAGGATCATGACCTGTGCGGAAGCCGGCGTGGAAGCAAAGGAGGACCCGAACCGGAAGGAGCTCTTTATTACGTTTGAGCTGCTGGGAGAGAAAGACTGACAAAAATGCGCGGAAAACAATGAACGGAAGATCGGGCGGAAAAAAAGAAGCTGCTGTCCGGATTAAAATGGCAGCAGCTTCTTCCCATTTAGTTGTAATTATCGATGCAGGGCTGGAACATGCTCTTGCTTACGCCGCATAAAGGGCAGCACCAGTCGTCCGGAAGATCTGCGAAAGCGGTACCCGGAGCGATGCCGTGTTCCGGATCACCTTTTTCGGGATCATAAGTGTACCCGCAGGGATTACAAAAATATTTCTGCATAGCTTTTTCCTCCTTTGTATCATAGAAATTATTTTAGCCGAAGTATCTCTTTAACAGACCTTCGAAGGCTTTTCCATGTCTTGCCTCATCACGGGCCATTTCATGAACGGTATCATGAATTGCGTCGAGGTTTGCAGCTTTAGCGCGTTTTGCAAGATCGAATTTACCCGCGGTTGCGCCATTTTCGGCTTCCACCCTCATTTCAAGATTTTTCTTCGTGGAATCCGTTACCACTTCTCCGAGCAGCTCTGCGAATTTAGCAGCATGCTCTGCTTCTTCCCAGGCAGCTTTCTCCCAGTACAGGCCGATTTCCGGATAACCTTCTCTGTGTGCAACTCTTGCCATTGCAAGGTACATACCGACTTCCGTACATTCGCCGTTAAAGTTCGCTCTCAGATCTGCCATAATATCTTCACTGGAACCCTGAGCAACGCCTACAACATGCTCTGCGGCCCAATC
>CALDLG010000007.1 GCA_937910785.1 uncultured Lachnospiraceae bacterium | reverse complement strand
CGGCATACGACCAGACATTCCGAAATTATCGCTTTGGGAGAAAATACTTATATCATGGATACGCCGGGTTTTACTTCCCTGCATATCGCGGAGACCACAAAGGAAGAGCTGAGCGGTTATTATCCGGAATTTCAACAGTATGAGCCTTCCTGCAGATTTGGGGGCTGTGCTCATATCAGTGAACCTGACTGCGGCGTGAAGGCCGCGGTGGAACAGGGACTGATCAGCCGGGTGCGCTATGAGAATTATAAGGCGCTTTATCAGGAGCTGAAGGAGATCAAACGTTATTAAGATGCCAAAGCGAGAAGAGGAGCATTCTGTTATGATCCGCTTGAACGATAATGTCTTACACCAAACCTCCAGAACATATAACATGGAATCAGAAAGAAAACCGCACACAAAGGCAAAAATATATTGACTGCGTTATCCGTCCGGCCGATCAGATACAGCAATGGATAATATTGTATCAGGGCATAGGGAATGATAAAGGTTGTGAAAAATAACATTTTCTTACCATATATTCCGATAGGATATTTTCCAAATTCCCTTGCGCCATTCGTAAAAATATTCATGAACTCAAGACCGTCTAATGTGAAAAAACTAAATGCGGCATAAATCATGAAAATACCTGTAAACACCGCCATTCCTCCTGCCATCATGAAAAAGACCGTTGCGATTCTGGCAGGCTGCCATTCGATATTACAATGAAAAACAGCATAACAGAACATAACGATGGCCTGTAACATTCTTCCGATTCTCGTAAGCTCAAATTTGCTCCCTATAATCTGCAGTATTTCATGCTGTGGCCTGATTAATATGGTATCAAAACTTCCGGTTCTGACCATTCCCGAAAAAGTATCAAACCCGCGGGCTGTCATCTCAGCCAATGAAAATTCCAGCAAAATAATGGAGAAACAAAGTAAAACTTCGTTGTACGTGAACCCTTTTACGGAATGAAATCTCAGAAACATAAAATAGATTCCCCCAAATACATTAAACGAAACCAGAAACTGTCCTAAAACCGACAGAAAAAATGAAGTTTTATACTGCATGATGCTTCTTATATTGATTGACACATAATGGAAATAAAGTCTTACGCATGATTTTAATGTATTCATTCTTCGCTCAGCCTCCCTGAATTGTCACTTTTTTCTCAGCATATCTGCAAAGTGCGCTTCCGCAAAATGTAAGGATAAAGAGCCATATCACCTGCAATAGTACGGTTCTTTTCATTTCGGGGGATGACATACTTCCGCTGTATATTCTCAGGGCTGCATTCTGCATTGAAGCAAAAGGTAAAAGTTCCATAATCCGCTGTATCTTTTCGGGGAAAAAAGGAAGCGGAATGACGGCTCCGGCAAAAAATTCAACCATAGACGTAAAGATAACCATGAGCCCCTGTGGAGAGATTGTAAAAAATGTCAAAGCATAGATCAGCATGCAAAATGCCACGGTGACCAACAGACCAAGCCCCAGCGCCAGGATAAAGACGACAAAATGAAAAGCGGAAGCCGGCGCGGATAATCCGTATGGATATGGCAGAAATACGGCTACAAGCAAAATGGGCAGACATCGGAGGAAGGCTCTGGAAATTCTGTTTGCGAGACTTCGTGAAAACCATATGTTGTAAATGCGTATGGGTCTGCATAACTCATAGGCAATATTTCCATTTACTACGGAGTCCAGTATTTCATTTTCCACGATCCAGGCCGTAAACAGGGCAAAAAATGCCTGCTGAAGCCATATGTAAGAGACAGTGGCGGAAAAGGTCATCGGAAAAGCTCCGGGTTCCGCATCATAGAACGCTTTATAGATCATGATCTGCATAAAGCCCCATGCAAACTGCGTACTTATCCCCGCAGCGGCGGCCGCGCGGTACTGAAGTCCCAGAGTAAACCGGAGCCTGAAAAAAGCGAAATATTTTTGCATCGTCGTTAACCCTCCTGTATTTCAAAGGAACGGTAAAGCTCCGCTATCGTTTCGTCTATGTTTGAACCGCCCTTTCTGATCTCTTCCAGTCCGCCGTCTAACAGTATTTTTCCTTTTCCGACAAGTATAATGCGCCTCGAAAGGGCTTCAATATCCTGCATATCATGGGTTGTCAGGATAACCGTCGTTCCATGAAGTTCATTTTGTTTTTTGATAAACTCGCGTACGGCAATTTTGGAAACCGCATCCAGACCAATGGTCGGTTCGTCTAAAAAAAGGAGCTTAGGACTATGTAAAAGCGAAGCTGCAATTTCACATCTCATACGCTGTCCCAGTGATAATTGCCTTGCGGGAGAACGCAGTAATTCCTGTAAGTCCAATAACTGGGTCAGCTCTTCGACATTCTTTTTATATTGGTGATTGGGGATTGAATAAATATCTTTTAAAAGTTCAAAAGAATCGATGACCGGAACATCCCACCATAACTGTGAACGCTGCCCGAAGACAACGCCGATTTGGCTGACATGACGGATTCTGTCTTTGGATGGTATCCTCCCATCCACGAAAACAGTTCCACTGTCCGGTGTTAATATTCCGCTTAGAATTTTTATCGTGGAGCTTTTTCCTGCTCCATTTGGTCCGATATAGCCTACCATTTCTCCGTCATTTATGGTAAAGCTGACATCTGACAGGGCATGAATGACTTCATACTCTCTGTGAAACAATGCTTTGCAGGCTTCTTTAAAACCTGCATTTCTTTTTGCAACCCTGTATGATTTACAAACATTCTCCATTGTAATCATCGTTACTTCCTCCTGGTAGTTATATTTTCATATCTTGCCAAGTCGGTCTGGTTTTGACTGATACCCGTCAGTCAAATACCGAAGGTAAAATATTCAGTTTATTGAGAAAACGCTGGAAATTTATTTTAACACTTTACAGTAAGATTTTCAAGAACTTTTTTGGGGGCAAACGGCTTTTTGTATGGTTGTTCTAATTGAGAACTCCGATAAAATGTAGTATAATATCTCCTGCAGGTGAGGTGATACCATGTTGAAGATAGCGGTTTGTGATGATGATAAAACAGCCGTACAAACCCACAAGGAAATAACAGAAACTTGTCTGAAGCAATGCGGAAGCGCTGGCAGCATAGAATTATATACTGCCAGTGATAATCTGCTTTATGATATTACCAAAGATCATTTTTTCTTTGATTTGATTTTATTGGATATAGAAATGCCGGGAAATACAGGCATGGAAATTGCGGAAAAAATCAAGCCCTTTCTGCCAAATGTGAAAATTATTTTTATCACATCTCATATCGAATATGCAATAGACGCTTTTGAATTATCCATTTTCCGGTATGTACCCAAAAATGATATAGATAAACGGCTTTCTGCCGCGATACAGGATGCAGTAAAGCTGATTGCATTAGAAGATGGGAAAACATACATTATACAGACAAGTAACCGTCTTGAAAAAATCCCCTATAGAAATATTTATTATATTGAGCGCGAGGGGAAAAACGCTGCCATAACTGCTGTTGGCGGTATATCCAAAGTGCGGAAAAGCCTGCAGCAGGTTTATGAAGAATTGAATGCAGATGAGTTTATTTATATTGACCGCGGCTGTATTGTAAATATGATACATCTT
>CALDLG010000006.1 GCA_937910785.1 uncultured Lachnospiraceae bacterium | reverse complement strand
TGCCTTTACAGCTTATTCAGCGCACCTTTTGACACCTGAACCATCATAGGAAATTCCGTCAAAGAGTACAATAATGCCGAAGGCATTTTGTAATCGCAGTGGGAGTCGAAATGTGAACTGCGAAGCCGGCGCTTTTTGTCAAATGGAATCAAAAATGGCCGTTATATTTCTCTTCACAGTATTTACAGCGGTAGATCTCATTTTCCTCATCGGTGAGGACGAAGATATGAGGAAGCTCCTGCTCAATGGAAGTGATGCACCGCGGATTCCTGCATTTGATGATATTGCGGATTTCTTTCGGCAGGGCCAGTTCCTTTTTATCCACCAGCTCACCGTCCTTGATGACATTGATGGTGATATTATGGTCAATAAAAGCCAGGACATCCAGGTCCAGCGTATTGATATCGCATTCCACTTTCAGAATATCTTTTTTTCCCATCTTATTGCTGCGCGCGTTTTTAATGATTGCGACCATGCAGTCCAGCTTGTCCAGCTGAAGGTGATGATATATGGAGAGACTTTTTCCGGCTTCAATATGATCGAGAACGAAACCTTCTTCAATTTTTCCTACGTTTAACATATTCTAAAACCCCTTTCTATATGGTAATTTCCAAAAGCGTCAGGATCAGCGCCATTCTGACATAGACGCCGTACTGTACCTGTTTGAAATAGACGGCCCGCGGGTCATCGTCCACCTCGACGGAGATTTCGTTGACGCGGGGAAGCGGATGCAGGACGAGCATATCTTCTCTGGCGAGTGACATTTTGGCTTTATTCAGGATATAGAAGTCTTTGAGACGTACATAATCCTCTTCATTAAAGAAGCGCTCCCGCTGTACTCTCGTCATGTACAGGAGATCCAGATCGGGCATGCATTCTTCCAGACGAATGACTTCCTGAAAGGAAATATTTCTCTCGGTCAGCATATCCGTAATATAGTCGGGAACTTTCAGTTCCGGCGGGGAGATGAAGACGAAGTGTATGTCCGGATAACGGACGAGCGCATTGATCAGGGAATGTACGGTACGGCCGAATTTCAGATCGCCGCAGAGGCCGATGGTGAAATGTCCGAGCCGTCCTTTCAGGGAGCGGATTGTCAGCAGGTCCGTCAGCGTCTGGGTGGGATGCTGGTGTCCGCCGTCTCCCGCATTGATGACCGGGATGGAAGACCGGTCCGCAGCGACCATCGGAGCGCCTTCCTTCGGGTGACGCATGGCGCAGATATCGGCAAAGCAGGAGATGACCCGGATCGTATCGGAAACGCTTTCGCCTTTGGAGGCCGAAGATGAACCGGCATCCGAAAAGCCGAGAACCTGTCCGCCCAGACTGAGCATGGCGGATTCGAAGCTGAGCCTTGTGCGTGTGCTCGGTTCATAGAAGCAGGTGGCAAGTTTGCGGCCCTCGCAGGCGTGGGCGTATTTTGCGGGATATTTCTCAATATCATTCGCAAGATCGAAGAGGGAATCCAGTTCCTCTACCGTAAAATCAAGTGGGTTCATAAGATGTCTCATTGGCATGATACTCCTTTCAATTACATGTATTGCAGGCGGTGTGAAACGCCAAAAAAATAGAAGAGAAGTTTTCCCTTCTATTTTTCCTGTTCACGATATAAAAGATAATAAATCATCTGCCGTCTTTCTTCTGGGAACAGCAGGAGCCTCCGCAGCGTATCCGATGGGAATCAAAGCAACGAGCTCCCTGTCCTCCGGTATCTGAAGAAGCGCTTCTATTTTGTCCTGATCAAAAATACCTAAAATAACGGAACCGATGCCCTTCTCATAAGCAGCCAGACAGAAGGTCTGTGATGCAATGCCGGCATCGAACATCTGCCAGGTATCTTTTCTGGGAGTGGTAAAAGAACCGTCCCGTTCATAGCCGCATCTGTTTTTGATGACGGTGACAGCGATTAACATGGGCGCGTTTTCGATTATTTTTCCGTTATTGGGAAAAGAATTCGTGCCCTCTGCGGCAATTTTGTCTTTCAGCTCACCTTCTATCGCGATGTAACGGGTGATCTGCGTATTTTTCCAGCTTGGCGCATAGGAAGCGGTTTCGATGATCTCGGATAACAATGCATGATCGATTTTATCTGCCTTAAACTGGCGGATGCTTCTGCGCTCTTTGATACATTCCTGTGCTGTCATAAGACACCTCCTTTGAATGTTGCAGTACCTGTTGTTGTGATAAATATTATCGGACTTACAATATTTTGTATATCATATCATAAAGGGGCGGGCGTTGCAATGTAAAAATGATTTAAGTTGTGGAATGCTTTTTAATATGCTATATTAGTACATGGGATAACTATTGAAACATAAGAAAGGCAGGAATACCTATGGGATATCAGGAAAGAAAAAGATGGCTTTTCTTCGGACTGCCGTTTACGTTTACAAAGTATACGGTGGAAGAGGATGTGATTACGATTAACAGCGGTCTGCTTCATACGCATGAAAATGACTGTTATATGTATAAAGTACAGGATGTGGAACTGGAAGTAAGCCTTGGAGAGAGGATCTTCGGACTGGGGACAGTAGTCTGTTATACGGGCGATACCACACATCCGAAGCTGTTTCTGGAGCATATTAAGAATGCGAAGGAAATTAAGAATTATATCCTGAAGGAATCGGAAGAGGCGAGAAGGAAGCGCCGTACCCTGAATACGCTCGATATTGGTTCCGGCGCGGCGGATGTGGATGACATAGATGACTGACGGGGAAAAAGCCTCAGGATAACCGGTCATTTTCCATGAGAAGCCGCTCAAACAGCAGGCCCGATAAAAACCAGCAGGGTGCGTAGTCCAGACGGATGACTTTTCCGATATTCCATCTGGACTTTTCATAGTTCCAGGGGCACAGGTCTTTTTTGCGCAGCAGGATTCCGGAGATAAATTCTCCCAGAAAAATAATGCCGGTATAAACGAAACCGCGGAATATGAAGTTTTTGCCTTTCAGCAGACGGCTGACAGGGGCCAGAAGCGCTGCCATTCCGTAAATGGGAAACATCCAGACTGAGGTAATGCCGGACAGTTTGAAGTCTCTTCTGCGGAAGGAATGGAAAGCGGTGAACAGGATTTCCAGACACCAGCCGAGCAGTCCGCAATGGATAAAATTGTGCAGGAAATTTTTCATAATAAGAGGATTGCCATGATTTGATGGAAATATACAGAAATAAGGGCATTCTTTCGAGACAGGTTTCTTTTTGGTCAGGTTTCCTTTCGGGCAGATCCACCTGAAGGCAGGTATCCCTGCAGGCTGATCCACCTGAAGGGCAGGCTTTTCTGCCCTGGGATTTGAGCCGCAGTCTGAGAGAAAGGCATGGGTTATCAGTGTGAATTACAAGGAAGCAATGGAATATATGGAAAGCATACAGTCTTACGGCGTTGTTCCCGGTCTTTCCGGAATCCGTCAGCTCTGCAGGCGGCTCGGCGATCCGCAGGATTCCCTGAAGTTCGTCCATATTGCGGGAACCAATGGGAAGGGGTCCGTTCTGGCTTATGTTTCTACGATACTGCGGGAGGCAGGCTATAAGACTGGCAGGTATATTTCGCCGGCCGTAATGGATTACAGAGAACGTTTTGAGATT
>CALDLG010000005.1 GCA_937910785.1 uncultured Lachnospiraceae bacterium | reverse complement strand
TGCTCAGTATTTTCATGATGGTAAACCGGACAATCGTAGATTTATATTGTCAGGAGCCGGAGATTGGAGGCCGGATTATCTATATTGTAGTCGGACTGTGCGGAATGTTCCTGATGATTCTCGTTCTGGCGGCTGATCTGTCGCGGAGGCAGCAAAAGGAACAGGAGGTGCTGCGGTTGAAAGAAATGGTTCGGATACAGAAGCAGTCGCTGCAAAATTATGTGAAAGAGGAACGGGAACAGAGCAAACGGAAGCATGAGCTGGAAAATCAGTTTTTTTCAGTGCAGTTTTTAATCAGTCAGGGCAATTTTCTGAAAGGCATGGAGGTTCTGCAGAAGATGATCGGCGGAATGTGCGGCACCGCCGGAAGCGTGACGATTTCCGAAAATATTATTGATACGGTTATTGACAATAAGCAGAGGAAATATGCGAAGTTTGATATTGATATTCAGAAAAAAGTGGTTATTAAAACAGGGGAAAAGATGGAACTTGAGGATTTATGTATCCTGACCGGAAATCTGGTTGAAAACGCTCTGGAGGCAGCTGTCAGGAGTAAAGAAAGAAAAGTGCGGATTGATGTCAGAGAACAGTATGAATGTCTGCATCTTATGATAAGCAATACTTTTTCTCCGGCAGAAAGCGATGTGGAGAATTTTCTGACGAAGAAAAAAGATGCCGGAATGCATGGTTTCGGAAGGAAGAGCATCAAAGAGATCGTAAACAAATATCGGGGAACGATGGAAACCGGGCACGAAGGATCGTGGTTCTATACGGAAGTGATGATTTATTACCAAATTTGACAAAAAAGTGCAGAATTTGACAAAACGATTTCTTTTATCAGCAGGAGAATATATAGTGAATACAGGTGGGTATCCGACATGAGTATGAAACTGTCATATTTGATTGCTGATTTTTTTATGGCGCAAAACTGGATAAGGAAAGAAGAGAAGCTCGTTTACGTCGTAGGATTGGATGTTCTTTTCTCCACGCTTTGGCAGATGACGATTGTTTTTCTTCTTGGAATCTGGCGGGGACGGTTTATGGAAGCGGCCGTATACATGCTGCTGATCCTGTCTGTCCGCAGATACAGCGGCGGTTATCATGCGTCAACGAGGACGAGATGTTATACGCTCTTTACGGTATGCTATCTGATTGCGGATGAGATCGCGCATGCTATGCGGAATGCCGGAATCGGGGCGCTCGTTCTGTACGGTATGTGCAGCTTTCTTTTTGCCAATGTTGTTTTCTGGTTTTTTGTACCGGTGAAAAATGACAGGAAGAAATATCGTGAGGAAAAACAGAATGCCGCAAGACACAGGGCATTCGCAGGAATCAATATGTGGTACTGTCTGGCGGCAGGTATCTCATGGGTGTGGCCGGAACTGACAGGCATGATATTCACCGCAGGTAATATCGTAACTTTATTTGTTTTATTATGCAGACCATGGAGGAAAAAGCATGAGTAATTTATGGGAAACGATTTTGAATTTTATTTACTATTTAGGAGAGTCTACGGTAAATGTGGTATCGCGTAATGGATTTTATGAGCCGGAAGAAGACGTGCTCCTTTCAGAAATGCTGAATCAACACGAGGAATAAAGGCATTTCGCAAAAAAACTGAATATTGCCGGGCTTACAGGAAGCATTCCGCATATTGTACGGAGGGCTGTTCGGGTGGACGGATATACGTTTTTCCGGACAGCAGTGCCGGAAAATGCACTGGAATACGCAGACTGGCTTTTATCAGGAGAAGGAGGTGGATAAGTCTTTTCATAATGGGAATAACGGCGATTGTATTTTTCATTCTGGCTGTTCTGGATGCCGGGAAAGCCAAACGGTTTGTCAGGAAGAAAATAAACGGAAGCTCCATCCTGCTTCTTCTGGAGGAAGAAAAAAGCGTAACTGCGGTATGGGATATATACGGGAAAACATCTATTGTTTTCGGTAGGAATGAAGGCGAAAATCAGGTGGATATCAATTTGAGAAATACGGATTATGCGGGCACCATCGACAGGAAACATGCGGTTATGAATTACTGTAACGGCAGTTGGTATATAGAAGATCTGGACAGTGAGAACGGAACGAGAATACAACGCGGCGGGGAAGGTGATCAATACCGCGTATCTTCCAGAAAACCCTGCAAAGTAGAGAAAAACGATATTATCTATCTGGGACTTGCTTCCATCAGGATACGTTGAGAGAAGTGCTGTTTCTAAAAGAGGAGGAGCCTGATCAGAGACTCCTCACGCTAACGCTTCCTTTAACATCATATATACATTTTTTACACTGTCAAAAGCGCAAAGAACAGTATTTAACAGTTTCCTGTCATAAAACGTCTGGTTAAGCGATTCTTCATGAATGTAAGAAAGGGTTTTATGTTCTAACCATTCCCGTAATACCTTATTTTCATTTGGATAGCAGCTTTTTACATATTTTTCTCCGCGTACATCCAATAGATTTGCTTCGTTGAATTCCTTTATAATCTTAGTGGAATTTCGTTTGTTACAAAGCATATACTGCCTGATTTTTTCCATTCCGCCCGCGTTCATGTGATAAATATTCAGTCCAAACTTATATCCGTCTAATGACGCATCAAAGAAAAATCCAACTTCATTTTTCTTTGATGCTCTGTTTAATTTGAAACGAATATAAAAATATTCTTTCATAGGTTTGCCGTTACAAAAACGGGCGTCATTATAAGCAGAGGAAATACATCTTCTTTCAGAACTTAATAAATCGGTATCAAGTCCGCCAAAATAGTCATATAACTCATAATATAGTTGTTCCAAAGGATATTTTACACCTTCCAGATAATATATGTTATTTTCCGTAAAAATACTTTTACTGTTTTCCTGTTTAATTGCCTCAAAGTATTTTATGGTTGAATCGTTAAATCCCTGGAACATTTTTCTTCCCTCTCATCCAATGATCTCTATGCTGTTTGGAAAATCCCGAATTACAAGGGCGGTGGCATCCGTTAATCGAATGTTGTCTTTTATCGGATAATCGACTTTTCCTGTTTTGTCTCCCTCTGCACAATGTACGTCCAGCTTTGTATTGATCAGTCCCAGATTCTCCGGATGATTGTTTGCAAATATGATACTTCCTGCGCTTACGCCTAAGACAATTTTATCATCCTGCATGTATTTTTTCAGAACTTTATCAAAATCTGTCTCGTTAATTCTGCTTAGCAGATATCGCGTATTCCCTCCGCAGAGATAAACGACATCATATTGCAGAAGCTCATCAAAGCTCATTCCTGTATGCAAATCATATACCTTTATATTTTCCTTCTTAATGCCGCATTTCAACAAATCGTTCATGCACTTCGGTAATACGGCAATCGCATCCGCATCGATCGCCGCCGCAGGAATAAACAATGCTTTTACCAAAGTGACATCTTTACTTAATAAACTCATAAAATATGACTGAATTTCTTCTGTTTCAAGTCCTGCTGAAGTTAATAATGCTTTCATAGATTTAATCCCCATGCCTTTCTCTGCCTGCGAACCTTGGTCCGCAAGGCGCAAATTTGCGGTTGAAAAAATTTTCAACCTGTCCACTTATTCTGCCCAATTCATTTGTTCGTCCGGAATACCCATTTTCCGGCATTCAGAACATACAAGCTCTTTTTCTGCCCGGTTTCCGATCCGGTACTTTAAGACTTTATCTTTGAATACGACATATTTTTTATTCCCCCCTTTGAAATCCACAAACCAGTTTTCACCGTTATCGGGATTGGATCGCATAACTTTTGAAAATAATTCGGGTAAATCTTTTTGGCTGCTTGTAAAAAAGAGAACTGTCCAATATTTAGGCTTGCCTCTTGTATGCCACAACTCAATTTTGTTTATATTTAAGAAATCAATTACATTTTCATCGTTGATGCTTTCTTTAATCAGGATTCCCTCAAAAATTTCCGTTTCTTTTTCCTTGACTGTGTTACTGCCACAGCTTTGAGTTGGCTTTATCGCATTAACTGTCAGTTCATCCTTTAATAAAACATCCATTGATACATGAAACAAATTTCCTAATATCAATAATTTTTCTGTTTCCGGCAATGCAATATCTGCCTCCCATTTGGAAATGGATTGTCGGCTTACATTGCAAATAGCAGCAAGTTCTTCCTGTGTCATTCCATTCCGTTTTCTTAATTCTATTATTTTTTCTGATAATTTCATATGGCTACCTCCGATTGATGTATTTTATTGTACATAATAATAAGCCGGTTTACCACCAATTTTGAAGTTCTTTTTGGCAACCTGAAGTTGCGAAAAACAAAGGACGGTTAAATGCAGGAACCGGGGAAAAAGGTAATTACATCGTTTTATGAAAGTACCAATGATTCATTTAAGCAAGTAAAATAGTTGATTTCCAATCAGAATATTGTTATGATATAAAGGAATTTCAAAGAGAAAGAGGGGATTGGTGTATGAGAAGATACGTTATGTCTGCATAGCACTGGCTATTGCAATAAAAGACTACGGATACTGGCGCCTGACGGTTCATCTTTGCGTTTTTTAGATTGACATAGCCGATGCTATTCCTGAAAATATTTGTTTAGGAGGCAGACATGGGCTATATAAGAGCAGAAGAAATTCTGCCCGTTGAAGTGATTGAATTGATACAGCAGTATGTTGATGGGGAAAATATATATATCCCGCGTAAGCCGGCTAACAGGCAGGCATGGGGTGCAGGCACACAGATTAAGCAGGAACTTCTGACACGCAACCGGCAAATTTACATGGATTATCTTTCCGGAAGTAAAATCTCAGAATTAGCCTGCAAATATTATCTGTCAGAAAAGAGCATACAGCGTATTTTAAGAAAAATGAATAAGTAATGTTATGAGCTGATACCCGGTATTGGCTCATATTTTTTTATAAAAATACGTGAGGTGGTATATGACATTAAGTTATGTTATCTTAAACAACAGTGGAAATGCAATAGAGCTTGTTTGTGCCTTGAGCAAAGCGAAAGGAATGACAAAATATATGAAAAAACTATATGTATTGAATGCAGTGAAAATTGTATTTAAAGTAGATTCTGCAGCAGCAAGTCTGTTTTTTGTCCTGAGATTTCTTCAGGCGCTGGTTCCAGGTTTGCAGACAGTGCTGATTGCCGCGTTTGTGGATCAGGTTACATTGACCAAAACAATGGGTATACAAAATAAAAAAATATTGCTCCTTCTATTTTTTCTGGTGGCGCTTGTCGCTTACAGATGGAGTTCAAAAAGTCTGACAGAACTTCTTGAACAACATATGGAAATACGGTTGAGAGCTGAATTAAAACCGCAGCTGGTAGAAAAAATCAGCTGCCTGAAATATGAAGATATGGAAAACGGGGCAATGCGGGATAAAATATCCCGCGTCAATACGAACATAGAAGTCCAGGTGCGGCAAGCTTACAGCAGCCTGTTAAGCTTGCTGGAGCTGATGATAAAGGTAGTTGGAATTCTGGTCATCATGTTCAGTCAGGTCTGGTGGCTTTCATTTGCGATTCTGGCTGTTTCGATTCCCTGTTTCCGGGCTGCCATGAAAAGCGGCGCTGAAAATTATGATGCACGGGCTGAGGTGACCAGGGCTGAAAGGATCAATGAATATTATAATGAAATGCTTAAAAACCGGGAATATGTGGATGAACGAACACTGTTTGGTTATCAACAGGAATATAGGGAAAAGTATTTGCAGCAGTATGAAAAGGTGCGGAAACATACAACTAAGGTACGATTAAAATGGTTCCTGAAAATGAAAGCCGGGAGCATGGCAGTAATCCTGATATCAGCATTTTTTCTGGCTGTAACGATACCGTTAACTTTAAGCGGAAGAATCAGCTTTGGTATGTTTATGGCTCTGACCGGTGCGGTATTTGGAATTGCGCAGAATATGTCCTGGGATTTGACCTACAGTATTGACCGAACTGCCTGGTATAATCAGTATTTTAAAGATCTCAGTGAAGTTTTTGCATTGGAAGAAAGCAAAGACTCCGAAAGAAAGATGATGGAAATTGGCAGTTTTAGTACATTGGAATTTCAAAATGTTTCCTTCAAATATCCGGGCACTGAGCATAACATTTTAAATAATCTTTCGTTTCAGATTCAGGCTGGTAAAAAATATGCTCTTGTGGGAGCAAATGGAGCCGGAAAAACCACAATTATTAAATTGATGAACGGACTGTATCAGGAGTATGAAGGGAAAATTCTGATCAATGGCGAAGATATACGGAAACTTGATAAAAGCTTCTTTTCTAATGTATTTCAGGATTTTGCCAGATATCCGGTCAGTGTGAGGGAAAATGTGACTATCGGAAGGAAAGACAATGTTTCTGAGATTGAACTGGAAAAGATTCTGAACGAAACCGGGGTGTGTCAGGCAGTAGAGAAACTAAAGGATGGTGTAGAAACTGTTTTGGGTAAAACAAAAGCAGACAGTCAGGATTTGTCGGGCGGAGAATGGCAGAAGATTGCGTTGGCAAGATGTGCCCTTTCCAAAGAGCCTGTCAGGATACTTGATGAACCGACTTCATCTATGGACCCGATCTACGAAAGTGAGATTTATGAAAAATTTCAGCAGATCAGTCAGGGAAAAACGGTACTTTTAATCAGCCATCGACTTTCCTCTGTTAAAATGTCAGATTTTATTTTTGTAATTGAGGATGGAACGGTTGCGGAGGCCGGATGTCATTCTGCATTGATGAAAAAAAATGGATTATATAAACAGATGTATGAAGAACAGGCCAAATGGTATGTGGAAGAAGGGGGGAAGACAGTGCATGAAGCGTAATTTTGGGAAGGCGCTTAAAAAAGCTTATCCACTTATTTATAAACCAATCTGGAAGGAAAATCTGCTTTTATCTTTTATCGATATTTTTCATGGACTTTCTTTTGCGGTTGTTATAATCCTGACTCAGTATTTTTTTGACAGCGTTACTGTCTGTGTAAGTGGTAATGGAAGCAGGGATATTGTAATTTGGGCAGCGGCCGCATTAATTGGTGCGCAGGTAGTCAGTCAGATTTTAAATGGTTTTGTAAATTTCTACGCGGATGTGGTTCGGGAGAAGGGATATGGGAGAATCTGTGCAATGATACAGAAAAAAATCAGCAGAATGTGTCCGGTAGAATTTGAAAAAAACAGCTTTCTGACAGATTTGAATATGGCGGATGAAGGTGCAAAAGAGGCTTGCTCTATGGTAGATACACTTAATTCCATACTGACATTTTATGTACCGTATTTTGCATTGATGAGCGTATACATGTATCGGCTGGATGGCAGCCTTATAGCTGCTGTTTTT
>CALDLG010000004.1 GCA_937910785.1 uncultured Lachnospiraceae bacterium | reverse complement strand
CTCCTGTAGGGGAACACAAAAAGCTCTCCGAAACGGACACTCCCGGTTTCTTTTTAGCGGGCGGCTTTGCGGGCTTGCTTTTTTCTGCCAAAAGCGCTATAATAATTGCAGAATCAACTATTTGAGTAAAGGAGTGGGACGCAGTGCAGTTCGTGAACCCCCAAAAGGTCTGCAAGGGTATGGAAATTGGCGACGTGCCCCCCAGCGGGCGCATTGTCCGGGACGCCTTGAACGTGGCCTGGCCCTCGGTGTTGGAGTCCTTTTTTGTGTGCCTGGCTGGCCTGGTGGATACGATCATGGTGGGCTCCCTGGGTTCGTTTGCCATTGCGGCGGTGGGGCTCTCCACCCAGCCCAAGTTCTTGGGTCTGGCGGTCTTCCTTTCCATGAACGTGGCCGTGTCGGCCATTGTGGCCCGGCGCAAGGGAGCGGGAGACCGGGAAAGCGCCAACCGGCTGGTGCGCATGGCCCTGTTGGTTACCTTGCTGCTGACAGTGGCGGTCAGCGCGGTTTTTGTGGCCTTTGCCGGGCCCATTGTGCGGCTGGTGGGCTCTCAGGCGGACACCCACCAGTACGCCAAGGAGTATTTGCAGATCATCATGGGCGGCATCGGGTTCTCCACGGTCTCCCTGTGTTTAAACGCCGCCCAGCGGGGCGCGGGCAACACCCGCATCGCCATGACCACCAACATCATCTCCAATTCGGTCAACGTGCTCTTTAACTATCTGCTCATCGGGGGCAACTTCGGCTTCCCCGCCCTGGGCGTGCGGGGCGCGGCCATCGCCACCGTCATCGCCACCTTCTGCGGCCTGATGGGACATGTGACCTACGCCTTCGCCACGCGGCAGCCCTTCCTCGGCCCGATGCAGGAGCTGTTTCACTGGCCATCTGCCTTCCTGCGCCCTGTGTTCCGGCGGATGGTTCCCATGGCCGGGAACGAACTGGTATTCGGTCTGCCGCTCGTCCCGCTCCTGCCGGCCCTTTCCATTCAGAAAGCTTTCCAGATGCATATACTGCTCCACATCCTGCCACTCCACGAGAAAACCCGCCCCATGCGCACAGAAAACCGAGGACGCCGGATTGTCCGGGTCACGCTCCGCCTCATAACCGGTCCGGGCAATGACCTCTTCCGCATTATGGCAGGGTTCATATCCCTTCAGGTTACAAAAAAGCCTGCCTCTTCCTCCTGAATACGCCGTAAGCAACGCCTGATAGCCCTGCATCCCGGCTACAGGCGCCGTTCCCTTCAGAACGGACAGCTCTCCATCCGTCCGGGGCGCTTCAAAGCTTCCTCCCATCGCCTGTACATCCGTCATGGCGCGGCCAACCATTGCGGAGGGCAGCTCCAGACGGAATTCATAAACGGGTTCTAAGAGGACACACTCCGCCCGGTGAAGTCCATGCCTGACCGCCCGGTAGGTTGCCTGCCGAAAATCGCCTCCTTCGGTATGCTTTAAATGCGCCCTTCCTGAAACAAGCGTAATCTTCATATCCGTAACAGGAGCACCCGTCAGAATCCCCGGATGCTCCTTTTCCTCCAGATGGGTCAGAATCAGACGCTGCCAGTTTCTGAAAAGCTCGTCTTCACTGCATTTCGTATCGAATATAAGTCCGCTTCCGGGCTCTCCCGGCTCCATCAGCAGATGCACCTCCGCATAATGGCGCAGCGGTTCATAATGCCCCACTCCCTCGACGGTCGTCCGAATCGTTTCTTTATATAGAATGCTTCCCTCATCAAATTCGACGGAAACATCGAAACGCTCCTCAATCAGTCTTTTCAGGATTTCGATCTGCACCTCGCCCATCATCTGTACATGAATCTCTCCAAGCTGCTCTTTCCAGACGATATGGAGCTGCGGTTCTTCCTCTTCGAGTTGACATAACTTTTTATACATCACATGGATATCACAGCCGGAGGGCAGCACTACCCGATATGTCATAACAGGCGCCAGCAGCGGAACGACGCTTCCCTGCTCCATCCCAAGTCCCTGCCCTGAAAAAGTCCGGCTAAGTCCGGTCACAACACAAACCGTTCCTGCCGGCGCCTCCTTTTCAAGCGTATATCTGACACCCGAATAAATTCGAATCTGATCGACTTTCTCTTCCCATTCTCCTGCCCCGTCTCTCAGAGACTGTTTTACCTGCAGACTGCCGCCCGTAATCTTCAGCCAGGTGAGACGGCTACCCGCGCTGTCCCTGCTGATCTTATAGACCCTCGCCCCAAAGACCTCCGGATACTGTCTGGCCGGCGCGAACCTCTCCATGCCGTCCAGAAGCGCTTCCACTCCTTCTCCTTTCAGGGCGGAACCGAAATAGCAGGGAAATACTTTTCCGGCCGTTACCAGTGAGGCAATCTCTTCATCCTCGATCACGCCCTTTTCCAGATAGCTTTCCAGAAGCTGCTCATCGCATACGGCAACATTCTCCAGAAACTGTCCGTAATCCGCTTCTCTTTCCGCAGGGGTGTCTTTTACGCCAATACCGCCTGCCTCCGTAAATGCTTCCTTTGACAATCCGCGCACCGCATCCGCCGTAAAATCAATGCACCGGTCACCGAGACGTTCCTGCAGTTCCCTCATCAGAACGGCCCGGTCCGTCCCGGGCTGGTCCATCTTATTCACAAAAAGAAAGACCGGTATCCGGTAACGGGCAAGCAGTTTCCAGAGCGTCATGGCATGTCCCTGTACGCCGTCCGCACCGCTTATGACGAGAACCGCGTAATCGAGTACCTGCAGGGTCCGCTCCATTTCCGCGGAAAAATCAACATGACCGGGCGTATCGAGAAGCGTTACATCCATCCCCTTCCACGAAAATTCCGCCTGCTTGCTGAAAATGGTGATTCCCCGCGTCCGCTCCTGCTCATCCGTATCTAAGAAGGTATCCCGGTGGTCCACTCTTCCAGCCTTCCGGATGCTGCCGCTTCTATATAATATATTTTCCGCCAGCGTCGTCTTTCCGGCATCTACATGCGCCAGAATTCCAATGATCCGTTTCTTACCCATCATAAAAACGCTCTCCCGAACATCCCGACAAAAAGCGCCGTTGCAAGCTCACATAAAATCAGAAAATATCCTGCCGATTCCTCCGTCACACCACCGAATACCCTTTTGGACATATAATAATAATAGGTCCATATCCACATGCAGAGCAATGCTTCCAACATCCCCATTATAGGCTCAATTACGATACAGGTACAGAAGCAAAGCGCTAAAATAACGCTAAGAATGATTCGGAGTGTCCGCCGTAAAACCGGAGAGAAATTCCAGGGCTCCCTCTTTTCCTTTTCCGACCCTTTTTTCTGACCGGTCTCCTGCTCCGCTGCCGGAAACCACACAAACGCCATGCCGTACAAGGTTCTCGAAATCACGTATCCGATCCCCAGAAGCGCAAGCTGTGTGTCTTTCCGGACAAGCGAAAGTCCGCCCGCATACAGCAGAAAAAAGACCACCGCCGCGATAAACGCATGCGCGCCGGCGTACCCGGCATGCCGGCCCGGTCCGTCGTCTGCGGATGCCGCGGTTTGGCCGGCCGGCTTCCGCTTCATCTGATCGAACAGTCTGTCCGCCAGTGTTTCCGATGTTCTCATAAATCCGGACAGATAAATGCCTCCGCTCATCAAAACCGGAATCACCGCTCCGATCAGTGCAAAACAGGTCTGACCGAAATCAAACCGCTGGCAGAGCAGCTGAAAGACACACAGGACAATGCCTGTAACTGCGCCATACAAGGCGCGGAAACAGATCATATATGAAGCATTTTCTCTTCTGTTCATCCATTGAAGCATGCGCATAAATCCTTTCTTTGCTTATAGCCGGAATCCCGGCTTTTTACCGTACTATGGCATTCTTTTTTCCATGATCGGGTTCAGGTGTCAAAAGGTGCGATATAAAATTCTTATTGGCAGATTGCACAAAATATTCCCTTGCGTCTGACTTCGGAAAATGGATTTTCTAAATATTCCTGCGCAAGACAGCGGCGCGAATATTTTGTGCAATCTGCCTTTACAGTTTATTCAGCGCACCTTTTGACACCTGAAGCTTGATCGGAAATATCAGTCAAATTATATGCCCGTCATTTGGAGATGTCAAACGAAAATGGCATTCTGTTTTTGTCCTCATCAAGATCATCCCATCCCTATTCCTTCACCCGCACTGCCACAAAGCTTTCCGGCGCAAGCATAAGCGTCCCGGAAATCTCCGTATCGCGTTCCTCATAGCTGACGGCTTCCGGCCGGCTGCATTTTCCTCCGGATGCAACACTGCCGCATGCCGCACCGTCATCCGGCCCTTTCAGTTCCTTTATGACCGCCGTTCCCCGGACCGGCTTCTCCTCCGCATCGAATAGTTCCAGCGCTTTCGCCTCTTTCGACGCATTCACTGCCTTTATGATATATTCTCCCGCCCTTTCGTCAAAGGAAAGGCTGACATAGACACGCTCTTTTTGCAGTTCCTTCTCCTGTCCATGCATCGGAACAAGTACGGTTCCCATATTTTCACCGTACATTTTCTGAACATAATAGCTTGCTGTCGGATAAGTTTCCCTCTCATCGAACCAGATCATATCGGGCGCCCACTGGGCAAATCCGATTCTTGCAAAAAGGGGCGCGTAGGAGGCTAAAATCACCACATCCGCGTTTTTCTCAATACCCGTCAGAAAGGCCGCTTCCGCAAGCGCACCTGCAAGCGTATTGGCGCCCGGATGATTCAGGCCGCCAAACGGATGCGCCGCATATTCTCCTGCAAAGACCTTCACATTCCGCGGATAGTCGTCGTAAAAATCAACATGATCATAAAACCACTCCGGTTTCACATAATAATGCTCGTCCACCGCATAACAGAAATCCGGGTTTCCGGCCGCCGCTTCCCGATAGAACTCCCATGCATCCCGGTAACGGTCGGATGTAATGTCCGGTCCGGCAGAACCGATCAGTCTGATCTCCGGATATTTTTCATGAATTGTTTTCTCAAAAATACGGTAACGCGCAAAGAAATCAACCTGCTCCGTCTCCCACTGTTCGTTGCCGATGCCGACCATCGTCATGCCAAACGGTTCCGGATGGCCCATCCTTGCGCGCAGACCGCCCCATTCCGTCTCCGGCGAGCCATTGGCAAACTCAATCAGATCCAGCGCATCCTTCAGAAATTCCTGAAATTCCGGCGCATCCATTTCCACCAGTTCATAAGACTGATACTGACAGGCAAGTCCCACATTCAGCACAGGCAGCGGCTTTGCCCCGATCATCTCACACAGCAGGAAATACTCATAATATCCGATGCCCAGCGTCTGATTATAATGGGCATATTCCGTATGCCAGCCATTTTCCTCATTTGTCCCATGCAGTGACCATCTGCTGAAATTGGCCCTGCGCCGCTCCGGTATCCCGACGCTCTCCTTCCAGCGATAACGATTCTCAAGCGTATTGCCTTCGATGATGCAGCCTCCCGGAAAGCGCAGGAAACCGGGATGCAGCTCCTTCAGCCGTTCAAAAATATCTTTCCTGAAAATGCCAGCAACCGCATCCGCCGGCATCATGGAAATAAAATCAAACTCTACGGTTCCCGCCTCTTCCAGCGAAAGGATGAAGACACCGTTTTCCACCGTCTCCTCCGCTTTCAGCGTCAGTTCGTAACGAATCCACTTCCGCCAGACATTTTTCGGCACGCTCTGACAGGATACGGATGCTTCCGCATACACGCTGCCGCCCTTTTGGACGGACACCCGGAAGCTTCCTTCATAATCGACCTGTCTCGCGTAAAAAGATACCCTGTATTCCTTCCCTTTCTCCAGAAAAATACCGCCATATGCCTGATTCTGAAATCCCTGTCCCGGTTTCGCGGCCGTAAAACGCAGATAATGCGGATTTTCCCGGTATAACGGACTTCCCATGACATATTCCAGCCTTCCTGCACCTTCGTCGTATACGCCGCTCCCGCCATATGTTCCGTTCTCACCGCATGTTATGTTCTCCCCCGGCGCGCCGTCTCCGTCCGCCGCCTGCGCCGGACTCCAGCCATAGCCGGGATCGTGCTTCACATAATACGCGCCCTTATCCCCGTAACAGTCATAAAATTCAAACGAACGGTTCTCGATCATTTCCGCATACAGCCCTCCGTCCGCCGCATAATTGATGTCCTCGAAAAACAGACCGATCATCCCTTCGTTGATTTTGCCGCCCTTTTCTTTCTCCAGTTTCAGTTTCATTAATTCGATTCCTTTCTTTTATATTTCATTCCCTGCCGGTGATGTTGTAACTGTCAATATCAATCAATCTTACCACAGTTTCCCCCGCCTGTCATTCCTTCCCTGCAGATTTCCCGGCAGACTTCCATGTGACATGGAGGTCAGCGCTTAAGTCAGAAAAATATTTCAAATGAAAGCGTGCGGAAATGCCCCGGAAAATATTTCATTTGAAAAAGATAAGAAGAAGCGGTACTCAGCTTTAAAGCCGGGTACCGCCCGTTCTCGGTCAGCCGCCCTGTCCGGCTGATGCCCTCAATCGTCATTTGATGAAATCATGATTTCACGAACGCCGCCAGACGGCGATATCTTTATCCCAGGTCCGGTTCGCCGCACAGGCTGATCTCTCCCGAAGCTTTTCCTTCCGATTCAAAAATCAGTATCCTGTTTTCTCCCTTGTGGAGCAGCGGCGCCGGAATATAGAGACGCCTCTGCGGACCGATCTCCCAGAATCTTCCGATATGAAAGCCGTTTACGAACACGCATCCTTTTCCCCAGCCCGCAAAATCGAGGAACGTATCTCCGGTTTCTTCCGCCGCAAACACAAACTCATAAAATCCCGGTTCCCCCTCTTTTACCGGTTTTTCGAAAGACAGCCCCGACAGGTCTTCCATCGGCAGACAATACATACTCCAGTCATAATGCTGATGACCATTGATCTGTACGCACTGGTCAATTCCTTTCCGCTGTTTCTCCAGCATGGGACCGAAATTCACGCGTCCCATGTTTTCTACAAGAACGGACAGCTTTTTACCCTTTTTCACAGGTGTCCCGAAAGAATACTCTGCCAGCAGTTCTCTGTCGTACAGCGTAACAAGGGGTTTTTCATCCATGAAGAGATTCGCCCTGTCGTTCGCCCCGTAAAGGCGGATTTTCTCCAAATCCCCTTCTTTTTCCAGCGTGCTCTCATAGAGCGTATATCCATAGCCCTGTCCGAGCTTTTCCATCGAAAGAGGCACCACATTCCGAACCCTTGTGGAAATATTGGAAAGATTGTCAAACAGGCCGGTGCTGCGGGAAAGCTTCAGCGTCCCATAATCTTTTCTTAAAATCCGG
>CALDLG010000003.1 GCA_937910785.1 uncultured Lachnospiraceae bacterium | reverse complement strand
TGACATATGAGGATACAAAGCGTAGTTCTGGAATACCATCGCGATATCTCTGTCCTTCGGCTCAACGTCGTTTACAACTCTGTCACCGATCTTCAGTTCTCCGGAAGAGATGTCTTCCAGACCTGCGATCATACGAAGTGTTGTAGATTTACCACAACCTGAAGGTCCTACGAAAATAATAAATTCCTGATCTGCAATTTCAAGGTTGAAATCTTTTACGGCCTCAAAACCGTTAGGATATACCTTGCATACATTTTTCAATGATAAACTTGCCATGTGCTTCTGCCTCCTAAAATTATTTCATTTCTTTTTATTCATGATTATTTTGTAATAACTAAGTCTGAAATTAGTATAACGGACTTACACTATCTTTTCCATACCACTATTCCACAAAGATTTTATTTTCCATTGTAGAAATTGCTTACTTTCGTTACTGCGCCTTAACGTTTCCGACAGGTTGACCAAGATTGAACGTTTTTCTTGTACACTTTGCCCAAAAAACAATGCTGTAGATCGTTATTTCTTTTCAGTCCACGCATCATTATAAAATGCGAGCTGGTTTTTTCCACGCTTCTTCGCTTTATAAAGCGCCTGATCGGCCGCTTTGTATAAACTTTCGAAATCGGCTCCCTCTTCCGGAAAAATCGCAACGCCTATGCTGGCCGTCGCGGAATATTTCGTATACTCACCTGTCTTAAAGTCCTGAAAAAAGGCTTCCACCTTTTTTGCTTCCTTTTTAATCGATTCATCCGCCGTGACATTTTTCAGAAAAATAAAGAATTCGTCACCGCCCACTCGTCCGATAATATCGGAAGCCCTGAAGTTGGAACCGATCCGCTGTCCGATGGTTCGAAGCACCTCATCGCCGAAGGCATGCCCCATCGTATCATTTATCTTCTTAAAATTGTCGATATCCAGTATGAACATCATCGCCCGGCTTCTGGGATTCTTCGATATGTATTCCTTAATTTTGCGTTCCGTAGCCAGTTTATTATTGAGTCCGGTCAGAAGATCCGTATCGGCCTTTTCCTCAAGCTGTTCCTGTTTTCTGTAATTAATCACCTTTCCTGAAATATTGATGCCAACGATCAGACAGATGAAAACCAGCGTAACTATCACCAGCTGAAACATCATATTTCTGACGTCTCCCCACTGCTTATCCATCTGCGTGTTCACATAGCTTTGGGAAATTCCCGTTATGATCGTCCAGTCATTTTCCCCGACAGGAACATAAATCAAAGCCGTTTCCATCTCCTGTATCATCACGGTGGATACGGAGCTTACGCGATTCGTAATCCGGCTCTTCATTTTCCTGATCACATCCTCGTCGCTGCCCTGAAGCACTTCATAAAGATTTTCTCCCTGCTTCCAGTCATTCCCCGTACCGGAAACTACTAAAAATGTTCCTGCTTCATCGATAAGCGCAACCGTGCTCCAGGATACGAAATCATTCTTTTTCACGATGGCTTCAAAATTATTGAGCGGGTAAAAAAGCAGAAGGTGCCCCTTGCCCTCTTCGCTCTCGATTGGAACGCTCGTTAAAATAGCGTTTTTTCCTTTGATCCCGTCATCCTCGATAAAAAAATGACAGGATTCCGTCACAGCGTTTACCTGATTGAAATAAGCTCTGTCCGCTATGGAAATTTTTTCTCCGGTATGATCGACTCCGTTTCCGTCCGCATCAACAACGCAGACCGCATAGGCCCCTGAGTATTTTACCGCCAGTCTGGCCATTTTCACGGCATATACGGACTCCAGCGAGGTCTTATCTCCAAGCAGCTCCGCAACCGGCTCTCCGATCGTTTTCAGCAGTACCAGCTGCTCTCTGAAATTATCCGCACAGGCCTCTGCGGTCGATGTCATGTTTCTTGTCACGGCATCGCTCGCACTCAGCTTGCTTTTCGTCGTAAAGTTAAAGAGCATGATAATCAGCACCATAACCAGAATTCCCGACGGAACAAGCCACTGCACCGCAATCGATCTCGTTTTATCTTCCATCTTCTTCCCCATTTCCTTCTTCCGTAACTACGGAAAACTCCTCGTCCGGCACCACTGTCGGGGCTTCCGGCTCGAACTTCTTAAAGATACCGCTGTATAAGCAGGCAGAAGCATAGGCCGGCGCCGAAATACCAAATATAATTACGAAAATACCGGCATAGGGCCAAAAATACCAGATTACCGTCGGAAGAGCCATCAGCACCACCATCAGTATCGTTTTCGGCAGGTTTAAAACAGCCATGCAGAAAGCATTTTTTACCGTATTTTTCACCGTATTGTCAAAACGCGACAATACCGGAAAAACATAGACCGACACCATCAGCAGTACAAGCGCAAGCCCCAGAATCACGATGATCAGAATTGTCGGAAATTTCACGCCGGAATAAGTAAAAATCAAAAAATCCCCTATATATACGCAGATTATGAGAAGCATGATAAGCCACAAAATCGTGGCCTGCCGAAAATTCTGTTTAAAGGATTTGAAAAACCCTCTGACAAGATATCCCTCTTCTCCCCGCACAATCTTCAAAAGCACATAATGCATTCCCGTGCATGCGGCGCCGATCGTAATAATCGGAATACAGCAGATGATCATAAGAAAATTTAATATCATCAAATCGGCGACCCGATTCAGAACACGCATGAAGGGACTGTCCAAATCAAATATTTTACTCATAACGACCTCTTTTCCTGTTTTTCATCTATTATAGTACATAATTGCCAAAAAACCCATACACCCTGACAATATTTTATAAAATTTTATCAAAATTTCTTTTCTTCCTACATCTTGAACCGCTTGCTGACAAGCGCGTATTGGGAATTCAGCATCTGATACATCTTCATGACCTCTGCCGATTCCGTCTGTACGCTCTGCATAATCTCATCGTAATACTGAATGAACAGATTTACGATCTGTCTGTCCAGACGGTTTAACGAAGCTTCTTCATTTAAAGCTTCAATAACGCCTTCTTTTCCGAAAGGCTCCCTGTAAGGCCTGATACTCGTCATGCCGGTAATGGTATCCGCCACCTGGAGCACCTTCTGCTCCTCTCCCATCTGCTGTCCTCGCAGACGTCTCGGATAACCGCTGCCATCCCCTCTTTCATGATGTCCAAGCACAATCGAAAGCACATCTTCACGCAGCATACTGCCCAATACTCTTTCCGCGCCGTTCACATGCAGCCTTACCTTCTTGATCTCTTCCGAATTGAGTTTCCTTGGCGCGTCCGTAATCTCCTTCGGAATCATCAGCATGCCGATATCATGAAGAAGCGCTCCGTAATACAGCCGTTCCTTCATGTCCTCCGTCATCATCAGTCTGCCCGCCAGTTTATCACAGATATGTATCGTTGTAATGGAATCGATTACGGACTGTTCGTTCCGGAATCCGGTACAGTACATAAGCATCTCCAGAAATTTCTTTTTCCCTTCATTGGAGAAGATCATGTAATCGACAATTCTTTCAAGCTCCTCTTTATATTCCCCCGTTTTCAGCTTCGAGAATATATCGTATTTCTTGGCCGCATCATAAAAACGGGTCAGACCTTCTTCCGATAATCTGGTTCCTGCCTGTTTATGAAACATCTGCATGTTAAACTGGCTTCCCATCGCGGAAAAATAAATATCCATCTTCTCCGCTATATTGATGTACGCGGCAACGTCCTTATAGGCGTAATCTATTTTCCGAAGCTGCTCATAATCCATATGATGGTACATAATGACCTTCGCGAGATCTTCCACCGGAGACAGATATTTGAAGAAAAGATATCCATAAATCGTATGCGCCCTGCTGTCTCTGGATTCATATCGAAGCATATCGTTTAATACGCCTGCCTCCGTCTTATAGGCGCCAATATCATGCAATGTGGCTACCATCACAATATCCGCCAGTTCAAATTCTTCATAAAGTCCCTTATCTTCCAGCATTTTGTATACCATATAGGCGACTCTCTGGCCATGCTCCATCAGTCTCGGATGAATCAGCCTCAAAGTATTTCTCATCAATACAAAAATATCCCTGCTTTTAATATACTCCATGATTTTCCATCCTTTTCTTTTATTCCGGCAAAGGAATGCTTCTATAATATAAATTCCATCGGCGTATACCTGATTCCGTCCCGCTCTTCTTCCGGCCTTAAATCACGAAATCCCAGCTTATGGTAGAATGCAACTCCGTAAGGAGCCGCATTCACCGTCACTTTACTGATACCCGCCTCCGAAAGCAGATATTCCCTGAGATATTCTATCAGGGCCCGCCCGATTCCCTGTCTGTGATATTTCTCGTCTACAAAAAGCAGAGAGATATGTGAAACATTCCGCAGCGTAATCATACCGACAATCTGTTCCCGGTCCAGCGCCACAAACATCTGGTAAGCTCCCATGACAAACATGCGATACAGCGTTGTATCCGTAATGAAATCTTCAAAATTTCGAACGCCTTCCGCCGTGTAAATATTCGCCTCGAACTGCATGAAAGTCTTCCACGCCAACGTCATTGCATCGTCCCACTCATCCTGATAGGCGCTTCTGATCAGATACGGAATCCGTAATGTCATACTCTCCCTTCTTTCTGTATTCTATTTTAACGTATTTCAGTTCGATTTACAAGCGGCAGTCCATTTTCCAGCGCATAGGCATTCTCCAATGTCTCTCTGGCGATCGCCTGCATGGCCTCTTTCGTAAAAAATCCCATATGCGAGGTAATCAGCACATTCGGGAAAGTCAGCAGCCTTGCCAGCTTTTCATCATGAATGATCTCGTTGGATCTGTCCTCATAAAAAATGCCTTCCTCTTCTTCATAAACATCCAGGCCGACTCCGCCCAGCTTTCCTTCTACCAGACCGTCAATCAACGCATCCGTATCAATCAGGCTTCCTCTGGACGTATTGATCAGATAGACTCCCTTTTTCATGCGCCCGATAGAGTCCGCATTGATAATATGCTTTGTCCCGGAAGTCAGCGGGCAATGCAGCGAAATAACGTCTGCCTTTTCAAACAGTTCTTCCGGCTCCACATAATCCACCTCCAGCTTCTGATTCGGATAGGGATCATATGCCAGCACCTGCATGCCAAATCCGTTGCAGATCCTGATCATGGCCTGCCCGATCTTTCCGGTTCCGATAATGCCCGCTGTTTTGTGATAAAGATCCACTCCCATCAGCCCGTTCAGACTCATATTAAAGTCCCTTGTTCTGCCGTAGGCCCTGTGAATCTGGCGGTTCACCGTCAAAAGCATGCCCATGGCAAACTCCGCCACTCCCTCCGGAGAATAGCTCGGCACGCGGAGAATCGTTATTTTATCTTCCGCAGCCTTGACATCCACATGATTAAAGCCGGCGCTGCGCAGCAGGATTGCTTTTACCTTCATTTCGTACAGCTTATCGATCATTTCCGCCGTAACATAATCGTTTACGAAAATACAGACGGCATCATAACCCGCTGCCAGATTGATGGTTTCCTCCTGAAAGGGCACTTCATAGAAACGGATATCGAATCCATATTCCTTTCCCATCGGCTCAAACCAGATCTTATCATAGGGTTTTGTACTGAAAAATGCGATTTTCATATTGTCAGATTTTCTCCTTTTTCTTTCAATCAGATTCCTTTTATCATGAATTAGTATAAGCAGAAGGATTCCTCTTCATTCCTGTCAGATTTTTTTCTTCCGCTCTTTGGCGGAATTTAAAAAGAACCGGCGCTCCGCCGGTTCAGGAAAATAAATTTTTAAAAAAATCCGATATAGAAGTCGTCAGGTTTTCAAAAAACCCTTTTACTGCAGAAGTCAGTGCGCTTTCTACCGCTTCATTGATCGCATCATTCGCATTCTCGACAATACTTAATCCGTATTTCTCATATAGCTGCTGTGCCTGCTCCAACAGGTACTCCGCGTCCAGTCCGAGGGAATCCATCTTCTTGAGCAGCCCGATAATACGCTGTCTGTCCTCTTCCGTCAGACTGATGCCAAATGTTTTTTCTCCTTCCGCGATCGCGGCCCGGATGCTCTCCTCGTCTCCGATATCCAGCTCTCCTCCCGCAACCTTGCCTTTCAGCCATGCGATCAGCGCTTCCGCCTCATCCGCACCGGCTTCTCCCTGTATGCTCTCTGCAAGTTCTCCGGTCGTAATCAGTTCATTAAGCGCCGTATCCAATGCCATATCCGATACGGTTTCGCCCGCAATCACTTCATATGCCTTCAGGGCGCCGATCAGACCTGCCGTCCCGGAGATCGGCGACGGACCCACCACAAGCACATCCATATCTCTCATGCCTGCCGTCAGCAATGCGTTCCGATACATGCCCGTCGTACAGTAATTAATGTTCTGTGTCGTCACCTTTATGCCGCTGCCTTCCGCCGCTTTTGTAAGCTTTACGCTGGACAGTGATTTGCTTCCGATCACGGAAGCCTCCAGATACGCATCCAGATATGCATGCTCCGTTTCGTTTGTAATGGTCAGCACCGTACAGCCCGCCAGCTCCTCTTCCGTAAGCCCCATCAGACTGAGCACTTCGGCCCGCTGCTCCGCGGACAGATCCGCTCCCAGCACGACGACCGTATCCTCCGTCTCCGCCGCCATGACCGTCATTGCCAAAATATCCGCATTTCCAATGCAAAACAGGCCGGACAGACAGAACGCGGCAAGGATTACCATCCATTTTCTCATAAACTCCTCCATTCCCTATGTTATATGCTGTAAAATCCACCGGTAAATATCTCCGTATACCAGTTCTTTATCCTCTTCGTTTAACAGCTCATGGCGGTCCTTCTCGTACAGCTTCATCTGCACATTCCGCATACCGTGCTCCAGATAGGACTGATATACGGCTTCCACACTTTTTCCATAATTTCCGACCGGATCATCCGCGCCGGATATAAGCAGAACCGGCAGCTGCTTCGGCATCCCTTCTATCCGTTCCGCATCATAACAATTATGAATCAGTTGAAACAGCGCCGCAAATCCGTTCAATGTAAAAACAAAGCCGCACATCGGGTCCGCAAGATACCGGTCCACGTTTTCCTGATTTCTGGAAAGCCAGTCCGCATTCGTCCTGACCGGCTTAAACCGGTCATTAAACCTGCCAAAAGACGCTTTATCGATAAATCTGCCGACATGCTTCGGTCCGAGGAACAGCTTCTGAACCGCGGTAACCATCCTGGCCGCCAGAAGCGTGAATTTGGACTGCATTCCCGTACCGACAATTACCGCACCGCTCACACCGCTTCCATAATGGAACAGATAATTTCTGACGATAAACGAACCCATGCTGTGTCCCAGAATCAGATAAGGGACTCCCGGATACCGTTCCTGTATGGTTTTCTTTAAACGGTGTTCATCCCGTACAAGGACGCTGGCCGCATCCTCTTTGCAGAAATAGCCATATATTCCGCCTTCCGGAACAGACTTTCCATGACCCAGATGATCATCTCCAACGACAAGAATTCCCTTTTGGGCCAGATATCCCGCAAATTCGTCATAACGTTCTATATGCTCCGCCATGCCATGCACAATCTGTACAATGCAGACCGGTTTTTCGGTCTCAGGAATCCACTTTACCGCATGTATCCTGCTCTCCCGGTCTCTGGAATCAAAATAAAACTCTTCTTTTTGTATCATTTCGATTGTATGCCTTTCTTATGCTGTTTCCTTTTTATTCCACTGGCTTATCTGCCCCTTCATCTCAGCAGATTTCTGCGCCTGCAGGCATCTCTCTCTCCGGCGTCATCAGCGCCAGATTGCCATCCGCGTCCTCCGCCGACAGAAGCATGCCTTCCGATGTCATACCCGCAATCTGACGGGGTGCGAGATTGGTCAGCACCATTACCTTTTTCCCTGCCATTTCCTCCGCGTTGTAATACTGCTTAATTCCCGACAGAATCTGTTTTACCTCAGATCCGATGCGTACTTTAAAGCAGAGCAGCTTTCTGGATTTGGGCACTTCCTGACACTCCAGAATCTCCCCGACCCGGAACTGGCACTTCGCGAAATCATCGTAGGAAATCGTCTCTTTTTGTTCCACATCCATCACCTTCCCGGCCGGTACATCGTTTTCTTTTCCTGCCTGTGTTTCGTCCTTTTCCTCCGCAGCTTTTCTTTCCGCATGCATCGCTTCGACCTTCTCCATGACTTCCTTGAGATCCCGGCGTACGAAAAGAATCTCCGGTGCATCCGTTACTCTGGTGCCTGACGGATAAAGAGCCGCCGCTCTTTCCATATCCTGCTCCTTTGCACACTCCTCAAGCGTCGCGAAATCGATTAACTCTGTTTTCAGCTGCTCCGCGATTTGGGCAGCCGTCTGCGGCATAAAAGGCTCTAACAGGCTGGCGCCTGCCAGAATTCCGTTGAGCAGATTATATAAAACAGTTGCAAGACGGTCCTTTTTCGCCTCATCCTTTGCAAGCGCCCAGGGCATCGTCTCATCAATATATTTATTACAGCGTTTGAATAAAACAAAAACCTCCGTAATGGCATCCGCAACCCGCAGCTCTTCCATTTTCGCGCATACTCTCGCATAAGTCTCCGTCAGTACCTTCCGCAGATCGTCATCCACATCCTCTTCGCCTGCTGCCACACCGACCTTTTTATTCTCCACAACGCCGCCAAAATATTTGTTGCTCATGGAAATCGTTCTGTTTACCAGATTGCCAAGCGTATTCGCAAGATCGGAATTGAAACGCTCTACCATCAGATCCCATGTGATCACGCCGTCATTTTCAAAAGGCATCTCGTGCAGTACGAAATAGCGGACCGCATCCACGCCGAAAAAGTTGATCAGATCCTCCGCATAGATCACATTGCCTCTGGACTTGCTCATCTTACCGTCGCCCTGCAAAAGCCAGGGATGCCCGAAAATCTGCTTTGGCAGCGGCTCTCCCAGCGCCATCAGGAAAATAGGCCAGTAAATCGTATGGAAACGGATAATATCCTTTCCGATCAGATGCGGATCGGCCGGCCACAGCTTCCGATACTGCTCCGTACAGTTTCCGTCAGCATCGTAGCCGATGCCCGTAATATAATTTGTCAACGCGTCCAGCCATACGTATACCACATGCTTCTCGTCGAAATCCACCGGAATTCCCCATTTAAAAGAAGTCCTCGACACGCACAGGTCCTGTAAGCCCGGCAGCAGAAAATTATTCATCATCTCATTTTTGCGGGATACCGGCCGGATAAATTCCGGATGAGCATTGATATGCTCGATCAGTCTGTCCGCATACTTGCTCATCTTAAAGAAGTAAGCCTCTTCCCTGGCCGGTTTTACTTCTCTGCCGCAGTCGGGGCATTTCCCGTCCACAAGCTGGGATTCCGTCCAGAAGGATTCGCAGGGCGTACAGTAAAGTCCTTCATAGGAGCCTTTATATATGTCCCCCTGCTCATACAGCTTCTTAAAAATTTTCTGCACCTGCTTTTCATGATATTCGTCGGTTGTACGGATGAATCTGTCATAAGAAGTATTCATGGAATCGCAGATCGAACGTATTTTCTCCGCCACACCATCCACAAACTCTTTCGGCGTAATTCCCGCTTCCTGCGCCTTTAACTCGATCTTCTGGCCATGTTCATCAGTTCCTGTCTGAAAAAAGACATCGTATCCGTCTTTTCTCCTGAATCTCGCGATGCTGTCCGCCAATACGATCTCATAGCTGTTCCCGATATGAGGTTTTCCGGATGTATAAGCGATTGCCGTTGTAATATAGTATTTTCCCTTGCTCATGTCCTTTCTTCCTTTCCTGCAATAATTTCCGGTACCCGGAAGCGGCACAATGCTTTTATTAAAAAACCGCCTTCTCATATTCTGTTAAAATATAAGAAGACGGCTATCAAACCGTGTTACCACTTCTTTTCGCCATATCCTCGCGGATATATGCCTCACCAAGTACCTTCCGATACTCTGCCGCTATAACAGGCGGAACCTGTTGCACCCTTACACACAGTTCGGGCACACTGCTCAGAAGCCATCTTCAGTATGTTCCTTCTTCCTCCCTCTCAGCAGCTGCAAAATAAACGGGCCCTGTGTGCAGCGGGACGTTCTCTGTACGGAATTCGCATACTTACTCTCTTCGTCATTGCTTTTTTCAATATATTGTTAGCCTATCACAAAGATTTTATGTTGTCAATCGGGGGATTGCATGCGCCGCGAATAGATTTCTCCCTCCCGCATAAACTATTCCTGTTCATGAGATGAACAGAAACGGAGGACTTTTCATGAAAGATATTGATAAAGACACATTCGGCGAAGCTCTCGCAAGAAATACACTCGACGATATTCCCCAGCCCAAAAGCGATGCCAGGGAAATTGTCGGCCTTGTAAAGAGCAGCGGCCGTATCAATGGATATCAGTTATCCGACGGAACAACCGTCTCCAAAGAAGAAGGCGTTGCCCTTGCGAAAGACGGCGAAATCAAAGGAGTCGGAATCGCGCACCGAAAGGATACGGAATATTTAAAGTCGCTTCCCGACGGTTCCGAAAACAACAATCTCGGAAATCTCCCTTCAATTTCCGGGTAATTAAAATTTACTGACCGGAACGGAAGAATACATGAGATCTGATCATCTACCGTATTCTTCCGTTTTCCTGTGTAAGAAATCCGGCGTGCCGCCTATTCATTCTCATACAGGTACAGCGTATGGTCCGTTTCATCATATCGGTATCGCAGCATCTGCGCATCGATCCTTGAAAGCCGGTCCTGTGTATTATCTAACTGTTTCCTCGTGTCTTCCACCTGCCCCTGCGTATCTCCAAGCTGCTTCCTCGTGTCCTCTACCTGGTTCTGCGTATCTCCAAGCTGCTTTCTCGTATCCTCCACCTGATTCTGTGTGTCACCAAGCTGTTTCTTCGTATCCTCTACCTGATTCTGTGTGTCATTCAGCTTCTGCCTGGCATCCTCAAACTGCGCAAGCAGCTGTTGTATCTGATGACTCATGCTTTCAAACCGATTCGTAATATCCGTAACATTCTGTTCGACAGATGACTTTAAGGCGCCCTGTATTTCTCTTATCTTGATTTTCAGCTCTCTGTCCGTCGTTTCCAGTGCATCGATCTTTCCATAAATATCCGAAATATCCGCGCTCACAAAGCCCATATGCTTTTCGATTTCCACAATCTGTCCCTGAATGAGCGGAATCGTTTTCTCGTCCATTACATTCACCAGGTCGTTCAGATCATGCAGTGTGCTCTGGGTATTTTGCAGCTTTGTCAGCAGACCCGTAATACTTTCTCCGATTTCCTTAATCTGCTCCCGCAGCGCCGGATTTTCTTCCATAGACGCCGCTGTAGTCGTTTCCAGCATTTCACTGATTCTCGTCATGGACCCGGACAGTTCTTTAATTTTTTCCTCAAAATACTCAATATCCGTCAGATACTGCATCTTCAGTTCTCCATCCACCGGATTTTCCGTAAGCATTACATCCGGTGTTTCCTCAAAAACCTCCGCCTTCATATTTTGTTCTCCGTTCCCGTTTTTATGCCAAAGCAGCAGCAGACACAGAACGATACTGACGAGCATCGCCATTCCGATTACGCACAATACAAGAAAGCTTCCGTTCTTTTCGGGATCATTTCTCCTCTCGTCAATAAAATCCGACACTTTTGTCATAAATTCTCTCATTTTTACGCACTCCTTCCGTAAGTTACCGCATTTTAGTATCAAATCGTTTGGAATCATGGCGAATCGCCAAATTACTTGAGCTCAGATATGAATGACTTCAAAAGATTGTATAGGTACGATATCAGAATTATTTTATAAATGCAATATCGGAAATTTTAACAAATTTTTTTGAAAAAGAGCCGAAAAAACACCTCTATGTCCGATGTCTTCCGGCTTTTTACATGTCAAAAGTCAATTATAAAAATGTATTTTTCCATTTTTACCAGGTAAGAATTTCATACCCGTCCTCTGTCACCGCCACTGTGATTTCCCACTGTGCGGAAGGCTTTCCATCTTCCGCATAGACGGTCCACCCGTCATCATCGTCAATACAGACATCCGCCCTGCCCATGTTTACCATCGGTTCAATCGTAAAGACCATCCCCGGCGCCATCAGCATCTCCGTTCCCCGGCGCGTCACATAACTGACAAAAGGTTCTTCGTGAAATTCCAGACCAACACCGTGTCCGCCGATTTCCCTTACGATGGAGTAACCGTTCTCCTTCGCAAAATCGTTAATTGCCTGCGCCATATCGCCCAGAAAGTTCCACGGCCTTACCTGTTCCAGACCAATTTCCAGGCATTTATGCGCCGTTTCCACGAGCCTCACTGTTTCCGGGGCAACATCTCCGAGCATGAACATTCTGGAGGAGTCCGAAAAATATCCATGATAGATCGTGGAAGCGTCCACGTTCACAATGTCACCGTCTTTCAGAATAACCTCTTCGGAAGGAATACCATGACAGACCTGCTCGTTCAACGAAGTGCATACGCTTTTGGGAAATCCGTCATATCCGAGCGATGCGGGAATCCCTCCCATCTGCGTTGTTTTCTCATAAACAAGACGGTCAATCTCTTCGGTAGACATTCCAATCCGTATATTTTCCGCCACATAATCCAGCACCGCAATATTAATCTTACTGCTTTCTCTGATTCCCTCAATCTGTTCTTTCGTCTTAATAATGTCATGTGTCGGAACCATATGGCCTTCCAGCGCATACTGCTGTATTTTTTCATCGAAAGCCATATGACAGCTTTTATATTTACGCCCGCTCTGACACCAGCACGGATCGTTTCTTCCCAGTTTTTTCATTCTACCTTTTCATCCCTGTCTCCCGGCCCTTTTCGGCGGGTATTTTAAATGCCGTTTCTCTCCGGACCTCATTCCCGCGAAAAAATTTCCAGATATTGTTCGACGTTCTCTCCTATATTTCCATGAAAAACCGAGGAACCCGCAACAATTACATTGGCACCCGCATTGAGAACCACCGATACATTCCCGGTCGTGATGCCGCCGTCCACCTGAATATCCAGATCAAGCCCCGCATTTTGGGCCATCAGGTGCGCCTCCCGTATGCGCTTCGTGGAGGCGGGAATATATTTCTGGCCTCCGAATCCCGGCTCCACTGTCATGATCAGAAGCATGTCCAGCTTCTCAAGATACGGCCTTACGGCTTCCACCGGAGTCGCGGGCTTAATGGAAAGACCTGCCCTGCATCCTGCACGGTGAATCATGTCGATTACACCGCTTACATCTTTGGAGGCTTCCAGATGAAAGGTAATGCTGTCTGCCCCGCATTTGGCGAATTCCCCGATATATCGTTCCGGTTCCACGATCATCAGATGAACATCGAAAATCCGTTTCGTCAACGGTCTGATCGACGAGATAACCGGCATGCCGAAAGAAATCGACGGCACGAATACACCGTCCATCACGTCGATATGGATGTATTCCGCTCCCGCCTCATCCGCCTCCGCAATCTGCCTTCCGAGAATTCCGAAATCCGCCGCGAGAATAGACGGCGATAAAATTTTCTTCATAATAGGCCCCTCCTCCGCAGTGTGAGAAAGGTCCGCAAAGCGAACCTTCTTCACACTGTCCTGTTATACAAATTCTTTTACTTTCGCATAGATGCCTTTACCGTCCAGACCGTACTTTTCTATCAGTGCCGCAGCCGTACCGGATTCACCGAATACATCCTGCATACCGATCTTCAACACGCGCGTCGGATGATTCTCAGACAGGCAGTCGCATACGGCGCTGCCAAGGCCGCCGATTACACTGTGCTCTTCCGCAGTCACTACCTTTCCGGTTTTCTTCGCGGATGCGATGATCAGATCTTTATCGAGCGGTTTAATTGTATGTATGTTAATGACTTCTGCGCTGATTCCGTCCGCCGCAAGCATTTCCGCCGCTTCAAGGGCGGATGCCACCGTAATGCCGCTGGCAACGATCGTTACATCAGTTCCTTCCTTTAACAGCACGCCTTTTCCGATTTCGAAGCGGTAATCGGGTCTGTCGTTAATGACCGGAACCGCCGCACGGCCGAATCTCAGATAGACGGGGCCTTCCATTTCGATCGCCGCTCTGACAGCCGCTTTCGCTTCCACATCATCTGCCGGCACGATAACCGTCATGCCCGGAATGGTTCTCATCAATGCCACATCCTCGTTACACTGATGGGTTGCTCCATCTTCCCCTACCGTAATACCGGCATGGGTTCCGCCGATCTTTACATTCAGATGCGGATAGCCGATAGAATTACGAACCTGCTCGAAGTTACGTCCCGCCGCAAACATGGCAA
>CALDLG010000002.1 GCA_937910785.1 uncultured Lachnospiraceae bacterium | reverse complement strand
TTAGAATTGCTGTGAAAGGAGCAACAGAAATGAATTATAGAATTGAAACAAAAGATGCTTTTCGCATTATTGGTATATCTGCACCGCTTGATATGGAAATCGAAAATAATTTTATGGTTGTACCGCAAATGTGGCAGGATGCCGTAGCAAATGGCACAATACAGAAGTTGGCCGGTATGATGGATACGCCGCTGATGGGACTTCTGGGGGTGAGTGCCTGCAATGATGAAGAACAATGGAAGTATTTCATTGCTGTTTCAAGCACAAAGGAAAATGATGAATTTGAGGAATATATCGTGCCGGCGTCCACCTGGGCAGTTTTCTCCGGAACAGGAACAAACAAGTCCATACAGGAATTGCAGCGGCGTATCATAACCGAATGGCTTCCGACTTCCGGATACGAATATGCCAACGCTCCCGATATGGAAGTTTATCTCAATCCGGACCCACAGAACGCACAGTACGAGATATGGATACCAGTAATTAAAAAGCAGGCATAACGGAGGGCAGAATGGACGAGAAATTCAATTTATTTATGGAAACGGTTGATGAGCGTTTTCGTGATTTTGTAAATCAGATTCATGAGTATCTGACGAAGAAAGACTGCAAGCGCGATATAAAAACTGCCAAAAGCGGCTATGTCGTATCTTATATATTAAACGGCAGCAAGAAGACTTTGGCCACCTTTGTTTCCCGCAAAACAGGAATGAAGCTGCGTATCTATCCGGAACATATAAATACCTATCAGAGTTTTCTTGATACTCTGCCCCAAAAGCTAAAAAAGGAAATTAAAAAAGCGTCTGTTTGCAAGCGGCTTATCAATCCCAATGACTGCAATCCAAAATGCGTTATGGGATATACTTTTGAAATGGATGGAGAGCAATATCAGAAATGCCGCTATATGGCATTTCAGCCTACATTGAGTGAAGAAAACAATCCATACATAAAGCAGTTTTTGGAGAACGAATTGTCAGCCGGGAATAATGATGATTAAACAGGGCATTGCTGCGTAATGAATATACTGCCCATTTTATTTCATAAGGTTTTAAGCCGAGCGCCCACCATATAAAAAACGGTGTTGTGGTGGGCGGTATTACTCCTCATAGATCTGCAGATAATCCCAGGCTTTCGTATCCCAGAAATATTCCTTCTCTATAATAATATAATCCATCCGTATATCCTCCTGCGACTTTATCCCCATTTGAATGCCTTCCTGCACAATCTGAAAAGATATGATTTCTTCCCTCTCCTCCAGATAGTTTTCCAGTGTATCCGCTCTTTCCCAGTCCCTTTCGATTGCCCTCTCACACCGCGTCTTCTCCTCCGCTGTCAGATAACCGTGAAGCAGCGCGTCCTCAGACCAGTCTGCAAAAATCCGCATAAACTCTTCCTTCTGTAAAAGCCCTGTCACCGTCACATATTCTCCACTCTGTTTATCCACCATGACCGGCATCTGTATATTCCTCCCGCCGCAGGATAACAGGATCTGTCCGCTGACCAGACGCCTGTTATAAAAAACTGGAGTCGTATGCATAACAACGTCCGGCTGCGGTTCCGAAGCAGCGTAATGCTGTTTGAAAGCCCGAAGCAGTTCATACTCTCTCTCCCAGATCAGGCTGTTGATATGGTGTTCCTCCGGCAGATTTTCACAGGCGTACCGAAAGCTTCCGCTATAAGAGCTCAGGTGCGTTCCATCCTGCATAAAAACATCATCTACACCCTCCCGGCTTCCTTCGCAATAACGCAGTCTGTTTCCTCCATATCCAAAATAGGACGACATGCCCATCTTTCCATAATTTTCAACATTGCCAATCATCAAAAAATCATCATAGGCATCCCTGTAATAGGAAGACCGTATATAAAACGTTTTTTTCTCCTGATCATACTGAAATCTGAGCAGTGCATTCTTAAAAGGCGAACGCCCCACAAAATACTCCAGCTGCAGCACCTCCTCATCCACAAATCCCACTTCCACAAGAGTAAGCGCGGTGTCCCAATACTCAATACTGTCCGACAATCTGATCTGTTCATAGCCTCCGTCCTCCGAAGACAGCAAAAGCCAGAAAGAAGCCGCGTAATACGCGGGGAAATTATCATAGGGGCCAAAGCCCTCATACCCTGCTTCCTCCTCATAATCATCCGGATACAATACTGCGACATAGTCCATCCTGCCATCATGGTTTAAATCGCTGACTCCAATACTGTTCCATGAATTTTTCCCGTACAACAGGCTGTATCCCTTCGGCTTGTACTTTTCCACCACCTCCGTCGACGCCTCGCTGACCGATAACCGGCAGGAAATGCGCCTCGTCTGTTCCCGCAGAAAATCCGCAATACAGCTTTCCTTCTGTGCCGTCACATCGACAAATATCCCTTCTTTCCGATCGATGCGGTACAACCTGTCCCCGGTGTGCCAGAATTCCTGTATTTCACCGTCCACCTTCCCTGCCAGATAAGTCTCCGCCTCCTGTCTGCGCAGCTCTTTTTCCTCCTCCGTATCCGTGCTTCCATCATCATAGACATAATCCACCCTGCCATAGCGCAGCACATCCTCATTGACAATATAATTCGGCAGATCCTTTTCACAGGCGCTGTCCGTCTGAAAGGTGAACCACAGACTGCTATCCGACAGCATGCGGCATTCGTATTTGTGTTTTTCCTCCAGATCCCCGTCTGTTATCGCTATCTGAAATACATGCATTCCATCCTCATCATATCCCGCCTGCAGCACACCGTCATATGCTTCGGAAAATATGTAGAGGGTGCCTATCGTCTCCTGATAAACAGTATCGCCGGAATCTCTGCCCCTGTTCCCCGCCAGCATATCATCCAGCGTTTCTATGGAAGCGGTATACAATTCCTTCTGCGCTCCGGACTCCTTTCCCGGATCAGCTTCTTCAGACTCCGGAGCTCCCGCATTGCCTGCTTCTGCCGTCTCCCCTTCTTTTGTGGCAGCTTCTTTCTCTTCCTCCAATGTATTCTCATCTGCGCCGTCCGTTTTCCCGCAGGCGTTAAGCGATATCGTGCAAAACGCAAACGCTGTTAAAAGGAACAGTATTTTTTTCATTCTTATGGATTCCTTTCATCAGATACAGGTATGTTTTCTATAAGGTCTATCGACAAATTTCTGCGTTTTCCACACCGTTATCCTATGAATTTCTTTTCGTATTTTCCTGACAGGAATTGACAAAACGGGGTATTCTCATAACTGACTTTCCCGCAAATTCCCCAATCGGTTCAGCATTTCATACATCCTGCTGCTGCCAAACATTTCATTTTGTAAGGTGAGAGGATTCCCGTCCTGCTTGTTCTCCCGGTACAGCTTCATATAGGCATCCCTCGCCCGATAAAGGCTGTCCTCCAGTTCTTCAATCTCCTTTGTCGGCATTTCCGGAATACGCCCCTGAAAGACCTGTCCCCGGGCCGCTATTCTGGCACAGGATTTCTGCCACTCCACTTCCTGCTCAAACTGCACATCCAGCCATTCAGTCTCTTCTTCTTTTGTCAGCAGTGTCCCGTCTGCCTTATAATACTGCTCCGGCACATTTTCGTGGCGCCGCTCAATTTCAGAACAGATTTTTGCATAACTCAGTCCGCAGGCATTCACAACATCGGAATAATCATACTGCCCTTTTTCTTCTCTGATTTCCTTCATTATTCCAGCCCTTGTATCGCTGAATGATGCCGCCGACTGGACGACTGTGTGTTTCATTTTATCCATCACTGCATCCCTGTTTTTCGACATTTGGGAAAGTTCTAAAGCATCCCCTTGAAACGCTTTTGAACCCGCGTCCCGGTCTTTCTGTAACTGTAATTGCACATATTCCCTTTCAAATTTCATTCCTTCCCGCAAATGCACCGGATAATCTGCAAAATTAATTGACATATATTTTTCTCCCCCTGACAAAAACTACCACATCCTTTGATCGCTTCTTTATCATCCACAACTGCCATATCCAATATCACACCACCTCAAATCCTGCAGAGGCTTTTATCAAAAGACAGGTATCTGTCTTTTTATATCGGCAGAAAATTTCCGTTTTTCGAGTGAAGGGAACGAAATGACCACTTTTCGGTAACAAAAGGCAGCTTGCACAAAATATTCCCTTGCGTCTGACTTTGGAAAATTACTGCACCATGACAATATAATATGCTTAACCGGGAGGGCGTGCGGCGCAACTGCTCCTGTTGCTACTTGTCAAGGACATATTCATCACTTTTTCTTGGTCTGCCCTGTTTCCCATGCTCTAAATCATGGAGAATAACACGCTTTAGTTTGTCCTCCACGCTTTGGGTACTTGTATCGGAAAAATGTACCTCAACTAAATAAGTTGCCTTATCAATCTTCTTCTGCAAACAGGGCGTTAATCGCCCTGTGATGTTGGTCTGAATGTTGTCGCTCATTGCTCCTCCTTAATGGCAAAAAAATAGAGCATATAGATTTTCGTTTCTATATGCCCTAACGCTGTTACTGTATTTAATTTCGATTGATATGATTGATTATGCCAACTGCATAACTCTCATTTCAATTTCTCTTAGTTCATCAAGTGATAATAATGGAACACACTCCGCAATTTCTTCAAGTGTCATTTTCCCTTTGATTATCAGTCTTTCTGCGGTTTCCCTTGCATTGTTTAATGCCGCCTCATTTCTCATATCTTCCATAACTTTGCACATGGCTTTTACTCCTTTCTCATCCTGCTTGAAGTACCTCGCTTTTTTAGCAAGCGCCTCATAATTCATATCATCGGGATTAGTGCATGAAAAATCGTGCATCAGCTTTCCGATTTCATCATCGCCCTATATTTACCATTGACATATATGATATGCGAACCGTCACCAAACAATACCTTGTTTTCTCCGATTGTAACATATCTCTCTACTGGATATATCGGCTGATTTCCTTTCATCACATCATTTTCAGTAATGAAAATAACATAGCTGTCGGGAATGTCCTCTGTTTCTTCTCCACTCTTTAATATATGTGCGTCCAACAGACTGCTGTTGTGCCTTGCCCTTTTTGCGCCTGCTCCTGCGTCCTTGCGCTGAATTTCCACATCAAATTCTTTATTGTCACCGTCAACCGCATGAACATCTAATGTAGCCGAACGCCCGTGTAAGTTTTTCAGCACTTCCTGCGTCCGAACCGATTTAATCTTTATGTCTTTTTTCTTTAAAATAATCTGTAATATCAGTTCCACACCCTCAAAATTATCTGCAAGGCATACAGTCATAAAATCATCATCCATATAGCGTAGCGATTTTAGACGCTCTAAATCCTGCTGGTGTGTCTGCACTGTTGTATTCAAAAATATCACTTTCCTTCACCATTTTTATTATACATCAGACAGTATCTTTTGAAAACTGAATTTTTTGTGAAACTCTTCTTATCAGTTGGATAATTTTATCGTTCATACTTTCCCTGTTCTGTCGGCTGTAATGGAATGATACGTCATAGGTGGTGTTGCCGATTTTCTTGGTAAAGCCTTTGCGCTTTTCCTGCGCTCGCTTGATGGTATCTGTTTTCTTCATTCTCTGCTCCTTTACATGAAAAAAGAGCGCATAGATTTGATTTCTATACGCTCTGACGCTGTATTACTTATTCTATTTGTCAGGTAAACCATAAATTATTATTCCACACTTTTCAGCACATTTATTGCAAGCCATTCAGCTACTCCATCCTCATCATTTGATAATGTAATGCAATCTGCAATATCTTTAACATCTGGAATGGCATTATTTACAGCGACGCCTATTCCACACATTTTAAGCATTTCAATATCATTTTTATCATCACCAAAAGCCACAATTTCATTTAGTGATATATCTAATATTCTTGCCAGTTCCCGAATTGCCTGTACCTTTCCCGCCTTTTCTGGCAAAAAAGCATACCAGTTTTCCCCACGATAACTCTGTAAACGGCAATGATTTCTATTTGCTATTTCTAATGCTGTTTCATAATTTGGCAGCTCTGCCACAATTTTGTTAGCTTGACAAGATAGTGGTTTCTGATAATCACAATAAACTGCCTTATGTAATTTTTCGGACTCAGATATATGCTTACTGTTCCAAAACACCTGACGTCCTGTTGCTACAGTTATTTCCGTCCTATCATCTCGTAAAAGTATATCATGTATAATTTGGTTTGTATCTTCAATTTCCAAATTACAGCCATATATTTGTTGTCCATGCCGATGAATAAGTGTTCCATCTGTTGTAATCTCATAATCCGGCTGAATTTCTTCTATGTAGCGTTCTGCTCCTATCCAATACCTGGCCGTGGCTATTACAATGTAAATGCCATAGTTCTGACATTGTTTCAAAACTAATTTTGTACGTTCTGATATACCGCCATCAGAACAAATCAAAGTTCCGTCAAGATCAGTCAAAATCATTTGGGGATTCATAATCTAACCTCCTATAATGCCAATATGTATTTTTAACAGAATACCACCATCACGCCCATATTTCTATTTCCTTTTCATTAAATTTCTTCCTCTCTCCGCTTAGTCCTGCCTTGCTGTCTGTAATCTGCCCTATGGACAGATTGATGACGGCTCTCGTTCTGTTCCACACGTTCAAGATTGGCTCTGTTGTAGCTTATCACTTCCGCAAATGCAAGGTCATAGCACGCCCTCACCCTCTCGCTCCGAAGTGTCGGCATTTCCTTTTCAAGCTGTTCCTTTTCCGTCCTCCATGCTTTAGGCGTGATTTTCTCACCCTGGTATACTTTGGATGCTCTTTTATTGATACTGACATCCCCACAGTAGAGATTATCGCCATCAGCTTTTTGGCCCCTTACCCTCCGCAGCACTGCCCGCATCCTTGACACAAGGACATCCATGTGGAAGGGCTTCGTCACATAATCATCAGCACCTATAGACAGCCCTTTTACCATATCTTCCGCACCATCACGCACGGTCAGCAATATGACGGGGATGGATGTATTTTCACTGAGATAACGGCAGAACGCAAAACCGTCCCCGTCGGGCAGGTTCAAGTCCAACAGGCATAAATCTACCTCTCCATCCAGATATTTCCGGGCCTGCGCAAGACAGGATGCAGCAGATACCGCAAACCCTTCTTCCTGCAGGTTCCGGCACAGGGCATCAGACAGTTCCATACTGTCTTCTACGATCAGTATCTTATCCATATAAGTTCTCCGCTCTTAGGAAGTACGGTTTTTATTATGCCACTGTCCGCCTGTATCTTCAACTTTCCTTATGGGATTATTTTTTATTTGCATACAAACAGGCGAAGCTTTCAAGCTATCACAGAAATCCCTATACATTCACGCAAAGCTCATTCGATCAGGCAAAAATCAGCCCTACGGGAAAAAATGAAAATTTGTCAATGTTTTGAAAAACTTTTTGAAAATTTTTAGTGTGGCGTAAAATTTCCCTTACCTTTGGGTACAAAAAAACAGGAAACCTTTTCTTGATTTCCTGCTTCGGTGTGCTGCTTTTGGCGGGTAGCGGTTATTCAGTTTTCCTGCGGCTACGGTTCTACAAACTGGAATCTATAAAATCTTTGCCATATAAGATAAAATTACCTAAAAACATATCCGTTCGCCAATTTATTTTAACCGCAAAAGATAGCGAGACCCATTGTCTGTTTTTTCGTATGCACGAAATCCGGCTCTTTCAAAGCACCTTCTGGATGCTTCGTTCCAGTCGTAGATTTCACCGACGTTCAGATGGTCATAGCCTAACTCTTTTCCGCGCTGAATCAATGCCGAAATAACTTTACGACCGATTTTCCTGCCACGATAGTTCCGGTCACCGATCACGATTGGCATATCCTCCTGCCAGAAAGCCACATCACCGATGGGTTTATATACGGTATCCTCTAATACCTCGATAAAATAAAGCTCTCCGGCATTGTTCAGATATTCATACATTCTCCTGAGCCGTTCCATGGTATAGGAAGCTTTTTTTCCGTCCACAAGATAAACAGTATTCTCGTCCTGATACCATTCCAGGGCAAACTCATACACCCCATCATATTTCCGAAGCCGCAGGGATTCGTCGATCTGAATCACCGCAGGCTGTTCATTTCCTTGTATAGCCATAATCAGCTTTCCAATCATCTTCCAACATTTTGTGAGCTTTCAATTCGCCAAAGGCATAGTCGATCATCGAATACAAAAATCAGCTTCGTGAAGCAAACGGTCTGTTTCTATAAATGTCATCGTAATTTCATTCCTGGTTTCTTTTATCCAACTTTGTCATTTTCATACCGGAATTTTTCATATACATCACAATTCAAAACTCAAACGATGCAACATCGTTCCACCCTTCATTACACTGGTGGTGGTCATATTCCCCAACATAACCGATTCTACAACATTTTACAGAAAAGTCCCCTTCTTCTGTTTTAAGTGATTTCCTCTCTTTCAGGTAATCCGCAATTATTTTATCAATTTCATTTGGGGATATGTAAGCTTCTGTTTCATCAATCGATTCATAATTTTTCACAGGAATATCCACATCATAAAATCCACCATTTCCCACATGAACTTCCGCAATAAACTTTTCTTTATTGATATCTTTTATTTTATCAACAAGCATTCTGGCCAGACAATTTTCACATTGATCCGCATGGCTTTGTGAAACACCGTCTGCGTCAATATTGAACCAATAAAACTGAAACCCTTTTGTTGATTTATTTTTTTCTGACCATATCGGCAGCTCACTGTTCGTTGAAGTCTGCCGCCAATGCTCTGACATTCTTCTTTCAAAATTTTCCGTAATTCCAACATAATAGTTGCCAGAGTAATGATATCTCAATACATATAAATTCCAATCTTTCTTATTTTGATCTTCAGCCAATTCTATTACCCTCCATCCTGTAATTTTTAAACCGGTTTAAATTTCATATCCTTAACTGCTCCATAACTGACAGGTGAATCCATCTGCAATCCAACCTCCAGTTCCATTTCCGTATCGGCGCCGCTTAGCTCCGTAATCTCAATATCAATGCTATGCTCATGCCAGATTTCTTCCGGAAAAATCGCATGGCTCAGCTTACTGCCATTCGCCAGAATATACATCTGAACCTTTACGCCCGTCGTATTGTCTCCCATAAAGGAAAGCGAAAAACGATACCTTCCGGTTTTGTTTACGCTGATTTTCTGACTCATATGAAACCAGAATTTATCATTTCCTTTTATGCGCAGATAATGATAGGATTCGTATGGAAGCGATTCCCCGATGTATTCCCATATCCTGATATCAACGCAGTCGGGCTTTTCAATATCCCATCCTTCCAGTTTCTCCGTAAAAGCTCCATTTACAACCAGATTTACGCTGTTGGCGTCATTTACAACCTCAACCTGCGCCGTAACCTCCTGTCCGTTGCAAATTCCTGTGATGTCATTTACAATACCGGACTTTAATTCCGCCTTATCATCCCAGACCACCGGCAGTTTGTCCATATTACCGTCAAACCGCAATGCCCTGATTTTCTCCGGCAGATACCTGCTTAAATCTCCGGTCATTTCCTCTGTCAGCTTTATTTTTTCCGGAGCGTATAATTTCACATACTTAGCCGCGTCAAATTCAAAGGGATTTTCTAAAAAGGCTTTTATTCCTTCCATCGCTTTCCCGTTCTCATCCACCAGACTCATACTCTTAGCCCATGCATCATCCATTCCTCCCGGCATACAGAAGGGCTCCCAGTAGAAAACACCCAGCCCTTTGTTTCCGGTAATATTGGCTGTGATGCACATTTCCAGCTCCAAAACTTCTTTCTGTCCTTTTGGACTTGACGGATATCCGGAAAGTTCTTCCTGCGGTTTATCATACAATCCATCCTTAATCGTCCTGTAGCCATGTGCCACTTCCGCAAGAATCAACGGTTTATGATATCTCTCCGCGAGTTTTTCCATAGAATTTTTCACATCATGATACCCGCCATGCCAAAAAGCATAGAAAGAAAGACCTATGATATCAAAATCCGTCACTCCATGAGAAAGACAGTTGTCAAACCACTCTTCCAGATAATCGTATCGTCCGCCCTGATCTAAATGAAGCATAAGCTTTGTATCACGCCGTCCCTGTGTATCCCTGACAGCTTTGATTCCTGCATTTATGAGTCGGGCAAGCATCGGCCAGTTATCCGTTTTCCCTTCCGGCCAGATCATACCGCAGCGTATCTCATTGCCGATTTGCACCATATCAGGATATACTCCAGCATCGTCGAGTTCCCAAAGGACGTCTTTGGTGAAATCATATACCGCCGTTATCAGCTCATCCCTGTCCAGTCCTTCCCAGGCTGACGGTTTTGTCTGTGTCCCCGGATCGGCATACCAGTCCGAATAATGAAAATCAAGCAATAACCCTATTCCCCGCTTCTTTATTTCCTGCACCATTTTCTTCGTATGTGCCAGATCACAATATCCCTTCGCTTCAGGAACATTATGCGGATCATTCCAAATGCGGAGACGCGCATAATTAAATCCCTGACTTACGGCAAAATCAATCAGATTTACCTCATTTCCATCGTAATCGTAATATCGGTACCCTTTATCCAGCATTTCCGGATATGTGGATATATCCATTCCCCTGATAAATTCACTGTTCATTTTCATTCCTGTATTTGTATCGGACGGCTATCCTTTCGCCTGCCCGTCCTTTCCGATCTTCATCGTAAGTCCAATACGCTTCTTCGCCACATCGACGGTGAGCACCTGTACATCCACGATATCGCCGACGCTGACCGCCTCCAACGGATGCCGGATAAATTTATCCGTCATCTGGGAAACATGCACCAGGCCGTCCTGATGTACGCCGATATCCACAAAAGCGCCGAAATCGATGACATTGCGGACCGTTCCCTTTAAAATCATGCCCGGTTTTAAGTCCTTCATATCCAGTACATCGCTCCGCAAAATCGGCGCAGGCATATCATCACGCGGGTCGCGTGCCGGCTTCTCCAGTTCTTTCAAAATATCCGTCAGCGTGATCTCACCAATACCGAGTTCTTCCGCCAGTTTCTTTTTATCTTTAATCTTCCGCTCCAGGCTGCTGACCGTTACTTCGGCTTTTGCCGCGGCACCGGAAGCCGGTTTGCTTCCGTTCTCTTTCCTGTCGTTCTCCAGTACAACGCCTCCCATCGCCGCGGCAAGCGCCTTGCCCATTGCCGTATTGGTATTCCGGATCACAATTTCTTTCTGTTTCTTCGCCGGTCTTTCTTTCACCGCGGCGGCTTTTTTGCCCGCCGCCTTCTCGGCTGCCGCTTTTTTCTGTGCTTCTTTGACATCCGCCATCGTCAGTCCCATTTTATCGAGAAGCTTTCCCGCAGCCTCATAGGATTCCGGATGAACGCTCGTCGCATCAAGCGGGTTATCACCGTCCGTAATCCGCATAAACCCGGCACACTGTTCAAAAGCCTTCGGTCCCAGTTTCGCCACCTTCAAAAGCTGCTTCCGGTTGGTGAAACGGCCGTTCGTTTCTCTGTAATCCACAATATTTCTGGCAATCACCTTCGTCACGCCGGAAACATATTCCAATAAGGACGCGGAAGCCGTATTCAGGTCCACGCCGACCTTATTAACGCTGTCTTCCACAACGCCGTTTAAGGCTTCGCTCAGTTTTTTCTGGTTCATATCATGTTGATACTGTCCGACACCGATAGATTTGGGATCGATTTTCACAAGCTCCGCCAGCGGGTCCTGCAGTCTTCTCGCGATGGACGCCGCGCTTCTCTGCCCCACATCAAAATTCGGAAACTCTTCGGTTGCCAGCTTGCTCGCCGAATAAACGGAAGCGCCGGCTTCATTGACGATGACATACTGTACCGGAGTATCCAGTTCTTTCAGCAGTTCGACGATAACCTGCTCCGATTCTCTGGATGCAGTTCCGTTTCCGACGGAAATCAGGGATACCTGATATTTTTTGATCAGTTTTTTCAGTTCCGCTTTGGCCTCCGCCACTTTGTTCTGAGGCGCCGTCGGATAGATGACTTTCGTATCCAGCACTTTGCCTGTTGCATCCACGACCGCCAGCTTACAGCCTGTCCGGAATGCCGGGTCCCAGCCGAGCACAACTTTACCCGCAATCGGCGGCTGTAATAAAAGCTGTTCCAGATTTTTGCCAAATACGGCGATCGCTCCGTCTTCCGCCTTTTCCGTCAGGTCATTACGAATCTCTCTTTCAATCGCAGGCGCTATCAATCTGACATAACTATCAGATATTACCTCTTCCAGAATCGGAGAAGTGACAGCATTGTCATTTGTTATCACCTTCTTCCGCAAAAACTGCAGAATGCGTTCCTCCGGCGCCGCTATTTTTACGTTCAGGAACTTCTCGCTTTCGCCTCGATTAAGCGCCAGAATACGGTGTCCGGCAGCTTTTTTCACCGGTTCCTCATAAGCATAATACATCTCGTATACGCTCTCTGCCTTTTCGTCTCTGGCTGTGCTCACGATTTTTCCTTCTTCCATCGTGATATCACGAATGTAGATGCGGTAATCCGCTTCGTCGGAAATCATTTCCGCAATGATATCCTTCGCGCCCTGGACCGCTTCTTCAACCGTCTTTACCGATTTTGCGGCGTCCTCATCCTCGCGCAGATACTTAGCCGCTTCTTCCTCAATGGGCGCTTCCGCATTCTGTGCCAGAATATATTCCGCAAGGCCATCCAGCCCCTTTTCCTTCGCAACGCTCGCCCGCGTCTTTCTCTTCGGACGATAGGGACGGTACAGATCGTCTACGACCACCATGGTTTCAGCCGCCGCGATTCTTTCCTTCAATTCATCCGTCAGCTTTCCCTGTTCCTCAATGCTTTTTAATACCTGTTCCTTTTTCTCCTCCAGATTTCGCAGATAAGTCAGCCGCTCATACAGATTCCGCAGCACCTCATCGTTCAGAGAGCCGGTAGCCTCTTTACGATATCTGGAGATAAAAGGAATGGTGTTCCCTTCATCTATCAATTTGACAGCAGCTTCCACCTGCCATTTCTCTACTTTAAGTTCTTCCTTCAGTTTTACGATAATGTCCATTTCCTAACCGTTCCTTTCACGTATTACCGCTGTAATCACATCAGTTCAGCTGCCGGGCAGGGCGGGGTATCGTTCCTGCGAAGGTCCTTGAAAAGCGCCGGTGCTTAGCGAGGTTTTTTACGAGCTTAGCATCCGTTGCTGCTTTTCACGGAGCGGAAGCGTGCCTTCAAGGGAACGATACCCCGCCCTGCCCGGCAGCTGAACTGGTGCACAATATTTACCAGCCATTCCATTATACTTGATTTTTTCGAATGGTGCCACTCTAAATTTTCCTGTTTCCTATCCGCCGCATGCGTTATGAAATTTGCAATCTGATCGAATTTCCTATATACTGTTTTTAAGCTTGCTGATACCATCCGGCTGTCCGGCATCTGACGACGGCCCGACCGGCGTTTTTCGGCTTTGAAAAAAGAGAGCCGGCTTATCCGAATAATTTTCAGAGAAACTTTCCTCAGATCTGTTTTTTTTGGATATTTATGATATAATAAAAATAATTCTTGCCGCCGCATCGTATCACAGGGCGGCATTGTGGAGGAACAACGATGGACTTTCAGGAAAACAGACAGGTATCGGAAAATTCCATACAGAATCAGACCGTAAATCCGGAATCCACGTCCGCACAGCAACAGATGCCGGCTCAGGACGCCGCTTTCTCACAGCAGCAGACGCAGGCTCAGGATGCTGCGCCCTTACAACACCAGACACAGGTTCAGGATACTGCTTTCTCACAGCAGCAGACACAGATTCAGGATACTGCACCCTTACAGCAGCAGACTTCTCAGAATGGCCGGCCTTACACAGACAGCACCGGTTCTTCACAGCCAGGCGGTCAGCCTTATCAGGGAAGACCTCCCTACGGAAACGGCACGCCCTATCCTTCTGCACAGCAGCCCTACGGCAGCAGTCAGAGCGCTCCCCCTGCAAACGGCAGTCCCGGTCAGAACCGAACACCTTATGGAAATTCAACGCCGGGCGGCTATGGTCCGAACAACAGATACAATCCATATTCTTCCGACCGCGGCGGCATTCAAAACGGATATCCTGTTAATCAACATTATTATCATCCGGATATGTACCGGGTTCCGCGTCAGGAGCCGGGCGGAAGTCTGGCAAACGCCGCCATGATTCTGGGTATTCTGGCAGGTATTTTCGGCCTTATCTTTCCGATTTATCCGGCCTTTGCACTGGGCAGCACCGCTATTGTTCTGGCATTACTTTCCAAAGGACGCAGACCCGGACTGCTTCCCAAAGCGCGGACCGGCATCATATGCGCCACAGCCGGCCTGATTCTCAATATTATTGTAACTGCCGTAACCGTCGTGCCCGTTATGACGGACCCCGACCTGCGTAAAGATTTTGAACGGCAATGGGAAGAAATCTACGGCGTGCCATTCGATGAAATGATGGACGATATTATGGAGAATAACGGATATCCCAACTAATCCCGGTTCGCAGACGCGTTTCCGTTCGGGGAAACGACACAGCGGCCAGGAACCTGTCTTTCTATGATAGAATGACAGGTAATCACAATCGCGTGAAACGCAAAGAATAGAAAGGAGTTCTTTTATGATAAACGGAATCAGCTCTTTATCTTATGCTTATGAAGGATATACGGGCGTCATGCAGACGAGTCCGGAACCCGATGCGGGACAGCAGATCATCCGCAATCCCGGTGAGTCCACCGACAAACAGGCCGGACGTAAATCTTCTCCCGCGGAATGCGAAACCTGCAAGAACCGACAGTATCAGGACGGTTCCGATGAAATGGTATCTTTTAAAGCGCCCGCACACATTTCTCCGAATGCCGCCGCTTCCAGAGTCAGAAGCCACGAGCAGGAGCATGTTTCCAATGCCTATAAGGAGGCGGAAGAAAATAACGGAAAAGTGACGGCCTGCAATGTTTCCATTCATACTTCCGTCTGTCCGGAATGCGGACGCACTTATGTATCCGGAGGCACGACAGCCACACAGATACGCTATTTTAATGAAGAAAATCCTTATCAGAAAGAAATGAAGTCCTCGGATGCTGCCAACAAGTATCTCGGAATGAATATAGATATGGCCTGCTAGTGTAACGATTTGTAATTAACAAGACTTTATTCTTGCCTGAATCTTTGTCTGCGTCGTTGCCTTTTCTTGACGTAGCCACCGCTACGCCTGCGAAAAAGCGCCTTGCATACAAAAGATTCATTCTGCGAATAAAGTCTAGTTATTACAAAATCGTTACACCAGGGAAAGATTGGAGTTACGTTATGAACAAATTTAAATCATCCGCAGAATTAAAGGCGCTTGCAAAAGAGCATATGTTCGGCAAATATGGAACAGCGATCGGCGCCGATGTTATCGTTTCCCTTATTACCGGCTTTTCAACCCTCTTTTTTACGATGTTTCTGGACATCACGACTGTAATCGGCGTTATTTTAAATTTTCTGATTTCATTTGCGCTTTCTGTTTTAACAGGTCTGTTCACTTCGGGGCAGCGCTATCTGTATCTGAAGATTTCCTGTAACAGACCTGTCACGATCAATGATATATTTTACGGATTTAAATTGTTTCCGAACAAAGCGCTTCTCATTCAGCTGTATCGTTCCGTCTGGCTTTATCTCGGAATGCTGCCGATGACGATCTTTTCATTCCTGCTGCGGCAGGACCCGCGAAATGCGGTACTGACACTGCTTTATTATTTGTCCTTTATTTTATACGGCGTTGTCTGGGTCATGATTTCACTGATTTATTCACAGGTCTATTTCCTGCTTCATGATTTCCCGAACTATTCCGCAAAAGAACTGCTGGCCATGAGCAGGAAATTGATGAAGGGGCATAAAGGAAGACTTTTCTATATGGCCGCAGGTTTTGTTCCGCTGATGCTTCTTGGTTTCCTGTCCTGCGGTATCGCCTACCTTTGGCTGATGCCCTATTTCAACGCATCCTGTACGGAATTTTTCCTCGATCTGATACAGAACAGAAAACAGAATTAAACAAGTGTCGGAAAATTAATTTCCGACACTTTTCCATTTCAGATAAGCATTGATAAACGGATCTAACGCCCCATCCATTACCGCATCCACATTACCCGATTCTTCATTCGTCCGATGGTCTTTTACCATGGTATAGGGCTGCATGACGTAGGAGCGAATCTGATTTCCCCAGCCGATTTCCTTGACATCGCCGCGGATATCCGAAAGCTTTTCCGCATTTTCCTCCTGCTTTAGCATATAGAGCTTGGCTTTCAGCATCTGCATCGCCTTATCTTTGTTCATATGCTGGCTTCTCTCATTCTGGCAGGTCACCACGATTCCCGTCGGGAAATGGGTAATCCGGATTGCCGAAGAGGTCTTATTGATATGCTGTCCGCCGGCGCCGCTGCTTCGATAGGTATCAATCCGGATGTCTTCATCCTTAATCTCCACATCCACATCTTCTTCGATATCGGGCATAACATCCAGTGATACGAAAGAGGTCTGCCGCTTCCCCTGTGCATTAAAGGGAGAAATCCGCACGAGCCTGTGCACTCCCTTTTCGGATTTCAGATATCCATAGGCATTTTCACCATTGATCTGGAACGTTACGGACTTAATTCCCGCCTCGTCACCGTCCAGATAATCCAGCACCTCCAGCGCAAAGCCTTTCCGCTCCGCCCATCGGGTGTACATGCGGTACAGCATGCTGCACCAGTCACAGCTTTCCGTTCCGCCCGCCCCCGCATTTAACCGCAGGATCGCATTGTTTCTGTCATACTCTCCTGAAAGCAGGGTACTTATCCGGATTTCTTCAAAGGTTTTCTTAAATGTTTCCAGTTCCTCGCTGATATCCGGAATAATGGCCGGATCGTTGTCCTCATATCCCATTTCGATCAGCGTCATAATGTCCTCATACTGACTTTCCAGTCCCCTGACGGTCTCGACCGTATCTTTCAGGTTCTTGGCCTCCCGCATCTTCTGGTTGGATTTCTCCGGGTCATCCCAGAAGCCGGGCTCCTGCATCTCCATTTCCAGCTCTTCGATTCTCTTCTCCTTAGAAGCTAAGTCAAAGTGAATCCCTCACTTCCGCTAATGGACTTTCATAACCCTGAAGTTCATACTTCATGTTGTCTAACTCAACCAATAACGTCACCTTCTTTCCTTAATCTGTGATTTTCTTATTTCTGCCTTCCGCAGCACTGCTTATATTTCTTCCCGGAACCGCAGGGGCATGGATCATTCGGATAGATCTTCGCCTCCATACGTTTCACCGGCCCTTTTGGCACGGAATCGTCCTTGTTGGTTCCGGTCACCTTAGCCACCTGTTCCCGTTCCACCTTCTGCTCGATGCGCACACGGAACAACAGGCGTACGGTCTCTTCCTTGATATTCTGTGTCATCTCATCAAACATTTCATAACCGTTCAGCTTGTATTCCACAAGCGGATCTCTCTGTCCGTATGCCTGTAAACCGACGCCCTGGCGAAGCTGATCCATATCGTCGATATGATCCATCCACTTTCTGTCGATCACTTTTAATAAAATGACACGTTCGATCTCCCGGATTGATTCCGCCTCCGTGAACTCCGCTTCCTTGCTCTCGTAAAGCTTCACCGCTTCTTCCTTCAACTGTTGTTTCAGGCTGTTCTTCTTCGGCTTTAACACCCGTTCCGCCGTTACGGGCTGCAACGGTATCGTCGGGATGAGAAGGGTATTCAGTTCATTGAAATCCCATTCCGCGAAATCATTGTCATCCCCGATACAGATATCGACGCAGTTCTCCACGATATCCGTAATCATCTTATAGATGGCATCCCTCATGCTTTCGCCGTTTAAGACGCGTCTTCTCTCCTCATAAATGATCTCACGCTGCTCGTTCATAACCTGATCGTATTCGAGCAGGTTCTTTCTGATACCGAAGTTATTGCTCTCTATCTTCTTCTGAGCGGTCTCAATCGCCCTCGTCAACGCCTTATGCTCGATTTCCTGCCCCTCCGGAATACCCAGCGCATTGAACATGCTGATCATTCTTTCCGAACCGAAGAGACGCATCAGATCGTCTTCCAGTGAAATATAAAACTTGGATTCACCGGTATCTCCCTGCCGTCCGGAACGTCCGCGCAGCTGGTTATCGATACGCCTTGACTCATGCCGCTCCGTACCGATAATCTTCAGACCGCCTGCCGCCTTCGCCTCTTCGTCCAGTTTAATATCCGTACCACGGCCGGCCATGTTGGTGGCGATCGTAACGGCGCCATGAATACCCGCATCCGCCACAATTTCTGCCTCCAGTTCGTGGAATTTGGCATTCAGCACCTTGTGTTCGATACCTCTTCTTTTCAGAAGGGCGCTCAGCTCTTCCGAGGCTTCAATCGTAATCGTGCCGACCAGTACGGGCTGCCCCTTGCTGTGCGCTTCCACAATGGAATCCAGAATCGCGTTCAATTTCTCTTTTCTCGTTTTATACACCGCATCCTGCCTGTCAATTCTGGCAATCGGCCGGTTCGTCGGAATCTCTACGACATCCATGCCGTAAATATCGCGGAACTCCTTTTCCTCTGTCAGCGCAGTACCGGTCATACCCGCTTTTTTCTCGAATTTATTAAAAAAGTTCTGGAATGTAATCGTCGCTAATGTCTTGCTTTCCCTTTTAACCTTAACATGCTCCTTGGCCTCGATCGCCTGATGCAGACCGTCCGAATAACGCCGTCCCGGCATAATACGCCCGGTAAACTCATCTACGATCAGAACCTGCTCGTCTTTTACCACATAATCCTGATCGCGGAACATCAGATTATGGGCCCGCAGAGCCAGAATGATATTATGCTGAATTTCGATGTTCTCCGGGTCCGCCAGATTTTCGATCTGGAAAAAACGCTCTACCTTAGAAACGCCCTGGGCCGTCAGATTGACAACCTTGTCCTTCTCGTTAACGATAAAATCCCCCGTTTCTTCCCGTTCCACGCCCATAATGGCATCCATCTTGGAAAGCGCTTCCATATCCGCGCCGCGGGTCAGCTGTCTTGCGAGAATATCGCAGGCCTCATACAGCTTGGTGGATTTGCCGCTCTGTCCCGAAATGATAAGCGGGGTCCGCGCCTCATCGATCAAAACGGAATCGACCTCATCGATAATCGCATAATGCAGATCCCTAAGCACGAGCTGCTCTTTATAAATGACCATATTGTCACGCAGATAATCAAAGCCCAGTTCGTTGTTCGTCACATAAGTAATATCACATTTATAAGCATCCCGCCGCTCGTCGGATTTCATGCTGTTTAACACAACACCGACCTTCAGTCCGAGAAACTCATGCACCTGTCCCATCCACTCGGCATCACGCTTTGCCAGATAATCATTCACGGTAACGACGTGTACGCCTTTTCCCTCCAGCGCGTTCAGATAAGCCGGCAGAAGGCATGTCTGTGTCTTTCCTTCTCCTGTTTTCATCTCCGCGATACGCCCCTGATGGAGCACGATGCCGCCGATCAGCTGTACCCGGTAATGCTCTGTTTTCAGGACACGCCTTGCCGCTTCCCTGACTACCGCATAGGCCTCCGGAAGCAGATCGTCCAGCGTCTCGCCCTCGCTTAACCGTTTCCTGAATTCTCCGGTCTTGTCCTTCAGCTGCTCATCGCCAAGCGCCATCATCGAATCCCGCAAAGACTCGATTTTTTCGACCAGACCTTCAATTCTCCTGATCTCTCTTTCACTGTGCGTTCCAAAAACTTTCTGTATTACACTCATGTCCGCTCCAATCTGCCCGCCTAAACGGACCTCATATCGGATAATACCGAGTTTTATTGTAGCAGATTTGATACGGAAATTCAACCTTTTCAGCATTTGCCGCATTTTACTGTATTTTGGCGTATTTTGAGTTTGATTTTTGTCTATAGAAGTGGTACTATTTATAAAGTGCAAAGAATGTCCAAACGGCCATTCCACACGACAGGTTACGAAAGGAGCAATTGTAAAAATGAGCAAGAGTTTTGATGACCTTATCTCTAAGGTATCCGAGTGCAGCGTCAAGAAGGTTGCCGTTGCAGTCGCACAGGACAGCGCCGTTTTAGAGGCAGTAAAGGCTGCGAAAGAACGAAATATCGCAGAAGCGATTCTTGTCGGTGATGAGGACAGAATCAGAGAGATAGCCGCTTCCGAGAACATGGATCTGAGCGGATACGAGATTATTGATGAAAAAGATAACTATACGGCAGCATTAAAGGCCGTAGAGCTGGTACATACGGGTAAAGCCGACATGTACATGAAAGGACTGATCGATACGAAGTCCTTCCTGAAAAGCGTGCTGGACAAAGAGGTCGGCCTGCGGACCGGCAAAACCCTTTCCCATGTATGCGTATTTGAGATCGAAGGTATTGACCACCTCTTATTCTTATCGGACGTTGCGTTCATGACCTATCCTTCTCTGGAGGAAAAAGTACATATTGTGGAGAATACCGTTGAGGTATGCCACGCTTGCGGCATTCCAAACCCGAAGGTTGCGCCTCTTGCGGCAGTGGAAGTTGTCAATCCGAAAATGCCCGTTACCGTAGACGCTGCTGAGCTCACCCAAATGTGCGAGGAAGGAAAAATCACCGGCTGCATCATCGACGGTCCGCTTTCTCTGGACCTTGCAATCGATGCGGAAGCCGCTAAACACAAAGGCGCCGAAGACCGGAAAATCGTAGGCGATGCGGATGTTCTTCTTTTCCCCGACATTCATGCGGGCAATCTGGTTTATAAGTGTCTGGTACATACGGCCAGAGTAAAGAACGGCAACATCCTGACCGGAACGAAAGCTCCCGTGATTCTGACTTCCCGTTCGGACGATTTCGAGACAAAGGTTAACTCCATCGCGCTCGGAGCCGTTGTCGCGGAAAGCATGCAGAAAAAGGGCTGAATACAGGCCGCGGGAAACGGATCTGTTTTTGAAACCAATCAATCAAATCAGGAAAGGCGGAATAAAGAATGGCTGTAAAAAGTTTAATTATCAATCCCGGCTCCACTTCCACCAAGATCGGTGTATTTGAAGACGAAACATTACTGTTCGAGGAAACGCTGCGTCATTCTACGGAAGAGATCGCACAGTATGCTTCCATCGTAGACCAGAAAGATTTCCGGAAAGACATCATCGTTCATTTATTAAAAGAAAAGAATTTCGATATCAACTCTTTAAACATGGTAGTCGGCCGCGGCGGTATGTTAAAACCGATTCCGGGCGGAACCTATGAAGTAAGCGACGCGCTGTTAGCGGACCTGAAAGTCGGCGTACAGGGTCAGCACGCTTCCAACCTGGGCGGTATCCTTGCAAAAGAAATCGCTGACTCCATCGGTGTTCCTTCTTATATCGTCGATCCTGTGGTCGTAGACGAGCTGGAACCCGTTTCCAGATATTCCGGCGTTCCCGAACTTCCGAGAACGAGCGTATTCCACGCACTGAATCAGAAAGCGGTCGCAAAACGTTATGCCAAAGAAACCGGCAAAGCCTATGATTCCCTGAATCTGGTTGTCGTTCACATGGGCGGCGGTGTTTCCGTCGGCGCGCACAGGCTGGGCCGGGTGGTAGACGTTTTCAACGCACTCGACGGCGACGGCGCATTTTCTCCTGAAAGAGCAGGCGCGGTTCAGAGCGGCGCCCTGATCAAAATGTGCTTCTCCGGTCAATATACCGAGAAAGAAGTCTATAAGAAATTCGTCGGCAACGGCGGTTTCAACGCATACTGCGGAACGAACGACATGCGGGATGTGGAAAAAATGGTACAGGGCGGCGATATGAAAGCTGCGGAAGTACGTGAGGCATTCATCACGCAGGTTGCAAAGGATATCGGCGCCATGGCCTGTGTTTTAAAGGGAAAAGTAGATCAGATCATCGTGACCGGCGGCATTGCCTATGACAAAGTTGTCGTTGCCGGCTTAAAGGAAAAAGCGGAATGGATTGCTCCCATGACCGTATATCCCGGCGAAGACGAACTGCTGGCTCTCGTTCAGGGCGGACTGCGCGTACTGAATGGAGAAGAGAAGGCGATGGTCTATTAACGAAATCGCAATCTGACCGATTAAAAAGGTACAGGGCCCGTTTATGATCGGGCCCTGCGTTTTTTAATTCTAAAACAGCCTTTTCATCTCTTTCGCAAAATATCCAGCACATGATTGGAAGCCCCGATCAGATCCTCCCGTTCACAGATCGAAAGATGATACTCCAGATATTTCCGGTACAGATTCTCCTCCATCTGCTCCAGCATATCGCTCAGATATCTTGATGCGCCATCCGTCGCGATCAGATTAAATCGTTCCAGCGGAAAATCTTCCGAAAGCGCCCTGATATCCGCCGGTCGTACCAGCGAAAAGGCATCGTTCTCATTAGCCTGCCATACAAAATCCTCCGTCAGAAGCCCCTTTTGCATATCTTCCCACAGCGTCTTCTTCCCGAAACAGTATTGCAGAACCGTTGCCTCGTTCTGGCAGTATGCCACAAACAGCATGCCGCCCGGTCTGGTAATTCGCACCGCCTCCGCAAGCGCTTTCTTCTTATGTGCTTCACCGAAAAGATGATACATCGGTCCGAGCAGCAGCGTCATATCCATGCTCTTATCGCCAAAACAGGAAAGATCCATGGCATCCCCCTGTAAAATATGAATGTCATCCTCCGCTCTCAGCTTGCTTCGAAATACCCGAAGATTGCTTTCCAAAAGCTCCACCGCTTCGACCCGGTATCCCTCCCTTGACAAAGCCAGGGAATACCTGCCGGTTCCCGCCCCGATCTCCGCAATCCGCATACCCGGCTTTAAATACCTGTGAATATAGGTCATGGTCGTCATATATTCCACCTGTCCTGCCCGGTCCGTAAGACGATCCTCCTCGTTTACGCTCTGATAAAACGCTTCCACCACGCTTCTTTCTTTCACCATCATTCCTTCTTCCATTACAGCCACCCCTTTTCCTTCTTCTGTTTTCCGGCCAAATACAAAAAGTGCCCTTATATTGCATCCGCAATAGAAGTGGCACTTTTGTACTACCAGTACGATGAACTTTTGACAAAATCAAGCTTATCATAAAAGACGTTCGATGTAAAGTTAAATTTTCCTTTCTTATCAATCATTTCTTATCAATCAAACTTTTCTTATCAAATTTCTTATCAGACTTTCCGGATTTTCTGTCACACTTCCCAGACGGCTTTTCATTGTTATATGAGGTAAAAATCAAGTAAAAATCAGACAAAACTTCGAACTTGAAAATCAAAACGGCCCATGCTAGAATATTTTTGCCGGAAGAAAAAACGCTAATCTTTATGCAGGGGGAAAATAAAATGAAATTTCTTGTGAACCGCGGACTTGCCACACGTATCGGCATTATTACAACAACGCTCACTTTTGCGGGAATGCTCTTACTCTGGTATATCGTTTCAAACCGCATTTCATCTATGGTCGAAAGCAATATCACCAATCAGATGATCGACGCGGTAGAATCCAGAGCCGCAATCATAAATGACTATGTGGCCTCTGCGGAGGAATATATTACCGCCTTTGCGCTGGGCAGCGAAGTCCACAATCTTCTTACAGATCCGGAAAATCCCGCGCTTCTGGAAAAAGGCCAGCGGTATACGGAGGATTTTGCCGCAATCAAAGGCATATTCGAAGGATTATATATCGCCGCTCCTTCTACCTATGTTCTGACGCACACTTCCAGAGATGCCATCGGTATTACAACCAGGAGTGGTGAATCGTTAAACACGTTTCAGGAGACCATTCTGTCAAAACCACAGCTGACCAATCTGGGAATCATGAAATCACCGGGAACGGGAAGCATGATCATCTCTATGTACTATCCGCTCTTTGACGAACAGGACTGTATCGGGTATGTGGGCGCCGGCGTTTATGCTGGCAGCTTAATGGATTCCCTTCTGGATCTGGACATCGAAGGCCTGCCCAACAGCGAATATGTGTTTCTGAATGTGGAAACCGGTACATACCTGTATCATCAGGACGAAGCTTTACTGAATACGGAGACGACCGACCCCGGTTATCTGGAGATCGTTCGCCGCATCAAAGAAGACGGCAGCACACAGGCCGGAACCTATTTCTATCAGGATGAAAATGAAACCAACCAGCTGGTCGTATACAAATATCTGAAGGACCGCAACTGGGTCTTCATGGTCCGCGATAATGCATCCGAAGTTTATGCGGAAGTGGAAACCGTACGCAAGACCATCGGCGTTTTGTGCGCGGGCGTCGCATTCATCGTTGTCCTGATTACGCTGCTGATCCTGTATCGGGAAGGGCGGGAACTTATGATCATGGAAGGGGCTATCCGGCGTCTTGGCAATCTGGAGCTTTCCGCAGATCAGGATCTGGAACCATTCTATGGAAGAAAAGATGAGATTGGCATGATTGCACAGACGATCCATCATCTCTGTGACTGCCTTCGTAAAACGATTAACGATATCGGCCGGATTCTGGGCGAAATGGCAGATGGCAACATTGCCGTAGATGTTACAACAAACGAAGCATACTATATTGGTGACTTCAGGGTACTGGCCGAAAGCCTGAAAAGCATCCGCACCCATCTTACCGATGTCATGCGGGATATTACCCACATCGCAAATCAGGTAAATAACGGCGCCAACCAGGTTTCTGCGGGCGCGCAGGCGCTGTCTCAGGGAACCATGCAGCAAAAGCTTTCCATCGACGGACTGGTATCCAATGTTACGGACATTACCGAACAGATTCAAAACAGTACAGTCCGCTGCGGCAACGCAAGCGATCTGGTGGACAGGGCTACCGGTTATGCCGCTGAAGCCGATACCAGAATGGAGCAGCTGGTTATTGCCACTCGAAATATCGACCGGTCCTCCGCTCAGATCGGCAGCATTGTCAAAACCATTGAGGATATCGCTTTCCAGACCAATATTCTTGCGCTGAACGCCTCAGTGGAAGCCGCAAGAGCCGGCGAAGCGGGAAAAGGCTTTTCCGTTGTATCCGAGGAAGTCCGAAATCTTGCCGCCAAGTCCGGAGAGGCCGCAAACAATACAGGTATTTTAATCAACCGTTCCATTCAGGATGTAAAAACAGGAACGGAATCTACCGATCTCGTCATTTCCGCCATGAAGGTCATCAGCGAATGTATCCAGTCCATCAAAGAGTTGATGGATGAGATTTCACTTGCCAGCGTCCAGCAGTCGGAAATGATCATCTCAGTGGATAACAGAATTAAAGAGGTCTCCAAAGTCATAGAGACCAATTCCTCCGCCGCGGAAAAAAGCGCAACGATTTCCAACGAGCTGTCCGATCAGGCCAGAACCTTAAATCAGCTGATCAGCCAGTTTCGGATTCAATAGCACCGTATCAAAAAATACGGCAGCAGCCGGATTATTCCGGCTGCCGCTTTCCTTTACTGACTCCTGTCATCTTTCCTTCCTCTTTTATTTACTGACCACCGCCACATTTCCTTCCGCATCCATTTTCAGCTGCTTTACGCCTGACAGAGATTTCGTGAACGGATTATAAACAAACAGATACATTCCTTCCTGCTCATTAATATACTGATTTCCGTCAAAATATAATAAAGTTTCCCGGATTACCTGATTCTCCCTGACCTCCAGACGGTTTTCTGCAAAGAAATATTTTTCATCCAGCATCTCTTCATATTTCCACTGAACTTCGTCATTATTTATTTTCCTGACGCATGAGTCATCCAACAGATAAAATCCGCCGTCCTTTAGCAGATTTTTATTCGTTCCGGCCACATCGAGCAGACTGCTTCCCGCACAGATTTTACTGGTATCGGAAATTGCATACAGATACAGAATCTGATGATTCAGGTCAAGCGCCGCCTCCAGACTGCCGCAATCGCCCGCAGCCGCAACTTCATGATCTGCAACTCTCGCATGAATATCCCGGCTGTTCATTTCCCAGGAAGCATATTTCCCGTCCCCTCTGTGATCCGGCAGCTGCACATATTGCAGTACATCCTCTCCCAAAGCACTGGTAAATTTTACGTTTCCGAGGTAATTTAAATGTCCGATATCCGCCATATCCCGGCCAAAATCAATGCCCATCCGCACATATTCTTCTTCGCTGTTATAATCGATAAAAGGGACCTGATATTCCGCGGCAACTGACTCCAGATAACGATAGTTCCCCCATTCCTCCTCTGAAAGAACATACGGTGAAACAAACACCATAACGGGGATATCCTGCTGTTGACACAGCTCGATGATCTTCCTGAAATAAAGTTCCTCTTTCCGGTTTATGCTCTTTACTCCCTGATAGGTCTCCACGCCCGGTTTTTCAAAAGAGGTCGTCTCCCAGTTTATGAGAAACCCTTTAAAGTATTCATACAATGGTTTCTCATAATAATCCGGAAAGTCCGACTCATTTATCTCTTCATATCTCGAATGCCAGAGCCTGTAACTGAATATATAATCATCCGCCTTGTCTTCCGGCGCGGACACCGCAATAGAAGAGAGACGTGCAAAGCAATTTTTTATGCCAAGATTGTTCTTTATAATCCAGCTGTGATCACCATATTCAAAATCCTGAACTGCCAGATATCCTTCCAGAATCACGAGTTTCGGTCTCTGCGTCCTAAGCGCCTCCTTCAGATAATACCAGGAATTCCAGAACGGCTGAACGCTTCCCGCAAGCACATAGGAGGAAATGCCATACTGATCGTATAATACGGCCGTATTCACATTTTCAAAGGCATGACTCGATCCGAGTATCAGCAGATCCACCGTATCCTCCTCCTGTTCGTACCAATACTCCAGTCCCAGAATACCGTCCCCATATTTAAAGGACAGCGTCTCACATACGGCCGATAACGATACGATGAGCACTGTGGCAAAGATAATCCATGATATGACCCTTTTTCCCTGCATAACACTCTCTCCTTCTAAAAATGAAAATAAATGAAATCCTGCGCGTTAAACTCCGGACCATACATGCCGAATACAAATGTATACAAAAACATTCCCGTAATAAAGAGACACCGGAACGGAAAATTCTGCCGGAGCAGAAATTCATCTATATCAATCTCTTTTTTATATTTCATGTAATCCACGGCAAGAAACAGAAAAAACGCCGGTCCCAGAATGTCCATCTGCAGTTTATTCAGTCCAAGCAGGTATATTTCCCCCTGAAACAGATCCCAGATCTCCGGTCGTGTGAACATCCTGCCGATATAGATGAACGCATCCGTTATCGTATCCATTCGGAAAAAAATCCATGCAAACGCAACGCACAGAAAGACAAGCAGTCTCTTCCCGAACCGAAAGCTGAAACAGTCCTCTCTGATCCCCAGTCTTTTAATCCAGGCGCAGCGAAACGGCTTCGTCACATTTCCCACAATCTGATAGATTCCATGCAGGCCTCCCCAGAAGACAAATGTCCAGTTTGCCCCATGCCACAGGCCGCTGACCAGAAAAGTGACAAACAGGTTCAGGTTCCGTCGGACCCCGGAACACCGGTTTCCTCCCATCGATATATAAACGTAATCTCTGAACCATGTGCTTAACGATATATGCCATCTGCGCCAGAATTCCTGTATGGATTCCGCAAAATAGGGCGCCTTGAAATTTTCGACCACATGATAACCAAGCATCTCGGAAACTCCCACCGCCATAAGAGAATAAGAACTGAAATCACAATATATCTGAATCGTATAACAGATCGCGGCAAAAAACAGAATCAATCCGCCATACGCTCTGTAGCTGCCAAACACCGTATCGGTCAGCACTGCCAGTCTGTCAGCGATCACAAGCTTAATGAATGCTCCATACAGGGCTTTCATCAATCCTCTTTTCAGATTATCCTCCGAAAAGCGTATGCCCTCTTCCCGCTTCATCTGCGCCAGCAGCGAATCCGCTCTGTTTATCGGTCCGGAAACAATCGTCGGAAAGAAAGATACGAAAGCGGCATACCGAAAAAGATTTTTCTCAGGAGAAATCTTTTTCCTGTAAACATCGATAAAATATCCCAATGCCTGAAAAGTGAAAAAACTTATCCCGACAGGGGCGATCAGATTACTGACGGCAAAATGGGAATATTTAAATAAAAGCAGCGGCGCCAGCCCAAGCAGCAGTACGAAAAGAAGCATTGCCTTTGATTCCGTGCTGTTCCGGCGCCGTTCGAGAAAAAATACCCCCCCCAGGTGATTACGATCAAAATTCCCAGCATAAACAGATCCCATATACTGTTCATCCAACTGATGTAAAAGATCAGATTACAACCGAGAATAAACAAATATTGATACTTTTTCGCCGGCATGGCATAGTATCCCACCAGGAGGACCGAAAAAAATATGATAAAATAAATGGAAGCAAACTGCATCGCTAAAATAATCTCCTCAAAATTCCGTATCCCGTTACCATACGGCAACATCCTCTTTCCGAATAATTCCCTCTTCCACCAACATTTCAATTCCCGCATTCAGCAATTCCTGCGGGGAATTCCCTTCCATGACTCCCGCAAAAAAACTTCCTGTAAAGTAATCCGTACAGGCCCTTTCATGCGGATAAACAGATATGATCCAACCGGCATCATAGGATACGGCACAGGCGGAAACCGGTGCTTCAACCTGTCCGAAATTGACACAGTTAATTACCGCTCCTTCGCCCAGATTATCGACGATGCCGCCTGCTCTCCCCGTTCCTCTGACAGTCGCTTTGTTATAACAGTTCAGAATCATGGCGCGGCTTGTTCCATGGCTGGTGATAGCTCCCACATAATCTCCTTCAATCAGCCCGCTTTCAATTCCAAGGTTCCTGACCGTTCCGTCCAATACCCCGAATAAACCGCCGTTGGAAGGAAACCCGTTTATGCCGGCAGATACCCTCAGATTCATAATGCGATGCGCTCCGCCGTCATAAATCCCTCCGAAATAATTGCCTGAACCGAACACGCCGATCGGAATCCATTCCTCTTCTTCCAGATCGATGTCATCGCTTTGTCTGAAATAAATGCCCTCAAAGGCCTCCCCTTCATTTACCAGATCGCGCAGCGTCTCCAACGCCTCTTTGTCCGGTATCAGACAGGGATCTTCCGCCGTTCCCTTTCCTTCAAAGGAAGCATAAGTCCCACCGCCTGCCGGAATTCCTTTATCGTAAAGAAGGACAGCGATCATGCCAAAAATCGAGAGCAATAATAGAAAACAGCGAACTATTTTCATCTTTATAACCATGCCTCCTCTATTCGTCCCATAACAGCTTCTTCCGCCTGAGTCTTTCTCCCTTCAGCTTCGCATACTCCAGAATATCCTCTCTGTCCCGGTCGTCCATCTTTCTGTAATACCCAATCAATTCATCTTCCTGGGAAGACAGCGCGCCATCCTCCTCCATCTGGTCCACACCCATACACCGCAGCAGCTCGGACATGGGGATTTTATACAGGGCCATCAGGGCACACAGACATTTGGCCGACGGCTTTCTTCGTCCGGTCTCATAATGTGAATAAGTCTGTCTTCTGATATGTAAACGCTCCGCCACTTCTTCCTGAGACAGATGTCTTTCTTTTCTCAGACGTTTCAGTTCCTCTCCCAATGCATTTCCCGCCGCATATTCCATGGCCTGCATGACTTCCTTCCTCCTTATCCGATTCTTTCATACGCGCCAGGCAAAGTCACTCTGCGGACGCGCTTCCTTCCTCCACCCAGGCATACAGCACTGTCTCTGACACCAGACCCGTATGATGCCTGAGCGCAAATTTATACTTCGGTTCAATGGACTTAATCAATAATAAAATCGTATAGAAATCCACCGCGTTATGATAGATACACACTGCTAACAACGGCCGGTATCTCCGGATGCTCTCTCTTGCCCCCAGCAGCATCTGATATTCATACCCTTCAATATCCGCCTTCAGAAAGTCAAAGGGCTCTGTCATGTACCCATCGATAGAGTATATGCGGCTTACATCTCCTTCGGACGCATCCGCCACATATTTCGATCCCAGCCCTCCGTTCACCGCATCATGCACGAATACGCCCTCTCCGTTTTGTTCCCCGATTCCCGCGTATTCCAGCACGATGCTGTCTTCCTTCAGATTCCATTCTTTTTTCAGGCGCTTCACGCGATATGCCAGAGCGTCATAATTCCCTTTGTCCGGTTCAAAAGCAATGATTTTCCCAAATGCCCCCCCCTTGTTCCAAATGTAACGCTCCACAACGTCTCCAACAAACGCGCCGCAGTCCACAAATACCTCATTCGCGTTTGCATTCCGGAACCGATCCGGCGCAAAATACTGCTTCCTGTTTATATTCAGTTTCACAGGGTACCGCCCATTCATCCGGCACAAAACCAGCTCCGCGTAGATATCCCTGCTTTCCTCATCCTCCAGCGCATCATAGCATGCCATCACTTCTTTCGCATGCAGCCTAAAGATAACCGCATCGATATGGCGATTGGGAATGCCCATCCCGTTCAGCTGGTCCGCAATGCCGCAGACCGCCTGCGGCTGCGGTGTACAGATCAGCACATACGCGTTTTTCTCCCGCAGCAGCTCCTCCGCTCCCAGCACAGGTTTTCCACAGAAGGATCGATCATCCGCAAATTTCTCCATATGATTATCGCAATATCCATAGATGAAAAAGCCTTCCTCCTCCAGTCTTTTCAGCCCTTCCTGATAAAGCTGCGCCGTATTTCCCGTTCCCCATACAAACAGCTTTCTGCCTTCCGGTGAAAAGCTGTTATCCGTTAATGCATGATGCAATGCCTCTCTCGATAAACCTTTATCCGTCATAGTAATCCTCCATCTCTGTCCTCCACCCACGCGTACAGCACCGTATCTGATTCAATACCCGTATGATGCCTGAGCGCAAATTTATACTTCGGCTCAATCGACCTGATCAACAATAAGATTGTATAGAAGTCCACCGCGTTATGATAGATGCACACTGCTAACAACGGCCGGTATCTCCGGATGCTCTCCCTTGCCCCCAGCAGCATCTGATATTCGTATCCTTCAATATCCGCCTTCAGAAAGTCAAAGGGCTCTGTCATGTACCCATCAATGGAATATATGCGGCTTACATCTCCTTCGGACGCATCCGCCACATATTTCGATCCCAGTCCTCCGTTCACCGCATCATGTACGAATACGCCCTCTCCGTTTTGTTCCCCGATTCCCGCGTATTCCAGCACGATGCTGTCTTCCTTCAGATTCCATTCTTTTTTCAGGCGCTTCACGCGATATGCCAGAGCGTCATAATTCCCTTTGTCCGGTTCAAAAGCAATGATTTTCCCAAATGCCCCCCCCTTGTTCCAAATGTAACGCTCCACAACGTCTCCAACAAACGCGCCGCAGTCCACAAATACCTCATTCGCGTTTGCATTCCGGAACCGATCCGGCGCAAAATACTGCTTCCTGTTTATATTCAGTTTCACAGGGTACCGCCCATTCATCCGGCACAAAACCAGCTCCGCGTAGATATCCCTGCTTTCCTCATCCTCCAGCGCATCATAGCATGCCATCACTTCTTTCGCATGCAGCCTAAAGATAACCGCATCGATATGGCGATTGGGAATGCCCATCCCGTTCAGCTGGTCCGCAATGCCGCAGACCGCCTGCGGCTGCGGTGTACAGATCAGCACATACGCGTTTTTCTCCCGCAGCAGCTCCTCCGCTCCCAGCACAGGTTTTCCACAGAAGGATCGATCATCCGCAAATTTCTCCATATGATTATCGCAATATCCATAGATGAAAAAGCCTTCCTCCTCCAGTCTTTTCAGCCCTTCCTGATAAAGCTGCGCCGTATTTCCCGTTCCCCATATAAACAGCTTTTTGCCTTCCGTTGAAAAACTGTTGTCCGTTAATGCATGATATAACGCTTCTCTTGATGTATTTCGATCCATCATAATAATCCTCCGTCTTTCTATAGAATTTTCTTCCTGAATTTATGCGTATGGCGTCATATTCGGCCGCTTATGGGAAGGATACCCGCATGCCATACCGTACTCTATACAATTTATCAATCGCAAAATGCATGTTTCTTCTATTTGCCAGTATCTTCCTTCCGGCCATGCCCCCCCCTGGAGTTTTCAGCCGGCTGATCATCGGCCTGAGAAGAAGAGAGAAGGCATTCTCAAAAAATATCGATAAAACAAGGGTTATGACGGCCGTATATCCCATCAGTCTCAGATGGGTGGAAACCGGACCGCTCACGCGTATCTGCTGATAGATCTGGGGCAGTACAAAGGAATGCCACAGATAAAACCAGAACGTATACCCTGATAATCTGGTGATGACAGTTCGAATCATCCTTTTCCCTCTTCTCTCCGTTCCCTCTTCGAGGCGGTCCGGCGCATTGGAATGAAAAACCGACGTAAAAAACGTCAGCGCCAATATGTAAAAGGAAGGATATACATACTGATAAAGCATCATGCAGTCCGCGTTTCCGTAATCCCCCGCATAATAAATCCATGTATTACTCCCGATTACCGCAATCATCCCGGCAGATGCCATCCACTTCAGCCACCCGGCGCTTTCCTTTTTCTTCTGACTGCATAAAACATGACACAATAATCCGCAGATATAAATGTCCAGATTGGAAAGACTGAAAGTATAGATCCATTCGTACCAGGTAATATTGTATTTCAATAGCAGAAGACGATTTCCCAGTCCAAGCAGAACGATAATTCCGATCAGACATTTCCACACTATCCTGCTCTTTACTCTGCGAAACAGCTTATGAATTGCCATCATAAGAAACGGCGTCAGCAGAAATAGCTGCATCAGGGTTGAAATATACCAGAGCGCTCCGATTCCGTCTACTCCTCCGATTCCATTAAATCGAAAGGTAAAAAGGCGGATCATGATATCCGTATTGGTCCAATAGGTCGTATAGTGGGTAATGATCAGCAAAAATGTAAAGAAGTAAGAGGGAATGCCGATCTTAATAATTTTCGTTCCGTAAAATCTCAACACATTGGACAATGTATATTTATAATCCTCCTTCCAGAAAACACCGGCGGAAAACCAGGCAGACAGAAAAAAGAATATCCATACCCCTCCCCAGGCAGGTGTATACGTCCACCACACCTTCATTCCTTCCTTTGAGAAATCCACTAATTGTTTGGTGCAAATCAATGTATGCAGCATAAAAACCATAAGGCATGCCACGATCCGGATTACGTCCAGTTCCATCTTTCTGCTCTTCTTTTTCATATTCATCTTCTCTCCTGTAACTAATCGAATTCAGTTTCAACATAAACACTGTAAAGATCCGCAAAATACCGGTAAAAAACGCTGTCCGGCGCTTCTCCGGAGAAATTACCGTATTGAAACAGCTCCTTTTCTATGCCGATTTCCGGATATCGGACCGACTCTCCGTTCGTAACTCTCCAATAGGTAATCTTTACCGATCTGTGAATTTCGTTAAAGGCGGTGACCGAGCCCAAAAGCAGGACAACACAATAGACTGCAAGCAGATATTTCTTTCCTTCCTGACGGATTTTCTCCAGTGTCTCCATACACAGAAGCATCAGAATAAAAAGCGCCGGTACGGATGCCCGCATGCAAAAATCATGTCCTTCCCCCACTTTTATGAAAGGGCAAAGAAGCAGAATGGCGGTAACCAGATAGACGAGAGAATCCCGTTTCCGATATCTGCATATAAAATACAGATAAATGCCAAACTCCAGAAGGAAAAACAACAGATACCGCAGCAAAGCCGCCGCCGGCTCCCGCACGATGAGAGAAGCGTTGTCCTGACCGATCATTCCGCCGGAACGATTGCCGATCAGATAGAGAAATACGCATCCGCCTATGACCAGAACGCCCACGATATTCTGAAATGTCCGGATCTCTTTCCAGTGATTGCGGTCCTCTGCCACCCGCTTTCCATACAGATACAGAACGATCGGAATCATCCCAACGAACGGAATTGTGGAGGAAAGCATCGTGAGCGACAGAATAAACAGCATATTTTTACAGTCTTTCTGTGTCAGGATCAAAATTGTAGACACCCATGCCGGTATGGCCTGATTAAACACCCAGAACAGCTGTGCCGTCATGGAAGTATACTGGAAATCGATGGCCCACCATTCCAGATGCTCCGCAAGCCGCAGGTTCAAAAGCTCCTCTTCTCCCAGTATCCAAGCTCCGACATAATCCAGTCCGCTGAAAAATATTAAAAAAATGACAGGCCATAAATCCACCTTATGCCGATAAACACAGATCAGAACATAAACGATAAAGATGCCGGCCACAGCCCAGATAACCTGTGCCGCATATCCGGCCTCAAGCCCCAGAAGCTTACCGATACAGGCCGCGGGAAGCCAGAATCCGATATAATAAATCAATCCTCTGCTTCCATCATGGGAAACCACCGGCCAGTCATACTCCACCAAAGCCCGGAAGATGGCATTCCTTGTTCCATGATCGCGATTCTGAAAGCACCATCCGCCAATCCCCGACAGGTACACCCAGACAATAATCAGCGCAAGCGCCTTTAGAAACGTACTGATATCCGCCGGTTCCGGAACGAAATCTTCGTTCCGCATGGAAACCGTAAAAGCTCTGACGCAGGCAAACGCCGTCAGCATTCCGAAAGGGAATGCGAAATACCATTTCAGCCATCCGATCATGAAAATAAGCGTTGGCAATGCCAGATATAAATACAGAAGCAGACTGAGCCAGATCCTTTTTTTGTTTTTCATGTTATCCTGCCTTTTCCGATTCCTCATTTTCTTTTTCACTGTGCCGGAAGGCCCACAGCTTATTCATCACAAAATTAAGCGGCACCGTAATTATCAGATTGATCATGGGCGCTATAAATTCCGACAGATGAAATCCACGCACCCATACGGAAAGAAGAACGCTGCTCAAAAACAGTCCTGTAAACGAATAGGAGATATAAGTCTTTAGCAGCGCTTTCCAGAGAGACCGCTTTTCTCCGTCTTTTATCCGAAAGACAAACCGGTTATTCCAGTAAAATGACCACAGAACACTGAGCAAAAACGCCGCAAGCTGTGCCGTCAGATAATCCACGCTGCCAAATAAGCCAAATCTCCGGAACATCAGCAGGCCGAGCGAATAACAGAAATAAGAGATTGCCGTATTGCTCAGTCCGATGATTCCGAATTTCATAAACTGCAGATACGTCTGAAAGGCATCTTTGCTTAATTCTTTTCCGCAGAAACGATAAACGCGGCTTACTGTTTCATATAACAGTTTTTCCGTCATATTCCAAAATGCCCTGATCTTCATGTTTTTGCAATCCGCCCTCTTCTTCCACTTTTTTCTTCCGCTCTCTTCTTTTGCCCTTTATTCTTTTCTTCACGCTTCTCTTTCTTTTCTTTTTTCTTCTTCGTCTCTTTTTCTTTCCGCCCCCCTTTATCAGATTCACAATGCCTTCCGCAGTCAGGAGCAGGCCCAAAGCCACAATACCGGCATTGGTAATCATGACGGACACGGAAATCGGATAGGGAGCCCCCGGCGCATCCAGCTGCGGAAAAACAGCCGTTGCCGTCGGCAGGAAAATAAGCAGGAACAGCAGCATATAAGAAATATCTCCCGCTTTCAGTTTTTCCTTTGATTTCAAAAACAGCAAAAAGGGAAGGATGAAGAAAAGCAGGGCATAGGTATAGCTGAATTCCGGAACCCAGATAAAAAACAGCACGATTGCGGCCGCCTTTTTCCATTCTTCCCGTCCTGTCAGATAAATAAATCCCGTCATACCGATCGGAATCAGCTTTAATGCGGCAGACTGTGCCGTCATACCGCTTCCGCTCATGATCTGAATGATTTTTATCAAATTGGCAAACGAGTAATTATAGTTTGTCCCTCTGTTCGCAAGATTCGGAGAGGCCTCCATAATATTTTGAAACAGCGTTATAATCGAAGAAACTCCCCCGAATTCCCAAAAAGGCAGCACAAAGACAAGAAGTCCCAGCAGAACTGCCAACGCTGCCTCTTTCCATCGCCTGCGTTCCAGAATTAATATGCCAAACAGCGCGGGGTATATCTTAACGGATGCCGATACCGCCAGCGCAGCGTAGGACAGATACCGAAGATACTTCTTTTCCGAACGATAATACAATATGAAAAACAGCGCGCTGACAAATGCAAGAAGAATGATATTCCCTCTTTCAATCGTGGACAGCATGGGCCCCGACAGGATCATGGATAACGCAAATAACGCCTTTTCAGCTCCGCTTCTCCCATAGCCCTTCTTTAACAGCTCCCATATACAGACAGACATAATCACCAAAAGCATGACAAAGACAAACAGGGCCTGCTGCAGGCTTCGCAATGCAAACGCGTCCAGATCCCAATATGCCGCCGGTATCAGATGGTATAAAATACTCCATAAAAAAAAGCAGAATGCGGGATAGATTACTTTTGTTTCATAGATGGAAGCATGATCTGTTCCTGCCGTCCTTAACATATGGAAGTAATCCATAAAGGTATCATATGGATTATTGTGAATATAAGAATCTATATGATACCATTTTGTGCATACCGCCCATCCCATATAGAGAACTTCCGCCGTCAGAAGCAGAAACAGAAAGAAACCCGGCTCGTTTCTGACTCTGCTCCAGACAGCTTTGATACTATTTCCCATCTTCATCTTCAAAATTAATCCTCTCTTCTTCTATCACCAACGGCCGTTTCATCATTCTTTTGTTAATGCTCAGCACATATTCTCCAAGAAATCCGATAAAAAACAGCTGCACAGACCCCAGTACAAGCACCGCAAGCAGGATGGGCGTCATTCCCGCCACGAACCGGTCCCAGTACATCAGCTTTAAGATGAGATAAATGAACGCAAGGATCATGCTGACAGCTGCCATCGCAAATCCGGAAACGGTCGCGATCCGCAGCCCGGCTTTCGTATAGGAGGTAAAGCTTAACATAGCCGCGTCATACAGGGTAAACCAGTTATTATGCGTTTTTCCCGCCCTGCGTCTCTGCTGCTCATACGGAATGTCTTTTCTCTTATAGCCAAGCTCCGCAACAATCCCTCTGAAAAAAGGAATGGGATCATCCAGTTCCTTCACTACCTGTACGAAACTCCTGTCATACAGACCAAAGCCTGTAAAATGTTCGATCTGATCGACGTCCGACATTTTCCGAATGATCTTGTAGTAACAGGTCCTGAGAAACCGCATCATTTTATTTTCTTTGCTGGTCGCTTTAATGCCGCAGACGATCTTATAGCCGTTTTCCCATTCCTTTACGAACTGCGGTATCATTTCCACCGGGTCCTGAAAATCACAGCAGAGCGCTACCGTACAGTCTCCCGTCGTCTGACACAGCCCATAATAAGGTGAATTGAACTGTCCGAAATTTCTGGCGTTCAGGATAGCCTTTATATGCTTGTTCTTCGCGCATATTTCCCGCAGCAGCGTTCTGGTCTGATCCGACGAATCATTATCGATGAACAGAAGTTCATAATCATATTGCGCCAGCTCTCCCTGAAACAGCGCGGTAATTGCCTCACTCATCGGAACGACATTTTCTTCTTCGTTATAGCAGGGAATCATGATACTGATTTTCTTCATTCTGTTCTCATCCTTTCCTTCTGCTTCTTCCCTCAGGAAATTGCGAAGCGTCTGTTTCTCCCTGTTTCATCCGGCTGCGCCGATACCAGGCGATTGTCTCCCGGATGCCGGTCTCAAAGGTATAGTCCGGCGTATATCCGGTGTCTTCAATCAGTTCCCGGATGTCTGCGCACAAATGCATAACCTGTCCGTCAGCATACGCGATATCACCGTACCCGGCCTCCGCATCCGGACCGATTTCTTCTCTGATCATCTCGATATACTCTTTCAGGGGTCTGGCGTCCCCGCTTCCCAGACAGTAAGTCTTCCCGTGAATTCCTTTTTCCCCCAGCAGATACATCATCTTCGCGGCGTCCCCGGCGTACAGATAATCCCAGATCTGCTCTCCCTTCGTACAGGAAGCTCTTTCTCCGCGCAGCATTCTGCCGATGGTATTCATAATCATAGTGATATCTCTGTCATAAGGGCCGTATACACTCAGAATTCTGGTCCAGATATGCCGGATTCCTTTCTGTCCGCACAGAATTCTGGTCATTTGTCCGGCACACAGTTTGGCGATTCCGTATCCGTTTTCCGGAAACGCGGGCACCGACGCGTTCAGCTTTCCTTCGTACCTTCCGAATTCCGCCTGAGAGCCGGCACCGATAAAGGCGCTGCAGCCCAGTTTATCCGCCGCCTCCACCGCCTTTAACGCACAGGAAATATTTCGAATCTGAAGGGAGATATCATTTCTGCCGTCCCCAAAGGCTCCTTCCCACGCAAAATGATAGAAAACATCCCCCATCCTGCCGGTATCCCACTTTCTCTCTTCCGCTGCCGCCCGAATGATTTCCGGCAGCTTCTGAAGCCCGTTCAGACCACATTCCACTTTCATGACCTGTTCCGATTCCTGAATCTGGCTTTTCCGATCGGAATCCTCCCTCACTACGGCGATTACCTGAATCCCTCTTTCCTCCAGATACCGCAGTAACGCCATGCCGATTGCTCCGGTCGGCCCCGTTATGATCACCCTGTTCATCTCAATTATCCCTTTCTGCCCGGCCTGCGGCATGCGGCGTGCACCCATAAAGCTACTTCTTTTCGTATAGCGGAATCAGCATGTTTTCCAGGAACTCGTCCTCTTCCAGCATCGGATTCATGTACTCTAATGGCAGGGATTCCATCTGCCCGTCAGAACGTTTATAAGATATCTGCTTGGGAAATACCTTTAAGTCAATCGGAACCCGCACATCGCAGATCACCGGATCGTTTCCCGCCAGTGTTTCCCGTACGCCCGCTTCAATCTCTCTGTTATTTCTGATTCTGACCGTCCTCAGGCCATATGCCTGCGCAACGGATGCCGTATCGGGCATCGTCAGATCCGACTGCTCATTACATGCTACCAGATGTCCCGCAAACAGATTCGTCTGTGTTCCATAAATAGCCCCGTATCCTCCATTTCCGAGAACAAATATCTTAATGGGAAGCCCCAGACGTTTCAACGTCTGCAGTTCCTGAATATTCATCTGAAAACCGCCGTCCCCGTTTACACAGACAGTCCTTTTTCCGCCGGATGCCAGACAGGCGCCTATGGTGGACGGCAGTCCGTATCCCATGGATGCCAGCCCCTTTGTCGTAAATACCCGCTGCCCTTTTTTCACCCGGAAGGTCTGCATGGAAATATCGATGCAGCTTCCCGAACTTCCGGCTACATAGAGATCTTCCTCTGTCATCTGTTCCGTCAGATGATCCAACAAAACATAAGTATTGGCAGGCTCCTTCTCTTCCCTGTATGCAGGCTGTACGATGGGATATTTCGCCTTCATCCTGTCGCCGTACGCAAACCATTCCGTTCTGTCTTTTGACACAATTCGGTCTCTGTTCTTTAAAAGCAGCCCGATGAATTCGCGGGCATCCGCACAGACCGCCACGTCAGGACGTACATTGATTTTATGCAGTTCTGCGTTATCGATGTCCACCATCACTTTGGTGGCGGCTCTGGCAAAGCCGTCGAAGTTGTACCCTGTCTGCAGCAGATTCAGCCTCGCGCCGATGCTCAGGAAGAAATCCGAATTCTGCTGCATGAAATTGGCATACCGGTGTCCCAGCCCGCCCGGCCTTCCGTAGTAAAGCGGATTGGTTTCCTCAATCAGATCAATTCCATTCCATGTGGTGAGCACAGGAATCTTTAAGATCTTTATCAATTCCTGAAATTCCCCGATTCCATCCGCCAGCCGTATGCCGTTTCCAGCCAGAAGAACCGGTCTCCTGGCACCATTAAGCAGATCGATCACCCGTAATGCCTGTTTCTCCAGACAGGTGCTCTTCTCCGGCATGACCGCCGGCACATATCCGGGCAGCTTCTCTTCATCCACCATCATCGCCTGTATGTCTAACGGAATATCCAGCCATACAGGGCCTTTTCTTCCATGCGTCGCTTCATACAGGGCGCGTTCCAGATGATACCTGACCATCTGCGGATCATCCACCAGCGCCGCGTACTTCGTAATCGGCTTTACAACGGAAATAATATCGAGCTCCTGCATTCCCTGTTGTCTGATTCCCTGCCCGTTGATCATATCCGCCCGTTTCACCTGACCTGACACCACGAACACCGGCGCGGATTCCAGATACGCCCCCGCTACGCCTGTGAGGGCGTTGGTTCCTCCGGGCCCCGTTGTCACCATCAGCAGCCCGATCTGATTCGTCACTCTGGCATAGGCTTCCGCCGCGATCGCGCATGCCTGTTCATGCAGGCAGCAGACATACTGTATTTTGCCGCTCTTTCCGAGCGAATCATTCAGGTGCATCGCGCCTCCGCCGGGAATCATGAACATATGCTTTGCCCCTGTTTCCTCCAGCCTTCTGATTATATAATCCGATACCTTTATCATCTTTTCTTCCGCTTCCTTTCTCAGCATGTGAAGTTCTCATTGATCGGAAAGTTCGAATCTGCTTTCCGTCAGAAAGCGGATCTTCATAAAGTCATTTGTCATGTTTTTGAAATCCGACAGCATATCCTTTATTTCCGCATTCAGATCTTCCCAATCCTTACCGGGATCGATATAGGGCAGGGACGCATCCGCATAGTTTTCGTCGTGGGCGCCTCCAAATCCATCGAAACCGGCCAGCGATACATTCGTTACATGCAGCCTGTTTAAAAGGCGCAGGCACATGATTCCCGAATTGTCAAAATGACTCCAGCCACGTTTTATCAGTAAATTAAAGTTTACAAGTATTTCCTGTGCTTCCGGAACGGTCTTGATATTCGAGGCCACGATTCTCGGAAACCGCTCAAATAATTCCGGATAAATTTCCTGCGCGTATTCGTATCTGCCCTTGTTGCTGAAGAAAACATAGTCATAGGAATAGCCGTCAAAAACCGCATTGACCCCGATTACGACGGGATGATGCGCCGCTGTGTACGCATCGATTTTCGCCTTTTCCTTTATGACGCTTCTTCCTGGCAGAAGGAGCAGAACTTCCCTCTCTCCTATGTCTTTCTTTAATTTATTGACATTTTCTTCGTCATCTGTCATCTTATTCTGGTAATCGAGGTATTTTCTTTCCAGAAGATCATAATCATATTTTTTCCGGTCGTCAGAAGACAGCGACCCGATAATATTACGCATGTCTCTCGCTCTTGTCCGGTGGTTGTCGAGAAGGTACGCGATGTTATTCACATGCGTGCAGTACATTCCCGCGATAAAATACGGCGTGGAATAGCCCCACTCGAAGTTTCTCTGAAAATGCTGCATATAAGTGTCAATCGCATCGAGTATAACATTCATGTCATAATTTCCCGCGTATTTCCGGTTCAGAAAATTAGCGACAAGCTCCGTCGTCGCATTGCCCGCGCCCCGACCCATTCCGCACAGACTGGAATCCACGATACAGCTTCTTTCCATTTGCTGCATCAGCTCCACGAACTGCATGGTCAGCGCGAAAGACAGCTGCTGGTTATTATGGGAATGGAATCCCAGCCTGATATCCTTATCGAGATGACTGTCCAGAATCGATACGATATGCTCCAGATCTTCCCCGTACATCGCGCCAAAGGTATCTACGACGGAGAGGCAGACCGGCGCGGCATGATTGACCTCCTCCGCCAGCGCGCACAGCTCCTCATCGCTGTATCCAAGCGTATTGGCTGCCTGAAAATATACCTGATATCCTTTCTCCTGAATGACTCTGCCCAGTGCAATTCCTTCCCTGAACTTATTCTGTGGAAAAACAACGCGTATCGCGTCTATGGACCGGCCGTCACAGACCGGCAGATTCTCAAGAGAATATCTGTCCCAGTCGATCATCGCAACATAGGTCGTATGACTGTTTTTTTCGGTCAGACAGCTTTCCAGATCGGAGGGTACATGATAGAAAGTCGTTCCTTCCCGATATTCTCCATCCTTCAGCCAGCCGCATTCCACAAGATCGACATTGGCATCCTGCATTTTCTTAATAATACCTTTCATCGCCGGCATTCCGAATTCGGAATTGACAATATATGCGCCGTCGCGCAGGGTGCAATCCAATAACTGTATCTGTCCCTTCATTCTTATTCCATGTCCTTTCAGCCCGTAGCTCTTTCTGTCATTTGCTATTCACGCTTTCCGCAATTCTCCCTTTCCGGGTTATCACGAAATTCCGGGGTTATATTGAAGCTCCTGTCCCCTTACATTCTTACCGCGCTGCGGATTTCGGCCGCCATATAGTCCACCATCTCATCCGTCATGCCCGGATAAACGCCTACCCAGAAAGAATCCCTCATGATCCTGTCCGTATTTTCCAGGGAACCGGCAATGCGGTATCCTTCCCCGCTTCTGCGCATCTCGTCAAAGCAGGGGTGCTTCGTCAGATTTCCGGCAAAAAGCATCCTTGTCTGTATGCCTTTCGATTCCACATATTGAACGATTCGATTTCTGTCCGTTCCTTCCCTGCATGTGATCAGAAATCCGAACCAGCTCGGTTTCGAATGCGCACACGCTTCCGGAAGAATCAGCCTGTCCTCCGCCGCTTTCAGCCCTTCTTTCAGGCGGTTGAAATTATGCCTCCTTCGTTCCACAAACGCCGGAAATTTCTCGATCTGCGCGCATCCCACCGCAGCCTGTAAATCCGTCGCCTTCAGGTTATAACCGAAATGAGAATAGACATACTTGTGATCATAACCGACCGGCAGCTCTCCATACTGTCTGTCAAACCGATGGCCGCACAGATTATCTCTGCCGGACGGGCAGATGCAGTCTCTTCCCCAGTCGCGGAAGGAACGAATCACTTTATGCAGTAACGGGTCGTTCGTATAAACGGCGCCTCCCTCTCCCATCGTCATGTGATGCGGCGGATAAAAGCTGGAGGTTCCGATATCGCCTATCGTTCCCGTAAGCCTCCGTTGTCCATCCGCAAAATACTCGGAGCCAAGCGCATCGCAGTTGTCCTCTACCAGCCAGAGCGCATGCCTGTCACAGAATTCTTTCACCGCTTTCAGATCAAAAGGATTTCCAAGCGTATGAGCAATCATAACCGCCTTCGTTTTCTCCGACAGCGCATCTTCCAGCCTGCTGATGTCGATATTGTACTGGGGAATCGTCACGTCCACGAAAACCGGCATGGCGCCGTACTGAACCGCCGGCGTCACGGTCGTTGGAAATCCTGCCGCAACGGTGATAATCTCATCTCCCCTTTTCACCCTTCGCTCTCCGAGAAGGGGCGAAGTAAGCGCCATAAACGCATTCAGATTCGCCGAAGAACCGGAATTCACGAGTGAGCAGTATTTCACGCCGAGATACTCGCTGAATTTCTTCTCAAATTCTTCGGTGAATCTTCCCGCCGTCAGCCAGAAATCCAGCGCCGCGTCCACCAGACCGCACATTTCCTTTTCGTCATAAACCCTCGATGCATAGGGAATCCGGCTGCCTTCCACAAACGGCTTCTCCTGCAGAGGTTTTTTATAATCCCTGTAATATTGTGTAACAAGCTCCCTGATCTGCTTTCTCGCATCCTCTTCACTGTTCCAGTACGACATGTTCTCTCCCATCTATCCGCCTTGCGGATATTTTTTCATTTATTTTGCCAAAGCTTTTGTTTAACGGACAAATTCCTCTATTTCTCTTGCCATTTCCTGCTCGATATCGCCCCTCGTCCCGTATACTCTCGTAAACTGACAGGTCATATCGACCGCTTCCTCAATATGCCATTTGGGTTTCCATCCCAGGCGCTGTTTCAGCTTCGAACAGTCTAACCTCAGAAAGCCCGCTTCGTGCGGTCCGCCCGCGCTCCTGTTAATCCAGATCTGATTTTTTCCCCATTTACTACAGAAAATCGTCACCAGCTCACCGGTCGTGACACAGTCGCACTCATCCGGTCCCACGTTATAGAAATCCGCGTAAGCAGGGTCCTCGTACTGTTTCCTGGCGATCAGCAGATAAGCAAACAGGGGCTCCAGAACATGCTGATAGGGTCTGACCGAATCCGGATTCCTCACGATAATCTCATCCCCGCGCATAACCGCCCTGATGCAGTCAGGAATAATTCTGTCCTGCGCGAAGTCTCCGCCGCCGATCACATTACCGGCCCTTGCGGTAGATACCGCGATACCCTGTTCCTGAAAAAAGGAGTTAATATAACTGTGCGTCACCAGTTCGGAACAGGATTTGCTGTTGGAATAAGGATCGTATCCGTCCAGCGCATCGCTTTCGCGATATCCCCATTCCCACTCCTTATTGAGATATACCTTGTCCGTTGTCACGTTTAAAAAAGATTTTACGCAGGTGCTTTTCCGAATACATTCACAAATATTTACCGTTCCCATAACATTCGTCTCATAGGTGTAGGAGGGGTCCTGGTATGACGCTCTCACAATCGGCTGAGCCGCAAGATGCAATACGATTTCCGGCCGGGTGCTTTCAAAAACCTCCCACAGCCGTTCCCTGTCGCGGATATCTCCGGTCACATCATGGATCTTCTCCGAAATTCCGCTGAGTCCATACAGACTCGGATCGGTCGGCGCCCCCAGCGCATAGCCGGTCACCTCTGCTCCGGCGTCAACCAGAATTTTGCAAAGCCACGTTCCCTTAAAGCCGGTGTGTCCGGTGATCAGCACCTTTTTTCCGCGATAAAATTCCATGATATCTTTCAGGCATTCCATACTTTCCATGGCGCTTTCCCCCTCTCCCACAAATCCTCCAGCTTCTCCTTCTCCCGCAGCGTATCCATGCACTGCCAGTACCCGTCATGGCGATAGGCCATCAGCTGCTCGTCCCCGATCAGCTTTTCCAGAGGCGCCTTTTCCAATACCGTTCTGTCGTTTTCAATATAATCAAAGACCTCCGGTTCGCAAACCATAAAGCCCACATTGATCATGCTTCCGTCGGAGTCCGATTTTTCCCGGAAACCTTCCACCATCTTCTTTTCGTCAATCTCCAGAACGCCGAACCGCTGCTCGATATTCGTCGCCGTCATCGTGCAGTATTTTCCATGTTCCCTGTGGAATTTCAGAAGCTCCGATATATTGATATCCGACACGCCGTCGCCGTATGTCAGCATAAAGGTCTCATCTCCGACATACTTCCGGATTCTCTTCACGCGGCCGCCCGTCATCGTATTGAGTCCCGTATCGACAACCGTCACCCGCCAGGGTTCCGAATAATTGGAATGCACCTCCATGCTGTTTGATTTTAAATCAAAAGTGATATCCGTATTGTGCAGATAGTAATCCGCAAACCATTCCTTGATAACGTGCTGCTTGTATCCGGCACAGATTATAAAATCGTTGTATCCGTAATAACCATATAATTTCATGATATGCCACAGGATCGGCTTTCCCCCGATCTCAATCATAGGCTTTGGCTTTAAATGACTTTCTTCGCTGATTCGTGTTCCGAGTCCGCCGGCTAAAATAACTACCTTCATCACTTTTCTCCTTCTTGGTACTGTCTGAGGGCGGAAACAATTCCGACCACAAAAATGGCCATAACCAGAATCACGATAACCGTTCCCCAGATTCTGGAATTGCGTTTCTCCTTCTGTATCAGCTCGTACTCATCGACGGTTCTGATCATCTCCTCTTCGACAATCTGAAATTCCTGTCCCTGCTCTTCCGTCGCCTCTACGCTGTACATCTCCAGCCGGCTGCTCTCCATATATCCGGTCGTTCCCTGATATTCCACCTTACTCCAGGAATCCTGTGGTTCCCCGTAAACGATAACCGCCGTTCCTTTCTTTAATCTCGTCAGGGTATCGGAGTCCACATCCGGTTCTTCTTTGATTTCCGCAGCCTTTATCGTCTGCTGCAAAGTTCCCGTCACCGTTTCTCCAACGCTTCCGTCCTGTTTTTCCTGCTCCGCAGCCCTTACCGGAAACGCCTGCAGCAGAATCAACAGCAGGATTCCCGCCAGAACTGTCCATTTCACATGCTTGCCATGCCCTGTCATCGCTTTGTCCATCATCCATAACCTTCCTGTTCTATCAGTCTGTATTTTCAGCTTCGTACCAACCGCCATGCCATGAACGCCGCTATTGGTCGTTATAGAAAAGGGCAAAATGCCCATAAATATCCTCGTGATCATATTGTCCTGCCAGTTCCCCGACCAGCTCATCGTCGAAGGACAGAAGCAGAAGCTCCCCGCCCTTTATGTTCTCTCCGTCTTTTACGGTAAAATTATCGCGCTCCACAATCCGAATCTTCGTGTCCCGCAGCATAAACTGGAGGATTCCAATATAGGGACGTGTATTTCCTTCCACATAAATAACCGCCCTGTCACAGACGTCGGCATTTCCGGCTCCGTTTTCCGGGCAGCCGCCCTGCAGACCGACAATTTTTTCCGCCAGCCGGCTGTCGCGAAAAGCCGCCTTTTTAAACGGCTGCAGATATATGCTGTCGGCCCGCATTGCCAGCAGCAGCTCCGCCACCATCAGAATAAACAGCAGATATTCTTTTTTCCGGCCGCTTTTTATAAACAGAAGCAGTCCCGTTACGCACACCGTAAGCAGCTCTCCGAACAAATAAGCTTCCGCATAAAAACGGACGGCGTCAAAGCCCTCACCCCGATGCCAATAACCGATTCCCACCATAAAGTAGCCGTAAAAAATATCCGTCCCCGTATTCACGATCTGCCTTACCACCCCCACCGTAACGATCAGCTGTAAGAGGGCAAGAACAGCCGTCACGCTCCATACGGTCCGGGTCCGCATTTTCCACAACAGAAAAGCTCCAAAAACCATCACAAACGGAAGAAGGAATTCGTTATATCTTCCGTAAGTATAATCATCCACTTCACCGAGCGTCAGCAGATAAACCGATGCGATCAGAATCTGCGTTATCACGGATAACAGAAGAAAGGCCGCAAACAGCTCCCCTCTGGTCACCGCGGCATGATGCCTGATGTTTCGAAGCATCCTGCCCGCCTGTTTCATCAGGGCGTATATCCCCCAATAAAACAACCCGTACGTCGCAAGTCCCAGATAAAGAATCTTGCCTGATATGCCGACCAGAAAGTCATAGAAGCCTGCCGGCGTCAGAATATAACGCAGCTTTTCCATCTGCCCCGCATAGTCATTTCCCGCAGCCAGTTCCCGATGAATCCCTCCAAACATGCCGGCTGCCGCCAGATTCTTCCCGATGCCCGAAAGCGCAAAAAGAGCTGCTGCAGCCGCTATAACCACCGGTATATGCCGTTTTTTTCCCTGACCGGCCAGCATATGAAGCGCCAGCACAAGAATGCCGGATATCACGATGCCAACGGTCCGCATATGAACAATATATAAATACATCAGAGCCAGCATCAGCATCAGCAATGCCGAAAGGCGATTGCTTTCCAGATAAAAACACAAAATACTGCCGGTCAGAATATACAGACTGCAAAGAAGCGCTTCCGTCATCGTCATCTGTGCGTAAAACAGATTGCCGGGAAAAAGAACTGCCAGACCTGACAGCAATACAACCGGATTGTTTTTTTCCGGTATCAGCTTTTTCATTGTTCCTGTCAGGAAACAAAATGCCAGAAAAAGAAAGAAAAAATTGCACCCAACCGCTATCCGGTAAGCCGTAACCGCATTTTTACAAAAAACAAAAATCGGAAAAAGCACCAGGCTGTAACCGTAAGAATAATAAGATCCCAGCGAGGTAATCCCCGACCAGTCATAACCACTCATTCCCGCAGCATATGACCAATACGCAAATTCATCAGGAAAAATAGAAAAACCGTAGATACCGCCGATATGAAATCCATAAAAACAAAACAGAACGGCCGCCATTATACAAACATTACCGAGACGGCAAAACCGTCTCGGTAAACGTACGCTTCCTGACATAACCACTTATTTTGCTACAATACCATAGGTACCAAGGCCCGCTTTGATTTCAAAAGTAACGGTTGCCGGTGAAGAGTCCTGATCCTGAAGGATTGTAACAACACCACCCGGCTGTACGCATACAACAGAATATGTCTTGCTCGTATTCGCGTTCTTCGGAAGTCCGATTACAAGACCTGTGCTGCCGTTAGAAAGCGCTACCCGCTTTCCGTTCTCCTTTGCACCAAGATCTACGTTCAGCGTCGTTACAAGAGAGCCTCCCAATGCATCTACCGCCGCATTCACACAGCTCATCGCCAGATTGCTCTTCTTCGGGTCCGTATCAAAAAGCATGATATACGGTGTCTGAGATCCCGTCAGCCCAAGACTTGCCTTTAATTCCGCAAGAGGCGCCGTAACCGCAGCGCCTGCAACAGACTTTGCCGCATATGCGCCCGCAACGGTAGTCTGCAGTGTCCGCCCGCCAACCGCGAGCTTCGCGCCGGAAACAAATGTCTCTACAGTCTCTTCCACACTTCCGGAACCACCGTCAGACGACTCAGAAGATCCTGCGGATTCGGTTGATTCCACGGCTCCCGCAGACCCTGCCGATCCTGTCACGCCCGCAGAACCGCCCGATGATGCGGATACCGTAACAGCAGACGCTAACATCATGGTTGCGGCAAGCGTAAATGCCAATACCTTTTGCACTTTCTTACTTTTCACTTGAATATTCCTCCTGACTCTGATTTTTATTTGCATATTCATTATATCATCTTTTCTTTGAAATGCAACTATTAGTTATGTTTTTATTAAACTTCCAGTTAGTTATATTTTCAGATTGTTAAGGTTAGAATATTAAATAACAGTTTGCAGATAGGAGATTTTATGGACAGAAAATTACTAGGCAGACGCATTCGAGAAGAGCGTATTCGGATCGGCTTAACGCAGGAACAGATTGCTGAAAAAATCAATGTATCTACCACTTATATTGGCTTTATCGAACGCGGAGAACGCTCTGTTACTCTGGAAAAGCTGATTTTGCTGTCCGAATGCTTTCAGCTGCCGATCGATGCCCTTCTCCATGAATCCCGGCCTCAGGAACCGGAAACCAGGGAACTGCAGATGAAACTGTTATGGGACCGCGCTTCTAATGAAGAGCAGGATATCATTCTTTCCATTATCAAAGTGGTTACCGGCAAAACTTCGAACAGCCAGAAGTAACTGACGGTTGTATTTTGCATGCAAAAAAAGCACCCACTCCAAAGTGGATGCTCTCAGACAGTCCGGTATATCCATACGGACGGCCGCCTCTCCGGCAGATATGGCGGCACTTATCATTCCCCATCAATTCCTGATTTGTCTTCCCTCATAGTTCATATGATAATTATCTTTGTAAATCAACTCCGAAACCGGCACAATCGCATAACCCTCCGCTTCCAGCCCGTCGATCAGCTCATCCAGCGCCTGGGCCGTATACTCCGCACCGTTATGGCAGAGGATGATGCTCCCGTTTCCGAGATTTTTATGTTCCGTCACCGTTTCAAGAATCGCGTCCACACCCTCATTTTTCCAGTCAAGGGAATCGACATCCCACTGTATGGCATAGTATTCGCAATCCTTTAACACATCGATCAGCGCATTGTCATAATCGCCGTAAGGAGGGCGGAACAGAAACATGTCATAGCCCGTAATCTCCTTTACTTTCCGGTGCACCGACAGGATCTCTTCCCGTTTCTCCTCATCCGACAGCTCGCTCATATTCTTATGATTCTCGCTGTGGTTTCCAAGATCATGTCCCGCTTCCAGAATCGCCTTCACATCATCGGGATAGTTTTCCACCCATCCGCCCGTCATGAAAAAAGTCACCCGCAGATCGTGCTCTTTCAAAATCGCCAGAATCTTTTCCGTATCCTCGTTTCCCCAGGCGGCATCAAAGCTGAGCGCAACCTTCTTTTCCTCCGTATCGACACAGTAAATCGGAAGCTCCCTTCCGCCGGCCTGATTATCCATCGTCGAACGGTCGCCAAAGACAAATGCCGAAACGGCGCCGCCCTCCGTAGCTTCTTCCGCTTCAGACGATGTGCCGCTTTTCGTTTCTGACGATATGCTGCCCTCTGTTTCCGCTTCCATACCGTCCTCCATACTGTTTTCCGGCAACGCGGCTTCTTCCCCGGTTCCAGACAGCATGCTCCCGTTCCCTTCTGCGTCCTCTTTGCCGTTTTGCGCCGTCCGTACATCGCTCTTCATTTCTTCTTTCATCGTATCCGGGTCCGTTGTATTTTCCGTTATATCCGGGGGCATGCTCCCGTTATGATTTCCGCACCCTGCCAAAGCCGCCGCAATCAGGCAGGCCAACAATAATTTCTTCTTTTTCATTTCATCTGTCCTCTTTGGTAATCGTTTTGATATCGTTCCGGCGCCTTCATGTCTCTTCCGGCATGGCTTACCCGGCTATGACAACGGACTGAAACGTAAAAAACATGGTCACGCCGATCATCAGCACCCACAAAATGATGCCGCCCGCTTTCAGCATTTTCTTTCTTTTATTTTTTCCTTCTCCGCTGATATACATCTCGGTATACATGATACAATCTTCCTTTCCCGGCCGGCACATCTGCCGGCGCAAGCTTCTATGGTTTCTTATCACACTAGTTTCCACAAATTTCATAAAATTATTCCAATTTATGTATTTTCCATATAGACTTCTGCCCTGATATCCCTGCCGCTGCCTGATACTGTGGCAGGGCATATCGAAGTCTCTGGCTCAGATTGTACCTTTTTTCTGCATCAAAGTTTCATCATTTTTGCATCATTTTTGCATCATCCATCGATTCCGGGTAAGATTCCGCCGAGCGGATCAAAAGGGGCGATACCGGACGATTCTATATGATTAAAGGAAGCTCCGACGCGTCGCTGCTGCGCCGGAGCTTCCTTAATATATGATCTTCTGTCGGTATATAAGTCCCTGTCCAAATCACTTCACCCATTAATGGTGGAACAGTCTGATTCCCGTAAAGCACATGGTCATGCCATATTTATCACAGGTCTCAATCACATTGTCATCTCTTACGGAACCTCCCGGCTGTGCCACATATTTTACACCGCTCTTATGAGCCCGCTCGATATTGTCACCAAATGGAAAAAAGGCGTCGGAACCGAGCGCAACATCGCTCATCCGGTCAAGCCATGCCCTTTTCTCTTCTCTCGTAAATCTCTCAGGCTTTACTCTAAAAGTTTTCTGCCATACGCCGTCGGCAAGCACATCCATATCGTCCTCCCCGATATACAGATCAATGGCATTGTCTCTGTCAGCCCGCCCGATCCCGTCTGCAAACTGTAAACCGAGCACCTTCGGCGACTGGCGTAAAAACCAGTTATCCGCCTTGGAACCGGCCAGTCTGGTACAGTGGATTCTGGACTGCTGTCCCGCGCCGATCCCGATCGCCTGTCCGCCTTTGACATAGCATACCGAATTGGACTGGGTATATTTTAATGTGATCATCGCGATAGCCAGATCAATTTGGGCCTGCTTCGGAATATCACGATTCTTCGTGACTACGTTTCCGAAGAAATCATCGTCAATCTTCAATTCGTTCCTGCCCTGCTCAAAACTGATGCCAAATACCTGCTTTACCTCAATTGGTGCCGGAACGTAGGTCGGATCGATCTCGATTACATTATAGTTTCCTTTTTTCTTCGCCTTTAAAATCTCCAACGCCTCCGGCTCATACCCCGGCGCGATGACACCGTCGGAAACTTCCCGTTTGATAATTCTGGCAGTCGCCTCGTCGCAAACATCCGACAGTGAAATGAAATCTCCGAAAGAGGACATTCTGTCCGCCCCCCTCGCTCTCGCATAGGCGTTGGCAAGCGGCGTAAACTCCATCTCAAGATCATCTACCCAGTAAATTTTTTTCTCCACATCCGTCAACGGAAGTCCCACCGCCGCTCCGGCGGGAGACACATGCTTAAAGGAAGCCGCCGCCGGAAGCCCGGTCGCCTGTTTCAGCTCCCTTACAAGCTGCCAGCCGTTAAAAGCATCCAGAAAATTGATATATCCCGGCTTTCCGTTCAATACCTTAATGGGCAGTTCGCCGCCTCCCTCCATGAAAATCCTGGACGGTTTCTGATTCGGATTACAACCATATTTCAATTCTAATTCATTCATTATACACTAACCTCCATAATGCCGCTCTGCGGAGTCTCAGATCCCAAAGCAGGCCTGCCTGAAAAATGCCATGTGACGGCACGTCACATGTTTCAGACATTCTTATTTACAATGCGGGTTTCGTATTTTCCACTTCCGATCTCGATGTATCTGACAAAAAGGGAAACCTTGTTTTCTTCATTCAGATTTTCCCAGATCATCTTCGTAAAGCCATCAATATCTTCATCGATTCCGATCAGCGTCGGTTCTCCTTCAAAGCTCGGAAGCGGATTTCCATCACCCATATAAGTATGGATAAAATGCCCTTCTCCCGCCTTCGGATTTTCATAGGCAAAGGTATAACGCTGACAGGAAGAAGGATCTCCCTGATTACTTTTCAAGATGGACATCGCGTAGTTATAGCCGCCGTTTTCGATGTGCATAATGCCGGAAATGCGGGGCGTATAATTTGGTCCGTCCGGTTCAAAGGTCCGCGTCCTAAGCGCCTGCTCGAAGGTCTGCTGTTTGTCCATCAGCTCATAGATGGTATCCGTCTGATCGCCGTTTGTCACGATCGTCTTGTTTCCGAGCACTCTGACAGGTGCATAAATGACAAGACTTGGATCTTCCAGTTTGGCAGGGTCATATGCCTGCGTCCGGATTCCTTCCCCTTCCGTCACAAAAACACGATTTCTGCTGTTTACGCTCCTGCCCATGATAAAATAGGCCGTTACCGCATATTTTCCATCTCCGGACTTCCCGATCACAATCCCTCTGCCCGGATAGGAATTCCCCGCCAGTTCTTTCGCCAGTGAAACTCTCTGCATATCTCAATAACCAACCTTTCTTTCAGCCCATTCTATGATTTCAGGCGTTCTTCTATTCATCTACGCTGTAATTCGGCGCCTCCTTGGTAATATGAATATCATGCGGATGACTTTCCTTCAAAGATGCCGCCGAGATCTTTATAAATCTGCCGTTCTGTTTCAGTTCTTCTACCGTCTTCGTTCCACAGTATCCCATACCGGAACGGATACCTCCGATCAGCTGGAATACGGTGTCTTCCACCGTACCCTTATAGGCAACGCGGCCTTCCACGCCTTCCGGAACAAGCTTTCTTGCGTCCGACTGGAAATACCGGTCCTTGCTTCCGTTCTCCATCGCCGCAATGGAACCCATGCCGCGGTATACTTTATATTTTCTTCCCTGATATAATTCAAAGGTTCCCGGACTCTCGTCACAGCCCGCAAAGATACTGCCCATCATACAGACATTACCGCCCGCCGCAATTGCCTTCGTCATATCTCCCGAATACTTGATACCACCATCGGCAATAATCGGAATTCCATAGCCCTTCGCCACTTCATAGGCATTCATAATCGCCGTAATCTGCGGCACGCCGATTCCCGCAACGACACGTGTCGTACAGATAGACCCCGGTCCGATACCGACCTTTACGGCATCTGCACCGGCCTCAATCAATGCTTTTGTACCTTCTCCCGTCGCCACATTTCCTGCGATTACCTGAATGTCCGGATATTTTTCCTTAATCATCCGCACACAATGAAGCACATTCTCGGAATGTCCATGAGCGGAATCGAGCACAATAACGTCCACCTTCGCATCGATCAGCGCCCCTACCCGATCCAGTACATTCGCCGTAATGCCGACTCCCGCGCCGCACAGCAGTCTGCCCTGCTCGTCCTTCGCCGCCAGCGGATATTTAATTGTTTTCTCGATATCCTTAATGGTAATCAGACCTGCCAGATTATAATCGTCATCCACAATGGGCAGTTTCTCTTTCCGCGCCTTTGCAAGAATCTGTTTGGCCTCTTCCAGCGTAATGCCTATTCTGGCCGTAATCAGACCTTCCGATGTCATGGACTCTTTGATCTTCTTGGAAAAATCTGTTTCAAACTTCAGATCGCGGTTGGTAATAATACCTACCAGCTTCCTGCCTTCCGTAATCGGCACGCCGGAAATCCGAAACTTCGCCATCAGCGCATCCGCATCCGCCAGAGTATGCTCCGGAGTCAGAGAAAAGGGGTCCGTAATGACGCCGTTTTCAGAACGTTTCACCTTGTCAACTTCTTCTGCCTGAGCCTCTATCGACATATTCTTATGTATGATGCCGATACCGCCCTGTCTGGCCATCGCGATCGCCATCCTGTGCTCAGTCACCGTATCCATGCCTGCACTCATCATAGGGATGTTCAGTTTGATTTTTTTTGTAAGCCACGTTGTCAAGTCTACCTGATTGGGAATCACCTGTGAATAACTCGGTACCAAGAGCACATCATCAAAAGTAATGCCTTCGCCAATAATCTGACCCATTTTCTCTCCTCCTGTTTTTCTTTTTTGTATATGGTTTGTTTTAATAATATAAAATTACTGCCAGCCCGAAAACTGACAGTATATTTTCCTCTAGTCCGTAAATACTTTACGCGGAGCAACCATCTGGATCGCCTTTACCATTTCAGGACTCGGCTCCAGAAAGATTTTCAGATTGCCCTCATAGACCATCATATATTTTTTATGTTCATCCATTCTGGAGCTGTAATCGACAGATTTCATTTCACGATTTTTAAACGCATCCAGATGATAGGATTTCACCGGCGCCAGGACTTCCATCCTCTGTATATCATAGGTAGCGATCCGCTTTCTCCTGCTCTTGGCCATGACCTTATCGATATTGATCTCTTTATCCAGATAAAGATATTCGTATTCAAGATCCGCATTCATATAAGCAAAATATGCGCCGACCCCCGTCCCGATCGCAACCAGAAAGCCCGGAACAAAACCTGCCATGGCAATCAGCACAAAGCATACGGTGAGCATGATGAGCAGTGTTTTCAGAAAACGCACTGCGAAGGATGATTTCCTTGCAACAAGACATTCCACATAAGTTTCACTTACCATTAATGACTCCTTTCCGTGCTCACGCTCCGCCCCCCGCATCTGCTCGTCCGCACAGATCATTATTTGAGATAATTATTTCATTTAAGATATCATATAACAATTTAAAAGAAGTTGCAAGCACTACAATTTTTTATTCTTTTTTCATAAAAAATACATTTTTCGCACATTGACATCATTTTCCGAAAAAAGTATGATAATTTTTATAGTATTTCTATTTATAATTTTTCGGAAAAAAACTGAAAGCAGATAAAGGAGAGCATCCGCCATGTCATCACAATCATCCCTGTATGGAGAAATCAGAGAACAGCATCGGAAAATGAAAGATATGAGCCCGAAGGGCAAATTGGAATATTTCTGGTACTATTATAAAATACACACCTTCGCGGTTATCGGCGTTCTTGCTCTGGCAGGTATGTTTATTTATCAGCTTGCCACAAACAAAGATCCCGCATTCTACGGTGTTCTTATCAGTTCGGATACTTATATTACGGATCAGCAGACATGGGATGTGGACTTTGCGGAATACGCCGGTATCGATACGGATGAAAACAGTGTGGTTTTCGATACTTCCTTCATCTTTACAAGCAATAATTTTACGGACTATTCAATGTCCAGCCTGGAAAAGCTGGTCGCCATGGCTTCCGCAGGCATGATCGATGTCATCGTCGCAGATACCGCCACCTTCGAGAAACTGGCGCGGAGCGAATTTTACCTCGATCTGGAAACCGCCCTTCCGCCGGAAACGCTTGAGAAGTTCCGGGACTGTTTCTATTATACGGATGCGGCGGCCTTTGATTCCGACGGCGACGATACATTCGTTCCGTTAGACGAAATGCCAAACCCTGACGAATACATCATCGATCATCATGACGCTTCTTCCATGGAAAAACCCGTTCTTGTCGGAATCAGCCTCCCGGAAGAAAGCAAAATTATCAATGCAGGCTGTTATGAATACCTGAAAGTAAATAACACGACCTATCAGGGGTATCCGTCAGAGGCGGTATTTGGAATCCCCGCCACCACCGAACACCTCGATACGATTATCAAATTTCTGGATTTTCTGATGGAAGAATGACGCGCCGCTTCCCCGCGGACTTTCCGAAACATTACTCCGAAAGTTTTTCCCGCAGCACCTGATTAACCGCTGCCGGATCCGCTTTGCCCTTCATGGCTTTCATCGTCTGCCCGACGAGAAAGCCGAGGGCTTTTTCTTTGCCCCCGCGGTAATCCGCAACAGACTGCGGATTAGCGGCAATCACCTCTTCCACCGCCTTCCGGAGCGCCCCATCGTCATGCACCGTTTTCAGCCCCTTTTCCTCCACATATTTCTTCGGATCGATGTTTTCTTCAAACATCACCTCAAAAACTTCTTTTGCTGTCTGCCCGTTTATCGCTTTGCTGTCGGTAAGAGCGATCAGCTTCGCGAGATTTTCGGGAGAAAAACGCAGGTCTTCCGCATCCACCGCTTTTTCCTTCATCAGACGCATCGTCTCTCCCATCAGCCAGTTCGATACCTTTTTGGGCTGTCCGCAGATCGCGGATGTCTCCTCAAACAGATCGGCCATACGCTTTGTCCCCGTGATCATATCAATGTCGTATTCGGGAATGCCGTATTCTTCGCGGTAACGCGCCATTTTGGACTCGCGAAACTCCGGCTGTCTGCTCCTCAGTTCCTCCAGCATTGTATCGCTGATAACGACAGGCGGCAGATCAGGATCAGGAAAATAGCGATAGTCCTGCGCATCTTCCTTGCTCCGCATCGCGTAAGATTCCCCTTTCGCGTCATCCCATCTTCTCGTCTCCTGAATAACCTCTTTGCCGTCTTCCAGCAAATCGATCTGACGCTCCGTTTCTCCCTCAATGGCGCGCATGATTGCCTTAAAGGAGTTCAGATTCTTCATCTCTGTTCTCGTGCCAAGCGCTTCCGCACCCGCTTCCCTCACGGACAGATTGACATCGGCCCGCATGGACCCCTCCTGCAGCTTGCAGTCAGAGGCGCCAAGATATTGAATGATCAGACGCAGTTTTTCCAGATAGGCTATGACCTCTTTCGCACTGCGCATATCCGGTTCGGACACAATCTCGATCAATGGAACGCCGGAACGGTTATAATCCACCAGAGAGCAGTTCTCCCATTCGTCGTGAAGCAGCTTCCCGGCATCCTCTTCCATATGAATCTCATGAATTCCAACAATCTTCTTTCCGCCTTCCGATGTTTCGATCTCCACGCCGCCGTTTCGACAGATCGGAAGATACAGCTGAGAAATCTGATAGTTCTGCGGATTGTCGGGATAAAAATAATTCTTTCTCGACATTTTAAAACGCCTGTTTATATTGCAATTAAAAGCAAGTCCCGCCCGCACCGCCAGCTCCGCCGCCCTTTTATTTACTGCGGGAAGCGTTCCGGGATATCCCGCGCATACGGGGCAAACCACGGTGTTTTCCGTCTCTCCGAAGGTGTTTTTACAGGAACAGTACATTTTCGTTTGGGTGAGAAGCTCAAT
>CALDLG010000001.1 GCA_937910785.1 uncultured Lachnospiraceae bacterium | reverse complement strand
TTTGTGGTAACGAAGGGATTGGATGGCTGTCTGTTCGTGTATGATAACGCGGAGTGGAATGCATTTGAGGAAAAACTGAAATCCCTGCCCCTTACGAATAAAGATGCCAGAAAGTTTGTACGTTTTTTCCTGGCCGGAGCAGCAGAAGCAGAGGTAGATAAACAGGGAAGAATCCTGGTGCCTAATGTACTGAGAGAATTTGCGGAATTGAATAAGGATGTCGTTCTGATCGGCGTGGGAAGCAGGATTGAAATCTGGAGCAGAGAACGCTTCGAAGCAACGGCGGCTTATGACGATATGGACGAGATTGCGGAACATATGGCTGAGCTTGGGCTTGGTATTTAGAGGGACACAGGAAACGGAATGGAATTTAAGCATAAATCGGTTCTATTAGAAGAGACAATACAGAATCTGCGGGTAAAACCCGACGGAATCTACATAGATGGAACACTTGGAGGCGGCGGTCATGCTTATCACATCGCCTCCGGACTGACGGGGACAGGCAGGCTGATCGGCATAGATCAGGACGGAGAGGCCGTTCTGGCCGCCGGAGAGAGGCTTGCTCCCTTTCAGGAGAAAGTTACGATTATCAGAGATAATTATTGTAATGCCCCAAATGTGTTGAAAAGTATCGGAATCGAAAAGGTAGACGGCATTGTGCTCGATCTGGGTGTATCTTCTTATCAGCTGGACCGGGCGGACAGGGGCTTTTCCTATCAGTATGATGCCCGGCTGGACATGCGCATGGATACAAGACAGGCGGTGAGCGCAAGAGAGATTGTCAATACCTGTTCGGAAATGGAGCTTTACCGCATTATCAGGGATTACGGAGAAGAAAAATTTGCGAAAAATATTGCGAAGCATATTGTTATGGCGAGGAAGGACAGGCCCATTGAAACGACGGGGGAGCTGACAGAGATCATTAAAGCGGCGATACCCGCGAAAATGCGGAAAGAAGGAGGGCATCCTTCCAAAAGGACTTTTCAGGCGATTCGGATCGAATGCAACAGGGAACTGGAGGTTTTGAAAAATTCGCTGGATGAGTTTATTGATATGTTGAATCCGGGCGGAAGACTCTGTATCATCACCTTTCATTCGCTGGAGGATCGAATCGTCAAGTCGGCTTTTCGGGAAAATGAGAATCCCTGTATCTGCCCGCCGGAATTTCCGGTCTGTACCTGTGGCAGAGTATCGAAGGGAAGGGTAGTAACGAGAAAGCCGATTCTGCCTTCCGAGGAGGAAATGGAAGAAAACAGAAGAGCCAAAAGCGCGAAGCTGAGAGTTTTTGAGCGGGGAGGCAGTTTACAGGGACCGCATGGAAGCGGCTCCAAATCGGAAATGAGAGGAATGTAAAGATATGGCAGTTCGGGAAAGAACGTCCGGCAGGAATATGCAGGGCAGAAGACCGCAAAGCGGCAGACCGATGCAGGACAACCGTCCGGGAAGCATACAGGGCGGAAGAGCGCGAAGCGGCAGATCGATACCGGGTGGACGGTCGGGAGGCGTGCAGAACGGAAGGCCGCGAAGCAGCGGATCGATACAGGGCGGACGGTCGGGAAACGTGCAGAGCGGAAGGCCGCGAAACAGCGGATATATACAGGGAAGCGCGGTCAGAAAGCTGGACGTTACAAGAGAAATAGAGCAGAGTCCCAAGAAGAAGTTAAGTAATACAGCGAGAAAAAACAGGGAAAAGGCGGAGCATATGAGTCTGGGCTATGTTTTGTTTCTGAGCATTGCCCTGATTGCGACAGGATGGATTCTGGTCGGATATATCAAACTGCAGTCGGATATTACGAACAGCATCAAACACATTGCCACACTGGAAAGAGAACTGAATGATTTAAAGATTGCCAATGATGAGGAGCTTAACAGAATTACGAGCAATATCGATCTGGAAGAGGTCAGGAGAATTGCGATTCAGGAGCTTGGCATGAAGTACGCGGAGGAAGGACAGATCGTTGTTTTTGAAAGCGAAAATAACGATTATGTAAAGCAGATAGCGGCAATCCCGGACTGATATACCGGTTGGGAAAGCGTGTGTCTGCCGGTCTGCGGGATGTGGATATGTGGGGTTTTCTATGAGACAGAGACGACAGAAGCGAACGGACAGATTTACAACCAGGATGCAGAAGAAGCTGGTGGTATTGTTTTTACTGATACTGACAGCCTTCATCGGCCTGAGCATTCGTCTGATCCTGATCAATAAGGATAAAGGAAACGACTATAAAAAACAGGTATTGTCACAGTTGGAATATGATTCTGTGACAATACCTTTTAAACGTGGTGAAATACTGGATGCGAACGGTACCGTTCTGGCGATCAGTAACAAGGTATATAACGTGATACTGGATACGAAGGTACTGATGGATAAAGAGGAGAATCTGGAGCCGACGCTGAATGCATTGCGTACGGTTTTCGGCATCGATACGGGTATGGTCAGGGAATATATCATATCGCATCCTGATTCTGCCTATTATGTACTGGCAAGGCGTCAGGAATATGAACTGGTGGAGAAATTCAAAGAGATGCAGAAGGATGAGGAGATCGGTCCCTATATCAAAGGCATCTGGTTTGAGGATGAATATCAGAGGGAATATCCGAATGGTTCGCTTGCCTGTGATGTGATCGGCTTTACGAGGAGCGATAACGAAGGGCAGTATGGCCTGGAGGAATATTATAATGATATTCTGAGCGGAACGAACGGCCGGCGGTACGGCTATCTGAATGACGACTCCAATCTGCAGCGAACGACGATTCCGGCAGTGGACGGTTATAATATCCAGACGACGATCGACGGCAATATTCAAAGCATCGTGGAAAAATATCTGTTGGAATTTAACGAGGAAAATAAGGAAGGCGCAGATGGCGTCCGGCCCGGCAACGGCGCGAATAATGTCGGCTGTATCATTATGGAGGTGAATACCGGCAATATTCTCGCAATGGCCAGTTATCCGAATTATGATTTAAACGATACAAGGAATACGGATAACCTGATCGGTATGCCGGAGCTGGATGAAGAGTGGAAGAAAACGGGAGAATACCTGACGGCGGAGAAGATCGCGGCAATGGACGATGAAACGATGTACCGTCATCTGGATGCATTGTGGAAGAATTTCTGCATCGTGGATACCTATGAACCGGGTTCTGTTTCCAAGCCCTTTACGGTGGCGGCAGCGCTTGAATGCGGAGCCATTACGGGAGAGGAAAAGTTTAACTGTGAGGGCTTTCTGGAAGTAGGCGATTATAAGATCAAATGCCATCAGATCTACGGAGACGGTTATTTGTCCATAGCGGAAGGAATCGAGCGTTCCTGCAATGTTGTTCTGATGAACGTGGCGTTTAAGCTTGGCAAGGACAGATTCGTCGATTATCAGCATCTGTTCGGATTCGGACTCAAGACCAATATTGACCTGGCAGGAGAGTCCAGAACGGCATCTCTTGTATACAATAAAGACAATATCCGGCAGACGGAGCTTGCCACCTGTTCCTTCGGGCAGGGATTTAACGCTTCCATGATTCAGATGATCACGGGCTTCTGCTCCCTGATCAACGGAGGATATTACTATGAGCCGCATGTTGTCAGCAGAATTACGACTTCCGACGGGGCAATCGTAGAGAACATAACGCCCAGAATATTGAAGCAGACCGTTTCCCAGTCCACAAGCGATAAGGTACTGGAATACTGCAATCTCGTGGTGACGGGTGAGAAGGGAACCGGAAAGACGGCGAGGCCTGCAGGCTATATGATCGGCGGCAAGACAGGAACGGCGGAAACTCTGCCTCGCGGAAATCATGAATATGTGGTTTCTTTTCTCGGCTATGCGCCTGCGGACGATCCGCAGATCGCGATTTATGTGGTTGTGGACAGACCGAACGCGGCCGTACAGGATGATGCCAAGTACGCGACCAGAATCGTGCGGAAGATTCTGACAGAGGTGCTGCCTTATCTGAATATTTTCATGACGGAGGAGCTGTCCGATACGGAGCGGGATGAGCTGGCGGAGCAGCAGATCAACATGATAGAACAGCCGGAAGAAGGAACGGAGGAAGACGGAGAGGAAGAAGAGGGCGAGCCGGAGCCGACCGTGGATACGGATGTCTGGCTGGACTTTCCGGAAGATCCGGAAACCGGTTATCTGAAAGATCCCAATAACGGAAATCTGGTCGATCCGGAGACCGGTGCGGTTGTAAACAGCGAAAGTACGGTAGTCGGAGGAGAAAGCGATATGCCGGTAACCGGTGTGGGAGAACCGCCGGAAGGAAGCGATGACCCGCAGGGCGATGACGATTTCGGCATATAAGTGGAAATGTAACAGTTCATACGAATAACCTCATAAAAACGGTAATAAATTATATCAATACCTTTTATGAGGTTTTCTTTTAGGATGAGAGAAGCGGATTATTCTCACAAAACATTTCATCGGAGTAAAACGGTTACGGTTTTTTTCGTCTGCCTGGCAATTTTTATGATTCTGATCGGAAGACTGGTATATCTGATGGTCTTTCAGTCGGAGTATTATACGCAGAAGGCGAAGGAACTGCATGAAAGAGAGCGCAGCATCAAGGCGGCACGGGGCAGAATTATCGATGCGAACGGAGAAGTGCTTGCCGATAACAGGACCGTCTGTACCATATCGGTTATTCATAATCAGATTGAGGATGCGGAACAGGTAATTTCGGTTTTGTCGAAGGAGCTTGGGCTGTCCGAGGATTATGTGCGGAAACGTGTGGAGAAATATACCGCAATCGAAAAGATCAAAAGCAATGTGGATAAATCCGTGGGCGATACGATCCGCGCTTATGAGCTTGCAGGCGTAAAGGTGGATGAAGACTATAAGAGGTATTACCCTTATGATTCGCTGGCTTCCAAAGTGCTGGGATTTACCGGCGGAGATAATCAGGGAATTATCGGGCTGGAGGTTATTTACGAGGAATATCTGCAGGGAGAACCGGGAATGATCCTTACAGTGACGGACGCAAAAGGCGTTGAGGTGCCGGAAGCCGGAGAGGAACGCATCGAGCCCGTCAATGGAAAAGATCTGTATATCAGTCTGGATATGAATATTCAAAGCTATGCGACGCAGCTTGCCATGCAGACGATGGAAACAAAACAGGCCCAGAGCGTTTCGATTATCGTGATGAATCCGCAGAACGGGGAACTCATGGCGATGGTCAATGTGCCGGAATTTGATTTGAATAATCCTTATACGCTGCCGGAGGATCAGGAGGCAGAAGACCCCGATGCGGAAAAGAAGCAGGAGCTTCTGAATGCCATGTGGAGGAACGGATGTATCAACGACACCTACGAACCGGGTTCCACCTTTAAGACAGTAACGGCCGCGGCCGCGCTGGAAGCGGGGGTTGTGACGACGGAGGATACATTTCACTGTCCGGGATATGTGATGGTGGAGGACCGGCGCATCAGGTGTCATAAGGTTGCTGGCCATGGAGCGGAGAACTTCGTGCAGGCGACCATGAACTCCTGTAACCCTGTCTTTGTGACGGTTGGCCTGCGGCTGGGAGTGGATCTGTATTACCGGTATTTTCAGCAGTTTGGCCTGCTTGACAGAACGGGAATCGATCTGCCGGGAGAAGCGGGAACGATCATGCACAAAAAAGAAAATATCGGAATGGTGGAGCTTGCGACAATTTCCTTCGGGCAGTCCTTTCAGATCACGCCGATTCAGCTGGCAGTGACGGTTTCTTCTTTTATAAACGGGGGAAAGCGTGTAACACCCCATTTCGGCGTGCGGGTAGCCAATCCGGACGGCAGCGGCAGTGAGTCCTTTGCCTATCCGGTACGGGAAAATGTCGTATCCGCAGAGACATCGGAAACGATGAAGTATCTGTTAGAGCAGGTGGTGGAGAACGGAGGCGGTAAAAATGCCTATATTGAGGGATACCGCATCGGCGGCAAGACGGCCACGAGCCAGACGCTGCCGAGAGGAAGCGGCGAGTACATCGCTTCATTTCTGGGATTTGCGCCGGCCGATGACCCCGAAATATTAGCCCTCTGCATTATCAATCGTCCGAAAGGAACCTATTATGGCGGACAGATTGCGGCGCCGGTCGTGAAACAGCTTTTTGAAAATATTCTTCCTTATTTGGAAAAGATGGATTATAATAACAGAGGTGATTCTGTTGGAAGCGGATTCAATGGAGCTGTATCTGAAAGGAGATAACGAATGGATGCTACAATTTTGATGTCGGTGATCATTTCTTTTGCAATCAGTGTGATTCTGGGACCTGTGGTGATTCCTTTTTTAAAAAGGCTGAAGGTCGGTCAGACCGTCAGAAATGAAGGCCCGAAGGAGCATCTGAAGAAGAACGGGACGCCAACGATGGGCGGTATACTGATCCTGATCAGCATTGTAGCGACTTCGATCCTGTATGTAAAAGATTATCCGCGGATTATGCCGATTCTGTTTGTGACGATGGGGTTTGGACTGATCGGTTTTCTGGATGACTATATTAAGGTAGTGTTGAAGCGGTCCATGGGGCTGCGGGCCTGGCAGAAGATGGCTCTGCAGATTCTGGTAACAGGAGTTTTCGCTTACTATATTACGCATTATACGGATGTTTCGCTGGCGATGAAAATTCCTTTTATGCCGGGGAAAACACTTGATCTTGGCATTTTTAACATTCCTTTTTTGTTCTTTATCGTGATCGGGACGGTGAATGGCGCAAATTTTACGGACGGACTGGACGGACTTGCGAGTTCCGTGACGGTTTTGATCGCGACTTTTTTTACGGTGGTTGCAATCGGCTTACAAAGCGGAATCGAGCCGGTGACCTGTGCGGTAGTCGGTGCATTGCTCGGGTTTTTACTGTTTAACGTATATCCGGCGAGCGTATTCATGGGAGATACGGGCTCGCTGGCGCTTGGCGGCTTTGTGGCGGCAACGGCCTATATGCTGCAGATGCCGATTTTTCTGGCGCTCGTGGCTTTTATCTATGTGATCGAGGTGCTGTCGGTTGTTCTGCAGGTGTCTTATTTCAAAATTTCCGGCGGGAAGCGTATTTTCAAAATGTCGCCCATTCATCATCATTTTGAGCTATGCGGCTGGTCGGAGACAAGAGTGGTTGCGGTTTTTTCGATTGTGACGGCGCTGCTTTGTCTGGTGGCGCTGATCGGACTTGGTTAAAATCGCTCAGAGAGGAAAACGAAGATGGAATTTCAGGGTAAAAAGGTATTGGTAGTCGGTGCGGGTCTGAGCGGAATCGGGGCGGTGGAGGCGCTGAATAAGGCGGGAGCCCGTCCGGTGCTTTACGACGGGAACGAGAAGCTTTTAAAAGCGGATATAGAGAAAAAGCTGCCGGAAGGCTGTCTGTGTGAGATCATTACGGGCAGTCTGCCGGAGGAAGTAAAGGAGGAGATTACGTTAGCCGTATTCAGCCCCGGCGTGCCGGTGGATACGCCGTTTGCGAACGGACTGCGCAGCCAGGGCATCGATATCTGGGGTGAGATCGAGCTTGCTTATGTGCTCGGCAGAGGAAAAGTAATCGCGATTACCGGAACGAACGGCAAGACGACTACTACTTCTCTGGTCGGGGAAATCATGAAAAGGCATTTTCAGAGCGTGGATGTGGTCGGCAATATCGGAAATCCTTATACGAAGACGGCGCAGAACGCATCAGAGGATACGGTTACGGTAGCGGAGATCAGCAGTTTTCAGTTAGAAACGATCCATACCTTCCATCCGGACGTTTCGGCGATTCTGAATATTACGCCGGATCATCTGAACAGACATCATACGATGGAGAATTATGTCGCGGTAAAGGAGCGGATTGCGGAAAATCAGACGAAAAATGATATCTGCGTGCTGAATTACGAAGATCCGTATACGAAAGCATTCGGTGAGAAATGTCCGGCCGGCGTGACTTATTATTCTTCGGCGCAGAAGCTGGAAGACGGGCTGTATCTGGACGGGGAAGAGATTTGTCAGGCGCAGGGGGGCCGTCACCGAAGGCTGATGAATATCCATGAAATGAACCTGGTCGGGATCTGTAATGTGGAAAATGTCATGGCGGCCATTGCCATTGCGCAGTCCATGGGCGTACCGGAGGAGGAGATTCTTGAGACGGTCCGGAATTTTAAGGCGGTGGAACACCGCATCGAATTCGTGGCATCGAAGCGGGGCGTGGATTATTATAACGATTCCAAAGCGACCAATCCGGATGCGGCGATTCAGGGAATTTTGGCGATGTCAAGGCCGACGGTTTTAATCGGAGGCGGTTATGATAAACAAAATGAATACGATACGTGGATCGAGGCATTTGGCGGAAAGGTAAAATGTCTTGTCCTGATCGGGGAAACGAGGGAGAAGATTGCGGCCTGTGCCAGAGCGCATGGTATGGAAAATATTATTCTGGCGGATCGGTTTGAGGAGGCTCTGGATATCTGTGTGGAAAAGGCACAGCCCGGAGATGCGGTGCTTTTGTCCCCCGCCTGCGCGAGCTGGGGCATGTTTCCCAATTATGAGGTACGAGGGAAAGAATTCAAAGAGTATGTAAATCATCTGAAGGAGTTATAAGCGTGGCGGAAAGAGGTTCATCCCGTAGAAAATCAAATATCGCGAATTATATGGACTATACGCTGCTGTTTATCGTTATATTTCTGCTTGGATTCGGGCTCGTGATGGTATATTCGACCAGTTCCTATTCGGCCAATCTGCAGTTTGACGGGGATTCCGCATGGTATTTCAGGAAACAGCTCGGCGCGACGGCTGTCGGTATTGTGGCAATGATCGTTGTGGCGAATATTCCGTATCATTTCTGGGAGCGTTTTGCGGCACTGGGCTATATTGTTTCCGTTGTTCTGATTCTGTTAATCATTCCGTTCGGAAGAGAATCGCATGGCGCCAAAAGATGGCTGGTTGTCTTCGGTATTTCCGTTCAGCCGGCGGAGATTGCGAAGCTTGGCATGATTCTCTTTCTGGCGAGCATGATTTATAAGATGGGAAAAGGCATCAGACAGCGGAAGGGTTTCTTTCTGGTCCTGTGCGTTCCGGTCCCGATTTCGCTCATGCTGTGGCGGATTACTTCCAATTTGAGTTCCGCGATCATTGTGATGGGAATTGCGGTGCTGATGCTGTTTGTGTCCTGTCCGGATTATAAAAGATTTGTGATTCTTGCGCTTGTTACGCTTGTGGTGGCGGCGCTTGCCGTGTTTATTATCGTAAAAATGGCGGAATCGGGCGGTGGAACGGAGGATCTGGGATTCCGCGGCGGACGTATTCTTGCCTGGTTAGATCCGGAAGCCTATGCCATCGGCAAAGGATTCCAGACGCTGCAGGGGCTGTATGCGATCGGTTCCGGCGGCATCCTCGGTAAGGGGCTTGGGAACAGCAAGCAGAAGCTCGGCTTTATTCCGGAGGCGCAGAACGATATGATCTTTTCCATCATCTGTGAAGAACTCGGACTGTTTGGAGCAATTGCGGTCATTCTGATGTTTATCATGCTGATCTGGCGTTTTATGATTATTGCGAACAATGCGCCGGATCTGTTCGGCGCATTGTTAGTGGTCGGCGTTCTTGGACATATCGCGATTCAGGTAATTCTGAACATAGCCGTTGTTACGAATACGATTCCCAATACGGGAATTTCGCTTCCTTTTATCAGCTATGGAGGCACCTCCGTCATGTTCCTGCTGACGGAGATCGGTCTGGTGCTCAGCGTGGCAAGAGGAATTCATTTAAAAGATTTATAAGTACAAGATAATTTTTGCAGTTTTTTCCATATAGATAAAGTAGGTCATATATTATCTGCTTTGAGGTTTTGCTATGGATGCGATTCAGATATATGGTGGAAACTGTCTGGAAGGTCAGATCAGGATACAGGGCTCCAAAAATGCAGTGCTGCCGATTTTGGCAGCTACTCTTTTAATAAACGGCGTTTGTGAAATTGAAAATGTTCCGATGATCAGCGATGTATATCATATGCTTCGTCTGATGGAGAGCTTATGCTGTACCATAGAGAGGGACGGACATACATTAAGAGTGGATGCTTCCGGGGTGTCCGGGTGTGACATGCCGTCGGATTCCGTCGTTGTGATGCGTTCTTCCATCATGCTGCTCGGCGCGCTGTTAGCCCGTACGGGAAATGTCAGCATGCGGTATCCGGGAGGCTGTGTTATCGGCAGGAGACCTATCGACCTGCATCTGCAGGGGCTGCGGAGAATGGGGGTTGTCATTAACGAGCGGGAAGATGGCTTTGATGCGGAGACGGCCGGACTGAACGGCGCGGTGCACAGACTTCCTTTTGTCAGTGTGGGAGCGACGGAAAATCTCGTGCTCGCGGCGGTTCTTGCCAAAGGAGACACTGTCATAGAAAATGCGGCAAAGGAGCCGGAGATCCTTGCCCTGTGCGAGTTTTTGCAGAAAGCGGGAGCAAAGATTCAGGGAGCGGGGACCGGAAGGCTGATTGTGCGCGGCGTGGAAAGGCTGCATGCGGTTTCTTACCGGGTTCCGGCAGACCGGATCGTGGCCGGGACCTATCTGGCAGCCTGTCTGTGCAGCGGCGGGGAGATTTTCTTAAAGGAAGCGCCCTGTTCGCAGATGAAAGCCGCTATGATGGCGGCATCCGATATGGGGGCTCGCATCCGGGAAAGCGAAGAGGGCATGTTAATAACCTGCAAAGGGAGAAGAAAGATGCCGTCCGTCCTGAAAACGGAGACTTATCCGGGTTTTCCGACGGATTTGCAGTCCGCCTTTCTGGCGGCAATGACGGTGGCGGAGGGAGACGGCGTGCTGGAAGAGACGATTTTTGAAAACCGGTTCCGCATCGTGCCGCAGCTGTGTAAAATGGGTGCCAGAATCTGCTGTTTTGAGAACCGCGTCTGTGTTACAGGCATCGGGCGGCTTACAGGAGCCGTCCTGGAAGCGGAAGAACTGCGCGGCGGAGCGGCGCTTGTCGTGGCCGGAAGTGCGGCAGAGGGACGAAGCATCATATATAACAGGCATTTCATCGAAAGAGGTTATGAGGACATCTGTCAGGACCTGCGGGATGTCGGCGTCAGGTGCCGGAAGACGGATTTTTCTGAAAAGGACCGCTGAAGGATTAGGATATGAGCATTAAAAAGGCCGTAAAAAAATCGAATAAAAAGAATTCTCATCTGCGGCTCGTGCAAACAGGCAGGACAAAAGAGGAGCGGAAGCTGAAAGAACCAAAGATTTATTTCAGCAGGGCAAAGAGGCTCACTGTTCTTTTCGCAGGCCTCTTCCTGCTGCTTGTGCTGCTGATCGGCGGTTATTTTTATGTGGTCGAAAATTATACGGTCACCACAGTATATGTGGAGGGCAATGTCCATTATACGAACGAAGAGATTATGGCAATGGTCATGGAGGGCAGGTATGGAAACAATTCTCTGTTTCTGTCTTTGAAATACCGGGATAAGGGAATCGATAACATTCCTTTTATCCAGATGATGGATATTACGGTGGAAGCAAAAGATACGATACGGATTACCGTCTATGAAAAGGCGGTTGCCGGTTACATATCCTATCTTGGACAATATATTTATTTTGACAGGGACGGCATTGTCGTGGAAGCTTCGGAGGAGATGACGCCCGGTATTCCGCAGGTGACCGGCCTTGGCCTTTCCCATATTGTTCTGCATGAGCGGCTGCCGGTGGAGAATGAGGAGGTTTTTGAGGACATCCTGAACATTACGCAGCTTCTGGAAAAATATTCCCTGCCGGTGGACAAGATCTATTTTTCACCGGATTATCAGGTGACGCTTATTTTCGGGAACGCGAGAGTAGCGATGGGGGACAGTGACGACATCGATGAGAAAATTATGAGGCTTCAGTACATGCTTCCGAGTCTGGAGGGAAAGAGCGGTACGCTCGATATGAGAGAATATACGGAAGATACGAAGATGATCAGCTTTGAGCCGGACTGACCGGTAATTTTTTCCAATTGGTGTTCAGGTGTCAAAAGGTGCGCTAAATAAACGATAAAGGCAGATTGCACAAAATATTCGCGCCGCGGTCTTGTGCAGGAATATGAGATTTTCTTAATATTCTGTTCAAGACCTGGCAATTTCGGGACATGGAAGTCCCGGAAAGCCCGATTCGAGCCCGGATGGCGAGT